>CAYTOJ010000025.1:16222-19701 GCA_964439415.1 uncultured Rickettsiales bacterium
GCTTTTGAGTTTCTCCTGCCTGTAACCTATAGCCGCTAATCGCTTCAACCTCTTAATCCAGGATATGCCCGGCTTTGCTGGCTTTGGCTCTCAAGTATTCTTTGCTGTTCTCATTGGTTGGCGCTATCACTGATACCAGTTCCTGAACATTTATGCCATGCATGGCCAGTCCTGCCGCTTTGCCGGGGTTATTGGTAAGCAACCTGATATTTGCTACATTCAGCGCTTTTAATATTGCTGCGGCCAGGGGAAAATCCCGTTCGTCCTCAGCAAAGCCAAGCATTAAATTAGCCTCATAAGTATCTAGCCCTTCTGCTTGCAGGTTGTACGCCCTTAGCTTGTTGGCAAGGCCGATTCCCCGCCCCTCCTGATTTACATAAACCAGCACACCGCAACCATCAGCGGCAATTTTCTGTACGGCTAAATGTAGCTGGCTGCCGCAATCGCATTTCAGGCTATCCAGAACATCCCCGGTAAAGCAGGATGAATGCACCCGCGCAAGTGGCGCTTTATGAGTGGATAAATCTCCGAACACCACGGCCATATGCTCAAGACCACCGAATGAATCCCGGAATACATGGATCTCAGCATCACCTGCCTTCAAAGGCACAAATCCCTTCACTACCAGTTTCAAACCATCAGCTTTTATACGCGCTGCGTTTAAAATAATATCCTCAGTAATTGCTGGCATATCATAAGGAACTTCATCAACTTCCCTGATTATTGCCGCTGGCAGTAGCTCCGCGATCTGCATAAGTTTCAATAGGCAGCTCAAGTCATCTCTTAGAGTGAAGTCCCCTTCCACGCTAGCAAACTTCAAGGCCGGATTATATGCACCCTCAAAAGCGTTTAGCTCTGTTTCGCTATTCACTTGCATGGCATATGCTTTATGATGATAGCCACGCTCCGGCATCAGACTGTTCAGCCTGATACCGCTTACCAGCAGTATTACAGGAAACTCAGCGTTAAAAACTGCAGACGTTTCAGGTGAGGAAACCAGATACTTCTTATCACCAGATATCAGGCGGATAGCACGGCCTTTGCGGATTTCAGTAACTGCGCGATCCAGCAACAGACCTTTATCAAGGTTGTCAATTAGTTCAAAGTTGTTATTACCTGCTTGCATGAAAATAATCTGTCTGACCAGCCCATATATTGAAGCGGTTTTTAAGGATATACTGGAAGCAAAACAACCGGAATCTGTAAATAACGGCTATACGGCGGTTATATGCGATATTGATCTGCACCCGGAGCCGCCGCCGGAGGCCATAACCATCTCTGCCCGCAAGCTGGCGCATTTCAAAAAGCCGGTAAGAATTGCCGATCTGCTGCAAGCCGTGAGCACGCAGGCGGAGATAATACGCAAAAACCAGCCCATAAAAATATTTGGTATTATCAATTATTCTGAAAGTCGTAATCGTCTATCCAGCCCCAAGCCCATAGATGCCGCGCAGCTTACCGAAAAGGAAGGCGAGTTGCTTAAATTCCTGCTTACAAATCCTGAAGGTGCTAACAAATCCCGGATTCTGGAGCAGGTATGGGGGTTAACGCACAACGTTGAAACCAGTACATTGGAGACGCACACCGCATGGCTGCGCAAAAAACTGGAGGATACATCAGAAGGAATGGTTACTATAGAATGCCTGGAAGGAAAATATCGGCTTATCAGGAAAAATTGATATTCCGGTAACTAAGTGCCTCCGCCAGATGTTGCCTGAGCACCGTTTGAGCAGCATCCAGATCAGCAATGGTGCGGGCTACCCGCAGTATCCTGTTATAACCGCGCATGGAAAGGCGGAATTTATCCGCCGCCCCTTGCAGAAATTCCTGATCCTGTGCTGTAAGATTTGCCGCCTTTTGCAGGTCATCTCCTGAGAGCGCAGAGTTGATTCTGCTCCCCGTTGTTCTGCCAAGTTCAGTCCAGCGGTTTTTCTGAATCTCCCTGGCACGTTCCACCCTGGCTTTAATGGCGCTGGTTGGCTCTGATGTACTTTCCTTAAACAAATCCCCGGTTGGTATATATGGCACCTCAATGGTTATATCTATGCGATCCAATAGAGGGCCAGATAACCGCGATTGATACTCAACCCCGCAGCGCGGCGCTTTACCGCATTCTCTCAAAGGCTCACCCATATAACCGCACTTGCAGGGGTTCATTGCCGCGATAAGCTGGAAATCTGCCGGATAGGTAACATGCCCGTTAACCCGGGCTATGCTGATGTTTCCGGTCTCCAGCGGCTGACGCAGGGATTCCAGCACAGCACGCGGGTATTCGGTAATTTCATCCATGAATAAAACGCCGTTATGCGCCAGGGAAATCTCGCCCGGCTTCGGGTTTTTGCCTCCCCCCACCATCGCCGGAACTGATGTTGAGTGATGCGGCTCACGATATGGGCGGCAACCTGTCAGCTCGCCATTTTGCAACATTCCCGCCACGCTGTAGATCATGCTGACTTCCAGAATTTCCTCAGCTGACATATCCGGCATTATCCCGGCGGATGCCGCGGCTATCAGGGATTTTCCCGAACCGGGCGGCCCTACCATCAGCATGTTATGCCCCCCTGCTGCGGCAACCTCCGCAGCCCTTCGTGCTGATGCCTGGCCGCGCACATCCTTAAAGTCAGGGTAGATGCCATTGCCATTATTGCTGGAAAATTTCTTTTCAGGTATGGGGGCGCTATGAACGCCTTTCAATATGTTAATCAACTCCAGCAGGTTGCTGACCGGAATTATATTCATATCCTCACCAGCCCAGCAGGCTTCCCCGCCGTTATCTTTAGGGCAGATAATGCCAAGGCCTCGTGCGCTGGCCTCTATAGCTGCCGGTAGCACCCCGGCGACAGGCAGAATCACTGCATCCAGTGACAATTCGCCCATTACATAATAATTTGCCACTGCTTCCGGCGGAATTACCTCCATCGCCACCAGCAGAGCAAGGGCAATGGAGAGGTCAAAATGGCTCCCCTCCTTCAGCAGGTCAGCGGGGGAGAGGTTGATTATTATCCGGCGGTATGGCAGTGAAAGCCCAAGCGAATGAATCGCCGCCCTCACCCGCTCTCTCGATTCATTTATGGATTTATCCGGCAGTCCCACCACGGTAAAACAGGAAACACCGCTGGTGAACTTAGCCTGAACATTTACTTCTCTGGCTTCCACTCCCTGAAAAGTAACGGTAAGGCAGTTTGCAACCATGAATTAATGTTCTATACCCAAAACACTTAGATGTATTTTTTGTTATATTGTTTATATGTTTGCGCATGGCCGCCAAACCAGCCCCATGCGCGACTATACTGCTCGCGTAATAACTGCATAAAACCGCACCCTTCATACACGAGTAGTATATTATGAAGCGGCTAAACTAAACAAGTGCTAACTTATCTCAAGATAAAAATTGCGCATGGAACCAGTGACGCCCATTCTACACCGTAATTCTCCACAAGCGTTGGTATTGCCTTTTTATAAATCAATGTATTGAGGTT
>CAYTOJ010000026.1:0-18978 GCA_964439415.1 uncultured Rickettsiales bacterium
TGTGGGTGTATGGTCACACGCATGAGTGTGATGATCAGATGGCGGGAAATACACGTATCATTTCCAACCAGCGTGGCTACCCTGAACGTGCTGGTGGTTTTGAATCTACGGGATTTGACAAGACTGGGCTTGCTGTAGAGATTTAGATGCCTAAATCAGTTGCTCTTAAACCGATAACCGATACCAGGTTCGGTAGTGATGAAGCGCGGGTTGAGGGCATCATCTTTTAGTTTCTCGCGCAGATGCTGGGTATGAATGCGGAGATAATTGTTATTTTCTGCACTGTGTTTTCCCCATACCTCCCGCAGCAGCTGGGTATGGGTAATCACTTTGCCAGCATTTTTCACCAACACACTGAGCAATTTGTATTCGATGGGGGTAAGGCGTACTTCTTCACCATCCAGTGTCACCACACGCGCTGCCAGATCGACTTTTAATCCATCACATTCATAGCTTGCAGAACCAGTATCTTTAAGGCGGCTGGCATGGCGCAGGGCAACTTTTGCACGAGCGATCAGTTCACCCGCCGCAAAAGGCTTGGTGAGATAATCATCGGCACCGAGTTCTAACGCCGTGATTTTGTCTTGCTCCTGCCCACGGGCGGAAAGCACGATGATGGGTATCTGGCTCCATTCACGCACCTGGCGGATAATCTCGATTCCGTCCATATCAGGCAACCCAAGATCAAGAATAATGACCTCTGGTCGCTGCGCGGTGAGTAAGCGCAAACCGTCTTTTCCGTTCTCAGCTTCGATGGGTTTTAGGTCGTGCGTAGTGAGGGTCAGACGAAGAAATTTGCGAATTTCTAATTCGTCCTCAATAATCAATATAGGTGTCAATCCACCAGATGTTTGATATTCCTCACTCATGCGCCTCCAGAGTAGCTTTTAGTCCAGGCAATGTAAATGTGAAGCTGGCTCCACCTTGCTTGTTGTTCTTGGCAAATATCATCCCGCCATGCGCGGTAATGATACCGCGACAGATGGCTAAACCAAGCCCAGCATTGCCTTCGGTGCGATGGCCTTGCGTGTAAAACTTCTCAAAGATTTTTTCTTCATCACCCGCAGGTAGTCCCTCACCATTATCGGACACGCGAATGCGTAATGTATCGGCATCTTTTTCAACGCTGATGGTTATGGTTCCTTGTGCCTCCGTGTATCGGATCGCGTTATCGAGAAGATTCACCAGCACTTGCTCAACCAGTAGCCCGTCCATTTCGATCAGGGGTAGCCCCTCAGCAATGGTTGCCTGAATAATGCGCTGGCCTTTGCTTTCTGTCACACGGGTGAGCGCAGAGCCAACTACTTCCTGAATAAAGTAAGGCTGTTTATTAAGCCGTACCGTGCCAGATTCAAGTGATGTCGCATCGAGCAGATTTGTCACCAGCTTGGCCAGCCGTGCTGCCTGCGTATGAATGGAACCAAGCAATTCCGTGACTTCTTTGGGTAGCTTATCTTTCAACATCAAGGCACTGCTGGCAGCTCCTGTGATGGAAGCAAGCGGCGTGCGTAAATCATGTGATACGGAGGAAAGAAGGACGTTGCGGAGCTTCTCGCTTTCCGATTCCACCTTTGCTGTTTCTGCTTCATCGGCGCGACGGGCGCGACCAAACGCGGAGGCCATCAGGCTCGCGAATGTTTCAAGCTGGCTGGTTTCATTGCTAGTGAATTGATAATCAGGCGTAGTGGGGATTAAGCCCAGCACACCAAATGTTTCGCCTTCAGCGGTGAGTGGCATATACATACCTTTTGCGCTTGGGAGTGTATCGGTATTGCGCCCTGCAATCTGGCCATTCTGTAATACCCAGTGGGCGACACTTTCTTCCTTGAGTTCTCTTGCGGGAGAGTTGGCGGGAATAAGAACAATCTGATTGTTCTCATTCAAAAAGACCACCGCATCCATCCTGAATGCGTCACGGATGTGTTTGATCGCAACTTCTGCCATGTTGTGCGTGCCGCGAACGGAGGAAAGTTCCCGCGTCAGCGCATAGAGTGTGCTGGTTTCGGTAGCACGTTTGCGCGATTGCCGCGCTTGCAGTGAGAGTTTTGAAGCAAGCGATCCGACAATGAGGCTGGTGATAAACATGACCGAGAAGGTGTAATAATACCCAGGGTCAATAAAGCTGAAGGTGTAAAGCGGTTCTGTATAGAAGAAATTGAATGCCGCCACGCTCACAAAAGACGAGAAAACCGAAGGCGCAGTACCAAATCGCGCAGCGATAATCACCACAGCGGTTAGATAAATCATCGTCAGATTATCAGGATCGACAATGCCTCGGAAGGGCAGACCAATGACGGTTGCTACGCCTAAGATTCCAAGCGCAGATAGATAATTGGAGGGCTTGCCAAAATACTGCAGCCAGAAGCTGCTATAAGATGCCTCAGGGGTATAATCGTCTGTCACCGTTGTGATTTCTAGCCCCGTGCCATGCTCTATTAAATCGGAATAGAGTGTGCCACGAAAGAAACGCCATGCCCTAGCACCGCGTTTGTGGCCAACGACAATACGGGTAAAGCCATTGTCGCGAGCGTAATTCAGAATCTCATCCGCTGCATTGCTGCCAGTAATATGCACGATTCTCGCACCCATTTTCTCAGCCAGCCGCAAATTGCGATCAACAATCAGCCTGGCCTTGTCATTCAGGCGTTCATGCCTGCCTGTTTCGACATAAACAGCATACCAGCTTGCTTTTGCGCGTGCTGCCATGCGTTTGGCATGACGGATCACACGGGCAGAAAGCGCATCATGCCCAACACAGACAAGAATTTTTTGTCCAAGCTGCGCTTCTTTCTGGCCTTGTGAGGCTGTGAGAATATCACCTTCCGCATCCACCCGTTCTGCCGTGCGCCTTAAGGCAAGCTCACGCAATGCCACCAGATTTGATTTTTTGAAAAAGCTCTCTGCAGCGCGTTTATTGGCACCTTCGGCGATATACACCTTGCCTTCATGGAGTCGTTTCAGAAGTTCATCGGAGGGAATATCAATCAGTGCAATGTCGTCAGACGCATCAAAAATACTGTCTGGCACCGTTTCGCGCACCAGCACACCAGTGAGCTTCGCCACCATGTCGTTGATGCTTTCGAGGTGCTGCACATTCAGCGTGGTGTAAACATCAATGCCGCGACTCAAAAGTTCTTCAACATCCTGCCAGCGTTTGGGATGGCGTGAGCCTGGCGCGTTCGTGTGGGCAAATTCATCCATCAGAATCAGGGAGGGCTTGCGCTCTAGCGCGGCTTCCAGATCAAACTCGTGTAAAGCAACCCCGCGATGGAGAATAGTGCGGGTGGCGATTGCGGGGATACCGAGTGTTAACTCAGCCGTTTCACTGCGCCCGTGCGTTTCCACAACGCCGATGACGACATCAATGCCATCCGCCAGCCTGCGGCGTGCCTCAAGCAGCATGGCATAGGTCTTGCCGACACCTGCGGAGGCACCGAAAAACACCTTTAATCTCCCACGCGAACTTACACTGCGGTCATGGTTCACCAAGTCCAGCAGGCTATCGGGGTTTGGCCTGTTCTCATTGTTCACTTCGTCACATCTTTTTGCGTTAGATTTTTCCATCGAGTGCAAGGTTCAGTTTAAGGACATTGACCCGAGGTTCCCCAAGGATACCGAGTTGTCGCTTAGATGTAAAACGCTGTAAGACCTCACGAATCTTATTTTCATCTAGCCTGCGTGCTTTTGCCACTCGTGCAATTTGATATTCTGCTGCTGCGATACTGATTTCAGGGTCAAGACCAGAGCCTGAGGCTGTCACCAGATCAACAGGAACAGGTTTGGTGTTGTTAGCGTCAGCGGCTTTTAGCGCATCTATACGAGCTTTCACGGCATCCAGCATGACAGGGTTAGCAGAGCCAAGGTTTGAGCCTGTAGATGCCGCTGCGTTATAGGCCACAGGTGCGGTGGCAGAAAGTCTTCCCCAGAAATACTTTGGCTCACTGAAGGGCTGGCCAATGAGTTCTGAGCCAAGCACTTCGCCATTTTTGCCTTTAATCAGGCTGGCTTGTGTTTGCTCAGGAAAGAGGGTCTGCACGGTTAAAGTTGAAACGCCAGGATAAGCAAAACCAAACAGCACCGTAAACAGTAGAAGCATGGTGATGGTGGGGCGGATATTGGATGTAATGATTGTCATGTCCTTCACTCCTTACGCTAAACCGACGCTGGCGAGCAGCATGTCGATCAGTTTGATGCCGATAAATGGTGTGATGATCCCACCAATCCCGTAAACGAAGATATTACGGCGCAGCATGGCCGCAGCACTTTCAGGACGATATTTCACGCCTTTCAATGCTAATGGCACTAGCGCGATAATCACCAGCGCATTGAAAATCACCGCCGATAGAATAGCGGATTGTGGGCTTGCAAGTCCCATCACGTTCAAGGCAGAGAGCGCGGGATAGGTCGTGGCGAATGCCGCTGGAATAATGGCGAAATACTTGGCCAAATCATTGCTGATACTAAAGGTGGTGAGTGAGCCGCGTGTCATCAGCAACTGCTTGCCGATTTCCACAATCTCAATCAGCTTGGTGGGGTCTGAATCCAAATCCACCATGTTGCCTGCTTCTTTTGCGGCTTGCGTGCCTGAGTTCATCGCCACCGCCACATCCGATTGCGCGAGGGCTGGCGCGTCATTCGTGCCATCACCCACCATCGCCACCAGTTCGCCGCCTTCCTGCATCTTGCGGATGTATTTCAGCTTCATTTCAGGTGTCGCTTGCGGAATAAAATCATCCACACCTGCTTCACTGGCTATGGCCGCAGCAGTGAGTGGGTTATCGCCTGTAATCATGACGCTTTTAATGCCCATTTTGCGAAGTTCCGCGAGGCGTAGCTTAATGTCTGGCTTCACGATGTCTTTCAGATACACCACACCCAGCACTTTTCCGCCCTCAGCAACCATCAACGGTGTGCCGCCCTTACGAGCGATTTCTTCCACCTGACGATCCACCTCTACGGGAACAGTGCCTTTTTTCAATTTCACCACTTCTGCAATCGCATCGCCTGCGCCTTTAAGAATATGACGCTCGTTAATGACAATACCGCTCACCCGTTGCTCGGCACTGAAAGGGATGAATGTCGCGTTCAGGTCTTTGGGGTGTTTCTCTGGCAGGTTATATTTTGCCCGAGCCAGTGCCACGATAGAGCGACCTTCTGGCGTATCATCCGCGAGCGAAGAAAGTTCGGCGGCTTCAGCAAGCTGCTGCGCGGTCACACCAGGCGCGGGGTAAAACTCCACCGCCTGACGGTTACCGAAGGTGATAGTGCCTGTTTTATCCAGCAGCAACACATTCACGTCACCAGCGGCTTCAACGGCGCGGCCTGACGTTGCAATCACATTCGCTTTAATTAGCCGTTGCATTCCTGAAATCCCGATGGCGGATAGCAAGCCACCGATGGTAGTGGGGATTAGGCACACCAGCAGCGCAATCAGCACAGTGATAGTGATGACACTGCCAGCCCCCGCACGCTCCACACTGAACAGCGAGAAAGGCAATAACGAGGCGCATACCAGCAGGAAAATGATGGTCATCGTGGCAAGCAGAATAGAAAGCGCAATCTCATTGGGTGTTTTTTGGCGTTTGGCAGATTCCACAAGGCCAATCATACGGTCAAGGAATGACTCGCCTGGGTCAGAAGTCACGCGCACCACAATCCAGTCCGAAAGCACACGGGTGCCACCTGTGACCGCATCACGGTCGCCGCCTGATTCACGGATCACAGGTGCAGATTCACCCGTCACGGCACTTTCATCAATCGAGGCAATGCCTTCAATGACCTGCCCATCGGCAGGCACGAAATCACCAGCGACTACCAGCACATAGTCATTCTTACGGAGCATATTAGCCGCAACCATGTCAAACCGCTCGCGGTCTTTGGGCGAACTCAGCTTCTTTGCGGATACATCGCGACGGGCTTTTTTCAGGCTATCGGCCTGTGCTTTACCTTTTCCTTCGGCAATCGCTTCCGCAAAGTTGGCAAACAGCACCGTAAACCACAGCCAGAAAGAAATATGGCCGATAAACCAAGTGGGCTCTCCCGTGGGGTTGAATAGCTGCCAGCCAAAAATCAACGTGGTGACAATCGAGCCAACAAATACCAGAAACATCACGGGATTGCGTGCTTGGTAACTCCAGCTAAGGCGACGGAAAGACTGCTTGATAGCGGTTGCTATGCTCGTGCTATCCAATAAGCCATTTTCTACATGTGCTTTTGACATAGGATTATCCTTTAATCAGATTGAAATATTCCGCGACGGGACCGAGTGCCAAGGCAGGCACAAAGGTCAGCACGCCCACCAGCACCACAATGCCAGCCAGCACTGCTACAAAGAGCGGTGTATGGGTGGGCAGAGTACCAGCAGAAGGCGGAACAGTGTTTTTGGAAGCAAGTGAACCAGCAATGGCAAGAACGGGAATCATGACCCAGAACCGCCCAAACAACATGCAGATACCGAGCAGCGTGTTATAGAAGGGCGTGTTCGCCGTTAAACCCGCGAAGGCACTGCCATTATTGTTACTGGCGGAGGTGAGCGCATACAGCACTTCAGAGAATCCCTGCGCCCCAGGATTGAGTACGCCTGCGCGTCCTGCATCCGTCATCACCGCAACCGCAGTGCCGATAAGCACGGCAGCGCATGGCATAAGGATGGCAATAGAGGCCATTTTTATCTCAAACGCATTGATCTTCTTGCCGAGATATTCGGGTGTGCGCCCAACCATCAGGCCAGCGATGAACACCGCGACCACGACAAACACCAGCATCCCATAAAGCCCAGAGCCGACACCGCCATAAATGACTTCGCCGAATTTCATGAACAACATCGGCACAAAGCCACCCATCGGCGTGTAAGAGCCATGCATGGAGTTTACCGAACCATTGGAAGCGGCAGTAGTGGCCGAAGCCCACAGCACTGAATTCACAATGCCGAAACGGGTTTCCTTGCCCTCCATATTGCCGCCCGACTGTAAATTGCTTGCGGTTTGGTCAATGCTCATCGCGGCAAATTTGGGGTTGCCGTTTTGCTCCTGTGCAATACCGAAGAAGAGTAGCGGCACAAAAATGACCGTCATTGCCGCCAGTACCGCCCAGCCTTGACGGGTATCACCCACCATTTTGCCGAACGTGTAGCAAAGCGCAGCTGGAATCATGAGGATTGCCAATAGTTGCAGGAAATTGGAAAGCGGTGTGGGGTTTTCCAGCGGATGTGCGGAGTTCACGTTAAAGAATCCGCCGCCATTCGTGCCAAGCTGCTTAATCGCGATCTGCGATGCAGCGGCACCAACCGCAATCGTTTGCTCGGTCACGGTTTCCGCTTTTTGTGTAACCACGCCCGCAGCATCTTTTACTTCTGCCACCTGTTGTGATTCCACAAACGGAACTTTTACATAGTCACTGAATGTCTGCACCACGCCTTGGCTACTCAGTAACACCGTCCAGATCAGCGAGAGTGGCAGCAGGATGTAAAGATTGCTCCGCACCATATCGACCCAGAAATTGCCGATACCATTGGTGTTTTTACGCGAAAGTCCACGGATCAAGGCAACCAGCACCGCCATGCCGCAAGCAGCAGAGAGGAAGTTCTGCACTGTCAGCCCAGCCATCTGGCTGAAATAACTCATGGTGCTTTCGCCACCATAGGATTGCCAGTTTGTATTAGTGATGAAGCTGACAGCGGTGTTGAAGGCGAGATGCGGCGTTAAGTCTGCCATGCCAGCAGGATTCAGTGGTAAGTTACCCTGACACAATAAAATGAAAAACAGCAGCAGAAAGCCGCCCAAACTGAACAGGATCACCGAAGTGGCGTATTCGCGCCAGTGCATATCCTTCTCAGCGTTGATGCCGCTTGCCTTATAGAACAGCTTCTCAATCGGAGCGAGAAGCGGCGAGAGAAAGTTGCGCTCCCCCATATACACCCGCGCCATAAAGCCGCCGAGTGGCTTAACCAGCGCAAACAGCACAGCAAAGTAAAGCAACAGCTGAAGCCAGCCATTGCCAGTCATAAATTCAAACGTCATGGGAAAATCTCCGGTCTAAGAAGCGCAACGATAAGATAACCAAGCAGGGCAAGCGTCATGACACCTGCCAATATGTACAGCAGCGTCATGATCCGCTCCCTCTTAGTTTTTCTGAAAAACCCACAAACGCCAGCGTCAGCACAAAGAGCCCGCCAGCTAAAATAATATACAACAGCGACATAGATGCCTCCTTTATGGAAGCATGTTTAGACCTATGCGCGTATCAGGGGTGTATAGAGTGAACTCAAGGCCGTATAGATTTTGTATAGGTGGATCTTTTACGCCTGCGGCGAATATGACGCTTATTCACCGCATATAATGCGGAGAATAATGCTTGCTTGTGCGGAGAATAACGGATATAATCTCCTTATAATATGCGGAGATTAAGAGATTGTATGTACATCCATGAGCGAAAAAGCTGGCCAGAATTCACCTGGGATCAGGCAATGCTTGCTGCGCCTCTGGCAGAGGTAAGGCACTTGCAGGGCAGATTACTGGGGCGCATGGAAGCACTGGGCTTCTTGCTACGTGAGGAAGCCACCTTGGAAACCCTGACACAAGATGTTATCAAGACTTCGGAGATTGAGGGCGAAAAGCTAGATTTGCAACAGGTGCGCTCCTCCATTGCGAGAAGACTTGGACTGGATATTGGCGGCAGCGATATTCCTGCTCCGCGTAACGTAGAGGGCATTGTTGAGATTATGCTCGATGCCACCCGCAACCATGAAAAACAGCTTACTAAAACTCGTCTCTACGATTGGCATGCAGCACTTTTCCCTACAGGACGCAGCGGCATACAACGCATCACTGTAGGCAAATGGAGAACCGAAACCAGTGGCCCAATGCAGGTGGTTTCTGGCCCTATAGGTCGTGAAAAGGTGCATTATGAAGCCCCTAATTACGCACGACTAGATAAGGAAATGACTGCTTTCATTAAGTGGTTTAATGCCAAGCCAGAGTCAGATTTAGTTTTACGCGCAGCGATTGCCCATTTCTGGTTTGTTACTATTCACCCATTTGATGATGGTAATGGACGTATTGCCCGTGCACTTGCCGATATGATGCTGGCGCGTTCAGAAGGCAGTAGCCAGCGGTTTTATAGCATGTCATCGCAGATACAGCGTGAACGCAACGCATACTATGAGATACTGGAGAAAAGCCAGAAATCCACGCTGGATATTACCCCGTGGATTGAATGGTTTCTTCGCTGCTTGAGGCGAGCTATTGAGGCATCAGATGGCACGCTGGAATCTGTCTTGCTGAAAGCAAGATTCTGGGAAAAACACATCAATCAACCCTTCAATGAACGCCAGCGTAATATCATAAACCGCTTATTAGATGGTGGTTTTGAAGGCAGATTAACATCCTCTAAATGGGCAAAAATGAGCAAATGCTCGGGGGATACAGCCTTGCGTGACATCACTGATCTGCTTGATCGAGGCATCTTGATCAAAGACGGTGCTGGTGGCCGTAGCTCGGGCTACCTTCTCAAACCGCAATAATATACCCGCCACTCACGCCACTACGGCTGGGACGAAAACAAACCCATCTATGAAGATTTTCCGATGCTTAGGAAACTCGATGACAGCCGCCCGTTGTTCGGGTAGGGTTCGAACGGCGTCGATAGCCGCGCGCCATTCTCAGGGGTAGATAAAACGAAAGCCCACTCTCTAACAATAAAAACTAGTGGGTTATTTAGAGTATCTGTATACTGAAATACATATGGTTTTTGCACCTCGAAAAATAAAAACTCCTGACGGGATTGAACTGGCCTTTGATAGACTGGATGGGCGAGGCGTGACGGTGGTGTTCCTCGGTGGTTTTATGTCTGATATGACTGGCGAGAAGGCCGAGGCGCTGCATAAATGCGCCGCCGGGGAGGGGGCGGGTTTCGTGCGCTTCGATTATCGCGGGCACGGCGCATCCGGCGGACGTTTTGAGGATGCCGCACTTGGCGACTGGATGGCGGATGCAAAACATGTTATAGATAATCTGACTGAGGGAAATTTAATACTGGTTGGCTCCAGCATGGGCGGCTGGATAGGGCTGCATCTGTGTATGCAGTTGCATGAACGTGTAAAAGGGTTTATTGGCATAGCCTGCGCGGCGGATTTTACCCATGAAAGGCTGCTGCTGGGTATGACTGAGGAGCAGCGAAAAACCATGGAACAGGAAGGTTTAGTGGAAATACCTGCCGAATTCGGTAAGCCGTACCTTATCACCAAACGTTTGATAGATGAGGCGGCCAGGCACCTGATGCTGAGCTACGATGAGATTCCCATAGAATGCCCTGTAACGCTGTTGCACGGCATGAAAGACAGGCAGGTTCCCTGGACGACTTCCCTTAGAATCGCGGAAAAAATCACAGGCACTCAGGTGCGGGTGATTCTGGATAAGGAAGGTGAGCATAGAATGTGCGAGCCGCATAACCTGAAGATGCTCACAAAAGCTGTGTGCACTGCGATTAAGGAAGAAATGCCGGAATGAAAAGCGAGATAATTATTGCCGTGCCTAAGGGCAGGATTCTCCACGAGCTTAAAAACATCATGCCACGCGCAGGTATTGAGCCGGAAGCTGATTTCTTTGATGAAGGCTCACGCAAGCTGATGTTCAATACCAATAACAGCCATATAAAACTGATAACAGCCAGAAGTTTTGATGTAGCAACGTTTGTGGCTTACGGTGGCGCTGAAGTCGGTATTTGCGGCAGTGATGTTTTAGCGGAATTTAATTACCCTGATATATACGCGCCGGTGGATTTGAATATCGGTCACTGCCGTTTATCAGTCGCGGAGAAAGCAGAACTGGCTGATGGGGATGATCCCCGGCGCTGGAGCCATGTGCGGGTGGGCACAAAGTATGTGGAGACTACAAAAAGATACTTCGCGGCTAAAGGGATACAGGCGGAATGTGTGAAGCTGAACGGTTCTGTGGAGTTAGCACCAGCTTTAGACATGTGCCGCTGCATTGTGGATCTGGTATCCAGCGGAAAAACCTTGCAGGAGAATGGCCTGAGGGAGATTGAGAAAATAGCCGATGTATCATCCCGCCTGATTGTCAGCCGCCCGGCCTTTAAAACCCGCCACGCCGAGATTGATGATATAATCAGTAGATTCAGGGAGGCTTTACCCCTATCGTCTGGGGAGTGTGGTTAAATGATGTCATTTCAGGGGTATGTTTTTTATATATTAAGGGGCTGCCGCCCGTCACTGCTAAGAACAGACATGGGGTATCCCATGTCTGTTCTTAGCAGTGACGCTCCGCGCTTCCCCCGCAGCGCTTGCCGGAAGCAAGCTATATATCTATATAGCTGCTTCCAGCAGCGCGCGCTCACCGAAGGTCGCAAGAAAATGTCACTCTTGATACGTGAGAGGTATGTTCTTCATGCCACATAGGCTTTATACATCGCAGCCGGACTTTGGGAAAGTTTTGGAGCGGCTTTTAATGCCTGGCTACGGTCAGTCTGATATAAGCGCAAGTGTTGCAGGCATTATAATGGATGTAAAACAACGCGGTGACGAAGCGTTGCTGGATTATACCAGACGATTCGACCGCTGGGACGCTGAAAAAAATACTTTACTGGTGACAGAATCAGATTTTGATAAGGCGGAGAAGGCAGTTTCAGATGATTTAAAAGAATCGCTGATGGTAGCAATCAACAGGGTGAGGGATTACCATGAACGGCAGTTGCCGCAGAACTGCACCTATACTGATGATACTGGCATAACACTCGGCTGGCGGTGGAGCGCATTGGATTCAGCTGGTTTATATGTTCCGGGTGGCACGGCCAGCCTGCCCAGTTCGGTGTACATGAATGCTATTCCTGCAAAAGTGGCGGGGGTGAAAAAGCTGGCAATCGCAACACCCGCACCGGGGGGCGAGGTAAATCCGGCAGTGCTGGTTGCGGCTAGGCTTTGTGGTATTACAAGTGTATATAAAATAGGCGGCGCGCAGGCGGTGGCGGCATTGGCTTTTGGCACACAAAGTGTGAGCGCGGTATGCAAGGTGGCGGGGCCTGGCAATGCATACGTGACTGAGGCAAAGCGCCAGCTATTCGGCCATATCGGTATAGATACCATAGCGGGACCTTCTGACGTGGCGATAATAGCAGATAAGGGTGCGAATCCGGCATGGCTGGCGGCTGACCTGCTGGCGCAGTCGGAGCACGACATGCAGGCCAGGGCGATACTGATTACCGATTCTGAAGATTTGGCAAAGCAGGTTGAGGTGGAGATTAATAAGTTGCTGCCTCAATTACCAAGGCGGGAAATAGCAACGCAGAGCTTGGAGAAGAACGGCATTATTATCATTGCCGCAAATCTGGAAGAAGCGGTTATGGCGGCTAATATAATCGCGTCGGAGCATCTGGAAATTATAACCAATGATCCTGAGGCTGTTTTCAGCCAGATAAACAATGCCGGGGCTGTGTTTTTAGGTGCTTACTCTACTGAGGCTTTGGGTGATTATATAGCAGGCGCAAGCCATGTGCTGCCCACCAACCGGGCGGCGAGGTTTTCATCCGGCCTGTCAGTGCTGGATTTCATGAAGCGGACATCGGTCACAGCCTGCACCAGAGGAGGGATGCAGATAATCGGCAAACATGCACTGCGCATAGCCGAAGCAGAAGAACTGGAAGCGCACGCAGCATCTATACGGCTCAGGCTGGATTAGAGCGATACCCATTGACTCGTGTAACGGTACGCGATACATTTGTATCGTGATTAGAAGCATTAAACACCGTGGTCTGAAGTGCTTACATCAACGCAATGACAAAAGTGGGTTGCCTCCTGATATTGCAGGAAAAGCTGCAATGTATCTAACCACCCTTGACGAAGCAGAGCATATTAATGAGCTTGATATAATCGGTTTCGGCTTCCACGCGCTTACTGGAAATATGCGTGGAGTATACAGCGTTTCAGTTTTTCGAAATCATAGAATTGTTTTCGGGTTTGAGAATGGCGAGGCGTTTGATGTTGATCTGATTGATTATCATTAAGGAGAAAAAACATGCGTATGAAAGAACTCTGCCATCCTGGAGAAATTATTAAGCACAGTCTCCAGAGTCTTGAGCTTAATGTGACGGATGCGGCGCAGCGCCTGGGCGTGGCGCGCCCCACGTTATCCCGTGTTATTAATGCAAAAGCATCCATATCCTCTGAAATGGCAATAAGGGTGTCGAAGGCACTTGGCAGCACCCCTGAACATTGGCTAAGAATGCAGATGGCTTACGACTTAGCAAAAATGCGCGACAAAATGGATTCTATACATATTGAACGCTTTGAAGCGCAGATGGCTCATGTGAACTAAATCCGGTTAATTGGTTTTGGCTCTTTCGGTTTGGGCGTGTCAAACCAGCGGAAATATTCCTTTGCGCAATCATAGCCTGATTTTATCAGTGCTTTTTTTCTGGCATCCGACACGTTGAAATCAGTTGTGCTGACATCCAGGGTGTCCACATATATGGTGCGGTGCCAGTCATCGCTATGCAGGTGGTAGTTTTCCTGGTTGTTCATGATTGTCTGTACCAGAGCTTTTGCATAATCCAGAAAACTGTCTATGCGGTGATGCACTGGTTCCCGCCCGTAGCGGAACAGGGCTACCTCCTCCTTCTTATCCAGGCGTACCCCAAGAGTTTCCTTGTTATAAACATGCTTTCTGCTTTGTGGTGACTGCGCTTCCAGAATATCATTCTGCTGGTCGTAATAATCAGTCCGGCGGAGAGCTTTTATGTTTTCTATGTAATCCTCCCGATCAAAAAGCTTGATGGGGTAGTTCACCTGAATACCACCATCCACAAAAACATCCCCACGGGGGTCGCGTACAGCCTTGAAGAAAAGCGGGATGGACATTGAAATACGCACAGCATCCGCCAGGCGCATGGTGGGGCTATGGGTTACTGAGAATATGGTTGCGAAGCGGGTGCTCAGGTTAGTTCCGTACACATATAAGTTAGGTTTGCCGGAGCGGTAGAGATCGTTAAATGTGGCGTCCGGTGAGCCAAGCCTGGCGGCGATAAGTTCGCTGATCCAGCCGCGGAAATAGTCCCCCCTGAACCATCCATAATCATAAAAAAGGCTGTTCATATCGCGGATCATGCCGAAGGAATCGTCCATGAATTTATTGAAATCCATGGTTTCCATGATTTTTCTCTGCTCAGTCACTCTGTAGCCCAGGCAGAAAAGCAGTGCGTTGATAGCCCCTGCGGAAGTGCCGCCTGCGCGTTTTATCTGCTGTGTGATGCCCAGTTCTTCAAGCAGCTCCATTACGCCAACGTAAGCTATTCCCCTTACGCCGCCACCCTCGAATACCAGATTCCGGAATTGGTAAGCCAAGATTTCCTCATTGAGAGTTTATGAATTGAATACTCTATTGAAAATCATATCCACATTGTTCTCAAACTTTCTGTTATCAAAAATAGCATTCAGTTCATTTGTGGATAAATGCGCGGTTATATCCTTACACTCCAGTGCTAATTTCTGGAAGTCCCGCTTATTACTCCAGGCCTCCATAGCCTTTGTCTGCACCATTGCATAGGCATCTTCACGGCTCAGGCTCTTCTGGGTGAGTGCCAGCAGCAGGCTTTGCGAGAAGTGCAGATTTAATGAGGCATCAAGATTTTTCTTTAAGTGTTCAGGATATATCACCAGGTTTTCCACAACCTGTGCAAGCCTTACTAACGCGAAATCCAGAGTTATGCAGGCATCCGGGGCAATCATGCGCTCAACAGATGAATGGGAAATATCCCGCTCGTGCCACAGTGCCACATTCTCAAGTGCCGGGATTACGTAACCGCGAACGATGCGCGCAAGACCAGTCAGGTTTTCAGACAGTACCGGATTGCGCTTGTGCGGCATGGCGGAACTGCCCTTCTGCCCTTTGCTGAAAGCCTCCTCAGCTTCCGCGACTTCCGTGCGCTGCAAGTGCCGTATCTCCACCGCCAGCCGCTCAATACTGCTGGCAATAACGGCTAGGATGCTGAAGAACATTGCGTGCCTATCCCTGGGGATAACCTGTGTGGAAATTGTCTCGGGTATTAGTCCAAGCCTTGCCGCTACATACTCTTCAACCTGTGGGTCAATATTGGAGAAGTTACCAACAGCACCGGATATCTTACAGGTTGCAACCTCTCGCCGGGCTATGCGCAGACGCTCCATATTGCGTGCAAATTCAGCGTAGAACCCCGCCAGTTTCAGGCCAAAGGTGGTTGGCTCGGCGTGAATACCGTGGCTGCGGCCAATGGTAGGGGTGAATTTATGCTGGACAGCCCTTGTTTTCAAGGCGGCTAACAGCCTCTCTAAACCGCTTGTAAGTAAATCGCAGGATTGTACCAGTTGCACCGCCAGGCAGGTATCCAGCACGTCTGAGCTAGTCATACCCTGGTGCATATAGCGGGCATCCGCGCCGATGAACTCAGCGGCTGAAGTGAGGAATGCGATAACATCGTGCTTAACAACCGCTTCAATTTCAGCAATGCGGGCAATGTCAAAACCGCCTTTAAGCCGGATTTGCTTTGCGGCCTCCATCGGTATCATGCCGGCTTCAGCCATGCCTTCCGCTGCGGCGGTTTCAATGTCCAGCCAGATTTTGTATTTGTTTGTCTCCGCCCATATTGCTGTCATTTCCGGGCGCGAATATCTTGGAATCATCGTCAAGCTCTGTTATAAGTTGATTATAAGGACTAACCAATAAATGAGCGAAAAAGAAGAAAAGTTTTTACAGTCAGCGATTATGCTATCCCGCCGGAATTTAGGGCAAACCTGGCCTAATCCCACGGTGGGCTGTTTGATAGTAAAGGAAGGTATTATTGTGGGGCGCGGTGTTACCGCAAAAGGCGGGCGGCCACATGCTGAAACTCTGGCGTTGCAGATGGCGGGCGACAAGGCACGGGGTGCGGATATGTATGTAAGCCTGGAGCCTTGCAGTCACCACGGCGAAACCCCGCCCTGCGTTGATGCTATTATAAAAGCAGGTATTGCCAGAGTTATAGTTGCAGCGATTGACCCGGATAAAAGGGTTTCTGGTGGCGGTCTGGCAAGCCTTAAAAAGCACGGGGTGCAGACCGAACTTATAAAGATGGATGATAATACTAACGCCGGATTTTATTCATCCATAACTAGAAAACGCCCTTACATTGCCCTTAAAATTGCAACCGGTGTGGATGGCAGGCTGGCGCTGTCAAACGGTATCAGCCGCTGGATAACCGGAGTGCAGGCGCGGGAGTATAGCCATATGTTACGCTCAAAATTCGATGCGTTGCTAACAGGCATAGGCACTGTACTTGTGGATGATCCTGAGCTTACCTGCCGCCTGCCAGGCCTTGAAGGCAACAGCCCGGTGCGGGTGGTGCTGGATTCTGAACTTGCCCTGCCTAAAGGCTCCAGACTGGTAAAAACACGTGAAAAATCCCCCCTTTGGGTATTCGGTAGAAACGCGATAGTGGAGAAAGTCTGGAACGCTAAGGGGATAAAACTATCCGGCGTGCGGGAGGATTTTGCAGGGCTGGATCTGACGGAAGTATTAAATGCACTGGCGGCGGATGGTATCACCAGACTGATGGTGGAGGCGGGGCCGCGTATAACTACTTCATTCCTTAAGAGTGGATTAGTGGATTATATCTACTGGTTCCGCGCCCCGAAAATAATCGGCGGTGAGGGTCTCAGTGCTGTTGGGGATTTGAACTTAAGCAGCATGGAAGAAATCAAATGTTTCAAGCGTACATGCATCAAGCAACTTGGCGATGATGTCTTAGAAGAGTATATGCCGCAATGTTCACCGGAATAATCACCAACATAGGAAAAGTGGAGGAGAGGGTAGAGGAGGGGGAGTGTGCGGGGTTTTCCATATCCACCCTCTGGAAGGGCAATATGCCAGCTATCGGTGCTTCTATCTCGTGCTCAGGAGTGTGCCTGACTGTAATTTCAGCAAGTTTACACAATGAGAAATTGACTTTTAAGGCTCAAGCATCCGCTGAGACTTTGCGGCTTACCACAACCGGGGATTGGCGTAGTGGCACGGCTATAAATCTGGAGTCTGCTTTGAAGGTAGGTGACGAACTGGGCGGGCATATGGT
This sequence comes from uncultured Rickettsiales bacterium, assembly GCA_964439415.1. Taxonomy (GTDB): domain Bacteria; phylum Pseudomonadota; class Alphaproteobacteria; order Rickettsiales; family CAZAGG01; genus CAYTOJ01. Next base: position 17,089 of record CAYTOJ010000026.1, read on the forward strand.
TTCCGGCCATGTGGATGGGCTGGCTGAAATAATGGAAATAAAGGATACATCGGTTTTTCTGCTAAAAGCCCCGCTTGAGCTATCACGTTATATTGCCCGCAAAGGCTCAGTAACGCTGGACGGTGTATCGCTCACCGTTAATAGTGTAAATGGGGGAATTTTCAGCGTGAATATAATCCCCCATACCATGACACACACCACATTTCAGTTCAAAAAACCTGGTGACATGCTGAATCTGGAGGTGGATACGGTGGCGCGCTATCTGGAGAGGATTATTGCAGGGTAATCAAGGGATTAATGAACTCTGGCCTTGCGGGTTTTTTCCATCATTAATATCACAAGCGGTGCTGCGATGAAAAACAACAGGTTAGCATACATCAGCAGTGCAAAGTAGTTGTTTTTATAGGTCAGGTTCAGCGCCATGAAGTTCAGCGCCAGGGCGACCGCACCGATTACACTGGCTTTCACTATTTTCTTGAGCATACCGCGACGGTTAAAATCCCCGCCCAGAGTGAAAGAAAGCGCAATCATGGTGAGGCAGAGTGAAAATATTGGCCAGGTGATGCGTTGGTGCGCCTCAGCGCGCAGCCTTTTCAGTTCATCCTCTTCCACTGTGTCCTCCGGATAAAGGAGTTCACTTATATACCGCTCTTCCGGCTCCATTTCCCGCTTGGCGGCGCTGCGGTTCTCAAAAACATTAAGGTCAAGCGTGTATTCATCAAAATAAAGCATGGAAAGGCGGTCACGCGCTTTGTCCACTTCCTGCCTGCTGCCGTTTTTAAGCACTATGCGTGGACCCGCAGCGGTTTGCTCCAGCCTGCTTTCACTGGCTATCATAGTCACCGGGCTGGCGTGCTTGCGGTTATCGTGAACAAATATATTACTCAGCAGGCCGCTCTGATCCATCTTGCCTATATAAACCGTCAAGTCCTTGATTGGGGAGGTAAAAACCTCCTCCTGCAAAAAGATGGCCGCATAGTTGTTGCGGATCATGCTCTGCATGGTTTTAAATTCACGGTAACTGGAGGGCAGCAGGTAGAGCGATATAAACCAGCCCAGCATAGTCACCAGCCCTGCGAAAATAATAGCGGGGCGGGCAAGCTGGAAGTGACTGAGTCCGGAGTTTTCCATCACCACCAGTTCACTATCAGTAACCAGGCGGTTATAGGCGTACATCACGGCTATGAACAGGGAAACAGGAAGCAGTATGCCAATCAATGCCGGCAGCATCAGGCTGGTGAGGTAAATAAACTTACCCAGCGGCAGCCCCTGATTGACTATGAATTGAATAAATCGCAGCGACTGGCTCAGCCATATAATGCCTGTCAGCAGCATGGCTATGAACATGGTTGGCCCCAGCAGGGCGTTCAGGATGTAGCGGGAAATCTTGTTAATTTTAGTATCTCGTATGCTTCTAAACTATCAATGCCATTGTTCAATGTATGTTGCAAGTATACTCCTACCGTTTCGAGAATTGACTTTTTGGAGCGCAGCGACCTGCGCCAGGCGCTTAAGGGGACGCTGTAAGTGGGCGTGCGCGCCCCTTAACAAATAAAAGATATACCGCAGGAGCTCACCACCCGACAAGTTTAAAAATTGTAGGAATTACAACGGGGAAAATAGCTCCGTAGCATCTTCCACCGCGAGCATAGGGAGCGGAAATCTGGGTAGCGAGCTTGCGAGCGCCAGATTTCCGAGGGGGGAATATACTGCTCGCGTTTCAAGAGTGACATTTTCTTGCGACCTTCGGTGAGCGCGCCGGCGCGGCGGGGGAAGTGCGAAGCGTCACAGCTTAAACAGACATGGGGTATCCCATGTCTGTTTTTAGCAGTGACGGGCGGCAGCCCCTTAATATACAAGAAAATATACCCCTGAAATGACATCACTTAA
>CAYTOJ010000027.1:0-18957 GCA_964439415.1 uncultured Rickettsiales bacterium
GCTAAGCTTAGCTTGCAGATGAGTAAACCTCATTTGTGTAGCTTAGCGCAGCCAGTGACAAGCGAATTTGCCAGCGCAGTAGAGTTTGGAGAGAAGTCTATTGCACATGGGGAAACGCTAAGGTAACATCCACACCCATGAGTATAAAACATACATTAAAACCGATTCTGGTTCCTATCCACCGCGAGGGATATAAATTCATTGCTGCTTTCGCGGTTGTGTCACTACTGCTGTTGGCTATATCCTGTTTTTTGGGAATTATCGGTTTTCTGCTAACCGCATGGTGTGTATATTTCTTCCGTGATCCTGAGAGGGTTGCACCTGTACAGGCTGATTATATAATCAGTCCGGCTGACGGCTTGATTCAAGCGATAGGGGAGGCTTCTCCGCCGCCTGAACTTGGGCTTGGTAATGTTGTGATGACGCGCATCAGCATTTTCATGAGTCCCTTTAACGTGCATATCAACCGTGCGCCACTGGCGGGTGTGGTTACTAAAATATCTTACCGTGCAGGTAAATTCCTGAATGCCTCATTAGATAAAGCCAGTGATGATAACGAGAGAAACTCACTGATAATCAAGACTGCCGGAAACCGTGAGATCATCGTAACGCAAATAGCCGGGCTTATCGCCAGGCGTATAGTCACCTGGGTTACTGAGGGGCAGGAAATGGCATCTGCTGAGCGTTTCGGCATGATCCGCTTCGGCAGCCGGGTAGATATATACCTGCCGGAAGGTGCTACAGTAAACGTTTTACCTGGCCAGACTTCCATAGGCGGCGAGACAATCCTCGCTGAAATGCCCTATACCGCTATCGTTTGAAGAGTGCAGTCTAGTCTACGGGATTGATGTTACAGATGTTCTGAAAGTTCTGTATAATAATTGCTGCCCGTTTCTTTTAACCTTGAGTGCGCCGCTGTATTCACCCGCTGGTATGCCACCCGCATACTTTTTGCCCACATACTGGAAATAAACCGCTTTTGATGAATCAAGCCTTTTCTCATTTGCAGCAAGTACTGCGCCATTTGGGGCAAGCATGGTTGTGCTGATAATATCTCCCTTCATAAGGCCGAAAACTTCAGCCCAGAAGCTGAGAACTTTATTATCTGCGTTGATTGTTGTATATTCCAGGCTTCCTGCACGGGCGCTTTTAACATCGGGCACAACCGGTGCTAACCCAGCACCAAGTACCTCTGTTGTTATGTATACCAGTTTCTTCATGGCTTTGTCGTTCCACAAGGGCTGTTTGACTGTGCCACAACCCTGGTCGGCCTCCATGCCGCTGAACGGGTCAACAGGCTTGCCATTCATGCGGATTTCAAAATGCAGGTGTGGAAATTCCGTCATGCCCGATAGCCCTATTTCCCCCAGTTCACTTCCCGTGCGGACTTTGTCGCCTTTTTGAACCCTGATGCTGCCTTTTTTCATGTGGCAGTACTGAGTTTCATAACCACCACCATGATCTATCACTAAGCCGTTACCGCACTCACGATTTTTAACTGAAGCATCTTGAGCATTGCCGCCTTTATCGTCAACACCATCCCTCACGCCCTTGACTACTCCGTCAAGCGCGGCCAACACCGCAACCCCGGCCTGCATTTCCTTGAGGTTACGGAGCCTTATATCCGTCCCGGTGTGCTTATCGTATGCTAAAAAATTGCATTTATAATCAGTGTAGCCTGAGCCGGAATCCATATCCACAAAGTTCTGGATGAAACAATCACGGCCATATTCGCATACTACCGGAAATGCAAATTTCGCATCAGCAGCCCGTGCCGTCTGGCTTAACATAAAAGGCATAGTGAATACTGATAGTAGCGGCAGGATATACTTATCGCACTTCAAGAGTGCGATAAGTATATCTTTTATGTTTTGCGCATGGCCGCCCCACCAGCCCCATGCGCGTCTATACTGCTCGCAAACTAACCTCAAAAAAACACACCCTTGAAACGCGAGCAGTATATAATTTCTTTTCGAGTTTATAACCATATCAATGCCATAACACAGCAGGCGGTATCTGGCAACCGCGAAAAGCCTCTTAGAGCCTGTTCATGCTCTTAAAGTGCAAGCAGCTTCCTGACCTCCTCAGAATCATCGAAATGGTGTCTGGTGGAGCCGATGATCTGGTAAGTCTCGTGCCCTTTACCTGCGATAAGCAGAATGTCTCCATGCCCCATGGCTCTGAGCGCATGGGCTATAGCCTCCCGGCGGTCACTGATCTCCGTAGCATTCGGGCAGGTGGCTATTATCTGGGCGCGAATATCTGCGGGGTTTTCGCTTCGGGGATTATCATCCGTCACTATTACCGTATCGGCTTTCTCCGCCGCTATTGCCCCCATTAGTGGCCGCTTGGATGGGTCACGATCCCCCCCGCAGCCAAATAGAACATGCAGTTTGCCGTTAGTATGGCGGCGCAGTGATTCAATGGCGCGGCCAAGGGCGGCCGGAGTATGGGCATAGTCTACGTAAACCGTGCCACTATTAGACTTCTCTCCAAACTCTACTGCGCTGGCAAACTCGCTTGTCGCTATGCTTCTCAAATCCGCATGTACTTCTGTGTACACTTGCGTTTTTGCGATGCTCGCTTCGCGCATTTTGCTCACCGCAGCGAGTTTTGAGTGAAGTCTATTATAATCACCCACCTTTTCCAGCCTGCCGCGCACTGCCTGAAGGCGTGGTAATAATTCCAGCAGCAGGTCAATATTCAGGCCAGCCGCTATGCCTAGACCAAAAGCGCATAATGCATTCCATAACTGAAAATCCCCCGCCAGCGGCAGGTAGATTTTCTCCTCCCTTGCCCTCATTCCAGGGAAGGCCACCGCAACTTCCGCCACCAGGCCGCTACTGGCGTAGTTTATATTCATGATTCTTATCTCGCGGCCATTCCTGCCATAGGTGTAAACCTGATGGCCGCGCATACGGCATACATTCAAAACCGCCTCGCATGCAGCATCGTCAGCATTTACCACGGCTGTTTTGCCCGGTGGCAGAACTTCAGAGAATAAACGCAGTTTAGAATCCAGATATTCCTGCATGGTATGGTGATAATCCAGATGATCCTGCGAGAAGGTGGTGAAACCTGCCGCGCTTAATATTACACAGTCCAGTCTGTGCTGGTGCAGGCCGTGGCTAGAGGCTTCCATTGCCACATGAGTTATCCCATTTTTAGCAAGCTCCCGCAAGGTGCGGTGTAGTGACACGGGGTCAGGCGTGGTAGCATCGTGCAGCGTTATGCCGCCCTTATCTGCGGATTTTATTTGTGCGGATACTCCCAGAGTGCCAATTGAAGCACTGTTGAGACCAGCCAGATGCAGTAACTGATTGAGGAAATTTATGGTTGAGGTTTTACCGTCCGTCCCCGTTACCGCTGCGATAAATTTTGGCTGCTGCGGATAAAATAAGCTGGCGGTTTTTGATAACGCCAGACGCACACTCGGGACTTCAAAAATCAGTCCTTCAGGCTTCTGGCTTCTGGTTTCTGGTTTCTGCTTTATTACCGCTATTGCGCCCTTGGTTAGCGCATCCTGTATGTACTGCGAACCATCAGTCTTGTGGCCGGGAATGGCGAAGAAAATCCAGCCCTCTTTCACCTCCCGCGAGTCGGCAGTTATGCCGGAAATTTTAGCTTCCGCCGTATCTGCATCAGTTATATTCAGTGCCTGCAAAATATCACATAACATAACCATATTAGGTCAAATCCCTTTTAGCTGACAGAAACCTAGAGAATATTGGTTTGCTTCTCAAATTATACCCCCACATAATCAGGCAGGGGGTGAAGAAGAGTGTGAGCGCGGTTGCAAACGTTAGCCCCCCGGCGATGGATGCTGAAAGCTGCGTCCACCACTGGCTGGAGGGGGAGCCGAAACTGATTTTCCGCTCAAGCAAGTCAATATTCATCTGGAATACCATGGGCAGTAGCCCCAGAACCGCTGAAAAAGCGGTGAGCAGAATCGGGCGCATACGTTGTACGCCTGTCATCATCAGGCAGTCATATACTAGCTGACGCTCCCTGCCTTTATAACGCTCCGCCAGATTATGACGCAGGTGGTTATAGGTATCTATGAAAATTATGTTGTTCTTCACCACGATACCCGCCAGCGCAATCACGCCGATGCCGCACATAACCACGCCAAAGGGCTGGTTGGTGATGATAAGCCCCAGCACCACGCCAACGGTTGAGAAAAACACCGCGCTCATTACTACCAACGCCTGAAACAGGTTGTTGAACTGCACCACGAATACTATGAGCATACTTGCCAGAGCGATTAAGAAGGCGTTAGCCAGGAATGCGCCTGCGGCTTTCTGTTCTTCATCCTCCCCCTTGAAGCGTATGCTGACTTTTGGATCAGGCGGATTATCTTTAAGCAGCGCTGCATATTGCCGCACTTTGTCATCCGCCAGAATTCCCGGTTTTAAATCAGATTTGAAAGATAAAACCTTGAGGCCATCAGAGCGGTTGATTCTGGCCACTTCATGCGCCGGAATACGGGTGACAAAATTGCTTACAGGTATTAGCCCCTGATTGGAATAAACGCGTAGGCGATCAAGCTGGGAAAGTGTACGCACATCTTCCGGATACCTTACAATAAAATCTATTTCCTCAGTTGAATCATCAGGGTGGTATGAGCCAACTTTGAGGCCATTGGTGACAAAACGCACCATGGAGCCAAGCGCGGCGATGCTAACCCCGAACTGCGCCGCCTTTTCGCGGTTTACCTCCAGATTCCACTGAATGCCTGGCACGGGGCGGGTATCCTCCACGTTTATCAAGTCCTGATCGTTCTTGATTAGCTCCAGGAATTTTGCAAATTCCGTATTTAAAACATCCCATTCCTGGCTGCGGAATTCCAGTTGAATCGGCTTGCCCGTAGGTGGGCCGCCCTGCTGTTTCTGTTCGTCAACCACTATGCCTGGTATATCCGCCAGACGCTGTTTTATTTCTGATAATATTGCATCAGCTTTGCGGCGTTTATCCCAGCTTATAAACTCCACAGTCAACTGGCCTATCAGGTCTTCTGCATAGTCCCCCTGACCCATCTCGCCTGACCTGGCATATAGAACCTTGATCTCGGCCATATCCAGCACTCTTGATTCTACAGCGCGGATAATTTCATCCTTCTCACGGGTGGAGAGGTTGCCACGCGCCTTAATCTGCACCACTGCGTTTTCCGGCTCAATTTCCGGGAAAAATTCAGTACCCGTGCCAAAAAAACTGTAATAGGTGAACACCATTATCATGACCAGGAAAATCACCGCTACAAAAACGCCTGGCCTGTTCAGCAGCCTGGCTACTATGCTGGCATAACGCTTTGATGCGCCTTTTAAATCCTCTAATCTTCCTTCCTCGCTGGCAATCATGGCGCGGCGTTCCTCCTCAGTCACTCTGCCTACGCCGCCGATACGCTGGCCTATGGCAGGCAGGAAAAACATCGCCATCAGCAGCGAAGCGCCAAGGGTGAATATCACCGTAATTGGCATGTATTTCATGAACTGCCCCACCACACCAGGCCAGAACAGCAGCGGCAGAAACACCATAACTGGGGTGACGGTGGAACTGACTACCGGCCACACCATGCGTTTGGCTGCATCAAGATACGCCGATTTTGCCGGAACTCCCTCCACCATTTTACGATCGGCATACTCGCAGACTATTATCGCATCATCAACCAGCATCCCAACCACTAAAATCAGACTGAACAGCACCACGATGTTTAAAGTCACACCCAAAAGATGCAGGCAGATCACCCCCAGCAGGAATGAGCCAGGGATGGACAGAGCCACCAAGGCGCTGGAGCGCAAGCCCATAGTGGTAAGCACCAGTAGCATAACCAGCAGTGTGGCGATTATCAGGCCGTTGATGAGATCGCTCACCATGGTGCGGATTTCATTTGAGGTATCCTGCGAGTAGGTGACCTGTATCGCCCCTTGCCAATAGGGTTTTACCTCCTCCACCACTTTCTTCACCCGCTCCACGGTTTCTATTATATTAGCTCCCGTACGCTTTTTAACCTGTAGCACCACTGCACGTTCGCCACCTACACGGGCGAAGCTTCTAGGGTCTTTGAAGGTGCGCCGCACTTCAGCTATATCCCGCACGGTGAGAACTGAACCGTTATCCACTTTCACGGGCACGCTGTATAATTCTTTCAAGCCGTCTATCAGCCCGGGAACCTGTACCGGGAAACGGCCTTTCTCATTATCAATCGCGCCCGCCGCTACTAACACATTGTTGTAGGTGATGGACTCCAGCACCTGCGACGGGGATATATTATAGCTCTCCATCATCATGGGGTCTACTATCACCTCAACCACTTCTTCACGGTTGCCGGCAATGTCTATATCCAAAACGCCATTGATAGCTTCCAGCCTGTCCTCCAGGTCACGCGCTGCCGCCAGCAGTGTGCGCTCGGGAACCGTGCCGCTTAAAATGACATTCACGACAGGAAACAGGCTGAAGGATACTTCCGTCACCACTGGCTCGTCAGCATCGTTTGGTAAATCCGGCTTGGCTTCGTCCACTTTCTCGCGCACGTTGCGCTTCATTTTATCAGCATCCAGCCCGGCCTGAAACTCCAACGCAATTGAGGCATAGCTCTCAACCGCCTGGGCTTTTATCTCTTTCAGGCCTTCCAGATTTGAGAGTTTTTTCTCCAGCGGCTTGACTATCAACCTCTCAGCATCCTGCGGGGATGCGCCTTCCATGCGCACGGATACATATATGAACGGAATTTTTACATCCGGTGCTGATTCTAAAGGCATGGATTTGAAAGAACCAATCCCGGTTATAAACACCAGAAGCAGCACCATTATAACAGCCGCCGGGCGGGAGAGCACCGCTTCTATAGCCTTATGCATTTTTAAGATTCTATGTTAAAATTATTGGGTATAGAGTTGCTACAAACTTGTGCAAATTGCAATCATACTGGATGGATATGTTGCCCGGCATTTTGAGATTTTTTGGTCTGCTGCTTATAATTCTTAGCATCCCAGAGCTGACGCTGGCGCATAATGCCGCAAGCGGAAGCGGTTTTGAAGCAGGCCTGACGCACCCGGTGCTGGGGTTTGACCATTTCCTGGCAATGGTAAGCGTTGGCATACTCAGTATGCAGATGGGCGGCCGGGCAGTGTGGCTACTACCCATTACTTTTGTCTCTGTTATGGCAGTAGGTGCTGGAATTGCTCTCTGGCTAATACCTGTTGGGGTAGTTCTTATTATTCTAATGTTGGGAGTGGATCCTTCTAGTTTAGCAGATCCGCAGATTTCGGGTACGACTGTTGAGTTAGGCATTGCGTTATCGGTAGTTTTTCTTGGTGGAGCTATCTTCTTCCAGAAAAAGTGCGAGGCTTCAGTGTCACTTATTTTCGTGGCTTTATTCGCGTTATGTCATGGCTACGCGCATGGGCGGGAGATGCCTGAAATTTCAAGCCCGTATGGATATGCGGCGGGATTCATGATAGGAACGGCTTGCCTACACATACTTGGTGTGATGATTGGCTATGTAGGAGAGAAAATTCGCTATGGCAGAGAAATTTTGCGTTATACAGGCCTCACTATAGCCGCTATAGGTCTATACATTCTTCAAGACATTTTAATTAGCTGACATGCTGAACTATCTTATAATCCGTCTTGCTGTGTGCTGCCTCGCCATGCTGATTCCAGCTTCTGCCCTGGCGCATCCTGAGGGCGCGAATTTCACTTTTATTGATGGCGTAACGCACCCGCTTACAGGTATTGAGCATTTTCTCACCATGCTGTGCGTAGGGCTGCTTAGTGCGCAAATGGGCGGCAGAGCTATATGGATGGTTCCGCTCACCTTCGTATCAGTCATGGCGGGTGCAAGCGTCTGGGGGGCTATAGACTATAAAATATCTGGCGATACTGTCTGGCTGCCTATCCGCATTGGCATTGTATTATCTTTAATCGTGCTGGGCTTTGCCATTTACCGGGAGAAGAAATTTCCCATAAGCATAGCCATGATTTTTACCGCGCTTTTTGCGGTATGTCATGGCTACCTGCACGGCGCAGGGGCTACGCTGGCATTAAGCTTAATGGGCTATACCGCCGGCTTTATGCTGACAACCGCAGGTATTCATATTTTTGGAGCAATTATCGGCATTGAGCTATCCCGTACACCAAAGCGCGCTTTATGGCTCAGAAGGATTGGCCTTATAATATGTATACTTGGAATTGTAATACTGATTTTAGCGCACAAGATCATCATGCAGTATTTAGCCAACCTTATTCTATAGTAATACTATACGTTCCGGTGTTATCGGCGCAGGAGCCGGAACTGTCGGAGTTTATGGCAAACTGCAAAACTCCGGCCTGAGTAAAAGTGAAGGTGGCGGCTCCGTTATTCACGTTCTGCCAGCTATCCGCTGTTCCCCAGGTTGGTGAGGCGGCAGTGCCGGTTACCGCCACGCTTCTAACCTGCAAGGCTCCGGTTCCCATATTGGTGACGGTTCCTGAGCGGGTTATGCTGATGTTATAAAGAGTATTAACGTAAAACTGGCTGTTCAAAAAATTAGTGTTGCCGGATGTGTTACAATGTGTACTTCCGGTTAAAGTTAAAGTAAATGCAGGCTGGGGTGTGCCGAAGTTGGATGTTACATTATGGCTCATCGCCTGAACACCGTTAGGCTGGCAGTCATTCATGAGTTTTACAGGAAACGGCCTGCCGCTGTCAGAGCCTGCCCAGACAAAACCGGGGATGCAGTTCTCAGTTGTCTGCATTTTACCGGCACATAGCGAGACTATGGTTTTTGCTGATTCGTATGTCACATTAACGACTTGCGGAACATTGGCCACACCGCTGGCGGATAATGTCCCGGTTCCGTTATCAACAATCAGGCGCGCAGTGTTGCAGATAGGCTGCGATATGCGCATTGGGCTGACAATTAACCTTGGTGGTTCAATATCCGACTTTTTCTTGAAGCGCATAATATCATCAAAGTAAACGGCACGGTTATCCTGCACATAGCGGCGGTCGGCGGAGTGATCCTGGTTCTCAAACTCCATCTGCGTCGTTCCGGATGTTGGAACAAGGCGCTTCCAGAGACTTGTTCCGGAATCATACTGCCAGGCGTAATAACCATTGGGCCCACTGCTGAATAACACATAAGCCGCGCCAAAGTTGAAAGGCGCACGGCGGTTGATGTCAGTCAGTTCATTACCTTGCGTGTCCACCACTGAAATATCACCACGGGAGTTCTGATCGGAAAAGTCAGCGTAATTACCAAATTTAGTGGATACGCGATAGGTAAAGCGCCTTCCCCAGCCATCTAAAGCATATTCATCAGGCAGATTCAGAAGCTTTACCGGGGGGATTCCTGCATCGCACATCATGGTTGAATTGGTGGAAGTGCAGGCATCGAAATAATAACAACGGTCGTTAGTTGTATCGTAGGTATCGGTGGGGGTAAATGTGCCATCGGCGTGCAAACCGAATATCTCGCTGGATTGATCCTGCGTAGCATCACTGGGGCATGGTATATAACCGTTTACCTGATAGTAATCCAGAATTGCCCGCTCTATTGCATCCATGCGGTCTTTCGTGAGTTTTATCAGGTCAGCCTCAGTCTTTTTGCTGAATATGGTAAGCCCACCCGCCGCAAGTATTGCAAGAATAGTAAGCACGATGGAAAGCTCAACCAGAGTATAGGCTTTGTTCCAGACTCTCATACGCAGCCTTTCTTTGTGGTGCTGTAAGCCGGGCTATCTCCGTTCGGGCATTTGCGCGTGAAGGCAGAAGCGCCGTAGTAAGCGATGCATATTTCCTGCATATTCCATAAAATTGAGGCAAAGTGCTGCCCTGCAATTGATGAGCCTCCTGAATCAGTTGGCAGGTAGGCAAGCGCGGAGTCAATAGTGGTGGATACTGTACTGGTAAATGCGTTAATTGCTTCAGTTACTGAATCCACGCCGCCACTGGCGTTATAGCAGCCAACTCTAGCGGGGCTGGTTGTAGTGTTCAGCGGCATTAAATATCTTGCGGTTTCGATAACTCTCGCTTCAATCTGATCCTTGGTTTTAAAGCGGACTAAATCGTCAAACGCCAGCGTATCACTGGTGACACCTATATTATCAGTGAAAAATATATTGTCTGTCAGTACGAAGTTTTCATCCTCCCCTACATTATCTGCGCCTCCAACTTCTGAACCTGCAGAGAGTATCAAACGCCTTGATCCGGTTGGCATATATGCGCCTTCGCCATCAACACCGTGGCTGAGTAGAACATATGCAACGGCGCTGGATATAAGTGTAGGGGTTGAGCCGTAATATACCGAAAGGTCGCCGATGTTGCTTGTGCCAACTGCGCTGAAATCTCTCACGCAGGCGGCTGGAAGGCTGGAGCCGCAGCGGTAGGTGGTAGGCGTGCAGTTTACAGTCTCACCGGATGGAGTGCTTGCGTTGCTATCCAGCCCGCAAAGCTGGGTTGATACCTGGTAGGTGAAGCGTCGTCCCCAACCGTCCAGAGCATCCTCAATCTGTAGTCCAAGGGCTGCAACCGGGAGAACTCCATTATTGGGCGTGCCAGCCGTGGTGGTGGTTACGCAGTATTCACGGTAGGCTTCAGCCGCGCTATCAGCCAGTGTGGGGGAAGCAGGGCAGGGCAGGCGGCCAAACTTAACCCGGAAAGCTTCAATGGCTTTTTCAATTTTATCCAGCCGCCTGGTGGTAATATCAACCTTTTCAGCTTCATCCAGAACTGGCGGACGGATTATAGTCAGCATTGATGCCATAATCATAGCTATTACGGTTATCCAGATGGATAACTCAATAAGGCTGAATGCTCTTTTGGCAGTAATACCCATGTAAACAATGATGCTTTTAACTTAAGTTATTCTGTAGTATGATATATACCTATCGCACTTCAAGAGTGCGGTAGGTATATTTTTTTTTGTTTGCGCATGGCCGCCAACCCAGCCCCATGCGCGTCTATACTGCTCGCGTTATAAATGCAAAAAATCTGCACTCTTCATACGCGAGCAGTATATATAAACATTAGAATAGCGATTGCTGGATATTTACTATGAAAATTCTCATTATCGAAGATGATCCGGTAAATGCGAAGTACCTTGTGGATGGATTGAGGGAGTCCGGCCATAACCCTGACCTTGCGCATGATGGGCTGGAGGGGTTGTATATGGCAACCGAGAATACCTATGATGTTTTAATAGTGGATAGAATGCTGCCGCGCCTGGATGGTCTGGCGGTGATACAAAGCCTGCGATCCAGTGGTTCTAACACGCCAGTACTGGTTTTGAGCGCGTTAGGTAAAGTGGACGACCGCGTAAAGGGTCTAAAAGCCGGGGGTGATGATTATCTGGTAAAACCATTTGCTTTCAGTGAGCTTCTGGCACGGGTTGAAGCGTTGGTGAGACGCGGAGAGAGCAGGGAGCTGGAGCAGACAAAACTCACCTTCGCTGATCTGGAGATGGATCTGCTAACCCGCAAGGTTTTCCGCTCAGGCCGGGAAATAAATCTGCAGAACAGGGAATTCAGGATATTGGAATTCATGATGCGCCGCCCAGGCCAGGTGATTACCCGCACCATGATGCTGGAGGGGATATGGGACTTCCACTTCGACCCGCAAACTAACATGATAGATGCTCAAATAAGTAAAATCCGCCAGAAAGTGGACAAAGGCCACGACAAACCCCTGATACACACCGTGCGCGGCTCAGGTTACAAAGTCGATTCCACGCTTTAAGCGGGAACATTTGCTGTTTAGGCAGCAACAATGCCGAAAATAATTTCTTTTAAGGTGTCCAGTCCGGTTTTGGTCTCGCTGCTGGTAAGCAGTACCTGCTGCATTGCTGCCGGTTGTTTTGTGGCTATCTTCTCCGCCTGGCTCAACGCTGAGTTCTGCTCATCCGGGCTTAGTTCATCCACCTTTGTCAGCACTATCTGAAAGCTTACCGCCGCTTCATTCAGTATTTTCATTATGCCAAGATCAATCTCCTGCACACCGCGCCGTGCGTCTATCAGCAGGAATACCCGCCGCAGACTAACCCTGCCGCTCAAATAACCGCTGATAAGCGCGCCCCAGTTTTTAGCATCCTGCTTGGAAGTTTTAGCATAGCCGTAACCTGGCATATCCACCAGTAACATGCGGTTGCACAGATTGAAGAAATTGACCTGCCGGGTGCAACCGGGGCTGGATGAAACCCGAGCAAGACTTTTGCGGTTCAATAACGCATTTAGAAGGCTGGATTTGCCAACGTTAGAGCGGCCTGCGAAGGCAACCTCAAACAGTGTGTCCGGGGGGATCTGCTCTAATCTGGCGGCTCCCGCCACAAATTCGCACGAGCCTGAGAAAAGTGCGTTGATTTCCCTGCTGGCCAATGTTTATACCCTAGTTTTGTAGAAGGATGTGAAGTTGATCAGGTCGTCCAGCTTTCTCCGTGCGGCTCCCGAATCAATCGCATGGGCGGCTGTTTTTGCCCCTTCCTCCAGAGTATCAATTTTATCCGCCACTATCAAAGCGGCTGCTGCATTAAGCAGCACCACATTCCGGTATGCGCCGGATTCACCAAGTAGCAGATTCTGCAAGGCTTTTGCGTTGTGGTGACTATCGCCACCCTTGATTTCCGCCAGGCCATGACTTGGCAATCCCGCATTATCAGGGGTGATGGTGAATGTTTTTATCTCACCGTTATTCACTTCAGCTACGCTGCTAGGGGTTGTGATGCTGATTTCATCCATGCCATCGCTGCCGTGTACTACCCACGCCTTTTTAGTGCCAAGACTCAGCAGCACCCGCGCCACTTTCTCCACATGGCCGCTGGCATACACTCCGGTTACCTGCCGCCGGACACTGGCGGGGCTAACCAGAGGCCCTAGCACATTGAATATGGTTCTGAAGCCCAGTTCCTCACGCACTGGTGCAACCTGGCGGAGTGCCGGGTGGAACACCGGGGCAGGCATATAACACATGCCGATGGTATCCAGGCAGTTTTGTATTTCATCCGGGGTCAGGCTTAAATTAACCCCAAGTGCTGACAAAATATCAGTGGAACCTGAAGTGGATGAAACCCCACGGTTGCCGTGTTTCGCCACCGGCACGCCAGCGCCTGCCACAACAAAAGCAACAGCGGTGGAGATATTCAACGTATCCAGCTTATCGCCCCCTGTGCCGCATACATCAATGGCATTCTCCGGCGCTTTGATTTTGATTCCTTTAACGCGGATAGCCATAGCCGCGCCTTCGATTTCATCTGCCGTATCGCCATTAATGCGGATAGCGGTTAGAAATGCGGCTATCTGTGCGGCGGTAGCGCCACCGAACATTATAATCTGCATTGATCGCGCTGCTTCATCCCGTGTGAGGTGCTGGCGGTCAGAGAGTTTTTCAATATATCTAAGCAGTTCACTCATATTTTTTCTGGTATTTATTCAGATTCTCATAACTAAAATTTTTGCGCTAACATATCGTTAAAGCTGTAGAATCCTGGTTCTTGGGCGTGCAGCCAGATTGCCGCCTTGATAGCGCCTATGGCGAAAATCCCGCGCTCCCTGGCACGGTGCGTAAGCTCTACAGTCTCGCCAGCACCGTACAGGTATACAGTATGTTCCCCGATTACATCCCCACCACGGGCGGATGCAAAACCGATGCGGTTTTTCCGGCGTTTATCGCTCAACCCCTCACGCGCCGGGTCGCGCATATCTGCCAGTTGTACGCCGCGCCCTGTAGCCGCCGCTTCCCCCAAAAGCAAAGCAGTTCCGGATGGTGCGTCTACCTTGTTAGCGTGGTGAGATTCAAAAATTTCTATGTCAAAATCCGCCAGCAGGCGGGCGGCCTGTTCAACCACTAAGCGCAGTGCATTCACGCCTAATGACATATTAGCTGACCATAAAATTGGAATGTTCTTGGAGAGTTCGCGCATACGCTCTATTTGCGCAGGCTCCAGCCCGGTAACGCCTGATACAACTGGTCTGCCCTGCCTCGCCGCTTCCTCTATCAGTGCTATGCCTGGAATTGGCATGGTAAAATCTATCACCACAGGGCTGGCGTTTATAAACTCAGAAACATTTGAAGTAGTATTTATGCCAAGCTTTTTTGCCCCCGTGAGTTCGCCAATATCTGTGCCTATATGTTTTGAGTTCTCTGACACTAATCCGGCGGAAATTTTTACGCCTGAATTATGAGTGCGCCGGGCAATCTCCCGCCCCATCCGCCCCGATACCCCCGCTATGCCTATTTTAATGGTCATGCATTAAGTTCTTAAATCAATTACAGGAAGCAATCAAGCCGGAGCATCTGGAATCTCGCATAAAGTTATATCAGCCAGTAGCTTTGCTGCATTGTGAACAGGCCAGGCTTTAGCGCTGCTGGAGGCGGCGGTTAGGCGTTCCGGCTGGGTGAGCAGGGATTCCAGCAAAGATTTTAGGGTGGGGATGGTAAAGGCGGTTTCCTCCATCACCCAGGCAATGCCCTGGCTAGCTGCGGCGTTGGCGTTGGTGAGCTGGTGATTATCCTTCGCGGCGGCAAACGGCACTAAAATTGCCGGACGGGCGGCGGCAAGGATTTCAGCCACACTGGAAGCCCCGGCACGGCAGATGGTTAGGTGACAGGCTGCTAAATGATCGGGCATATCACTAAAGAAAGTAGCGAGTGTAGCCTCAATGCCAGCTTCTTCGTATTTATAGCGTACAGCCTCCAGACTATCAGCGCGGCATTGCTGTACTACTATAATGCGGCTACGCAGGTTATCAGGCATTAGTTTCAATGCATCAGGCACAATGCGGGAGAAAATATCTGCCCCTAAACTTCCGCCAGTCACTAAAATTCTAAACTTTTCATCGCCTATGGGTAGTTTATAAGGCGCATTCTTGATAGCAGTAATGGCAGCGCGCACCGGGTTGCCGGTAAAATAGAATCTGGATTTGCTTTTCGGAAGCCCTCTGGTTTCTTCAAACGATAGCGCGATAAAATCAGCGGCATATTTAGCTAGTATGCGGTTGGCTGCACCCATCAGCGCGTTCTGCTCGTGCAGTCCCGTCTTAACGCCAAGCAGTTTAGCTGTAAGTAGTGGCGGGAAGCTGGGATAACCGCCGAATCCAACTACTATTGCCGGGCGTGCTTTCACCATGAAGAACAGTGACTGCGCTATTCCAAACAGTATTTTTGCTATATCTTTAAAGCGCAGACGGCCACTGCTGATTATTTTTACCCGGTATGCAGGATTATCCTTACTGAAAAAGTGAGCGCAGCGGGTATCAGTGAAAATCCAGATATTGGACTGGTCACGGCTATACAATTCCTCAGCCAGTGCCAGTGCGGGGAAGAGATGCCCACCGGTGCCACCAGCTGCTAGTATGATAGACTTCTTTCGAAACTCTACTGCGTTGGCAAATTTACTTGTCGCTGCGCTTCTCAAATCCGCATGTACCTTATTGTACACTTGCGTTTTTGCGATGCTCGCTCCGCGCACTTTGCACAGCGCAGCGAGTTTCGAAAAAAGTCTAATAGGCGCGGTGTTCACATATACCCGGCTTTGCGGAGCCGCTCGAACGAATCCTCAGCTTCATGATCCATAGCGCGGCCTGCGCGCTCCGGCTGATGTGTGATGCGTAGTTCATCAATTATTTCCGGCACGGTTGATGCCCGGCTTTGTATGGGGAAAGTGATGCCTTTCTCGCCGATGGAGCGGTAGCGCATTCCCTGTTCATCAGCGAAATACAGCGATACCACCGGAATTTCATTGAGTTTTATATATTCCCACACATCCAGTTCCGTCCAGTGCAGCAGCGGATGCACCCGAACATGTGAGCCTGGTGGAACTTCAGTTTTATAAAAATTCCAGAACTCCGGCGGTTGCTCCTTGCTGTCCCATGCGCCGTCATGGCCGCGTGGGCTGAATACCCGCTCCTTCGCACGGGTTCCCTGCTCATCACGGCGTATTCCTGCAATTATCGCCTCAAAGCCATATTCTTTGATTGCATCCATAAGCCCGGCAGTCTTGCGGGAGGCCAGGCGCGAGGCCGGGGGCAGGGTGGGATCCATCTCCTCCAGTGGTGGGCAGGGGTGGGAGATTAGTTTAAGATTCCACTCACGCACTTTTTCATCCCGGTAGGCATATACTTCGTCCATCTCCAGCCCGGTATCGCAGTGTATCAACGGGAATGGCAGGTGGCCGAAGAAGGCTTTGCGCGCCAGCCAGATCATCACGGTGGAATCCTTGCCGAACGACCATAACATAGCGAGCCTCCGGTAATTGGCATATGCCTCACGCAATATATAAATGCTCTGTTCTTCCAGGTGTTTTATCTGTGTCATTGTTGCGGTGAATTTATGGAAAGGATAACGAAAATATATGACTTGGAAATTACTTTTTCGCCAGGCTATACTGCTCACAAATTGACTGCACTGAATACACACTCTTGAAGTGCGATAAGTATATATAATCGACCCAGCCTCTTAGAGGTTGTTGCCGATTTCTACTCTAGCTTGCTGCAAACTGCAGTTTTCTGCGCTTCCGGCTTTCATGTATGTAGAATACACTGGAACTTCCGGTTCTCAAAAACTGCCGTTTTCGCGACGCTATAGCGAAATCGACAACAACCTCTTAGTAATATTGGGATTAGTTGAGGGATTCTATGGAATTAATGCAGCAGGAATTCTCCAGCAGGAATTTAGTGTTCGCAATGTCGGCTGTGGCACTGGCGGGAAAGCTGGCAGCGGTGGACGGTAGGCCGAATGTTATGGAAATCAATGCCTTTGAGCAGTTGTTTCAGGTAAATGCTCTGGAGCGCAAAACCATGTTGAAGCTTTTCTTCGCAGGTGCTGACGATGACGCGCCAATAGAATCCTACACCGGGTTTATCGCAAAGTGCTTCCCTGAATCCCCAGGTATTATAGCCGATCTTCTGGAGAAACTGATCAACCTTGCAGATAGCGATGCTTTTATAAAGCCGCAGGAGTATGCTTTTTTATCACTGTGCTGCGAGCTGCTGAAATTTCCCACTCAGACTTTGGATGATATTATAAGCAATTATTATCTGGAAAATCAGGATAAGCCTGCAAAACTCCTGCGGCTTAGCAAAAGAAACAGCAAGGCGGCGAGGGAGGCTTATCTAGCCCTATCCCGCGAAATCCACCCGGATGTTTACGATAACGGAGAAGTTGAGTTTCTTAAAAACCTCTCCAGTCAGCGCTTTTCCCTGGTTGCACAAGCTTATGAGAAGCTGCGGTGAATATACCTATCGCCGAAAGAGGTAACTCCCCAGGTGTTGGCACGAACTATCGGTTTCCCCTCCCGTTTACGGGGGGGGCATCTTTCTTCTTCTGGTAGTACCAACACATGCCCCCCCCTTAATCCCCTTTGTGCACGGGAGGGAGACAAGCAATGAACATTTACGACAGCAGACCACCTGGGCAGTTACCGAAAGAGTATTGTTGAATGATAGAATTTCAGGGGTATATTTAGCTTAAAACAGAGTAATTAAATTAAGTGCAGCTTATGAAAGCAAAGATATATCGCCCTGCGCGCACGGCCATGCAATCCGGCACTGCCAAAACCAAACACTGGCTGCTGGTTTTTGAATCAGATGATCGCAAATTCATAGACCCGGTAATGGGCTGGACTGGTTCAAAAGATACTAATCAGCAACTGCGTCTTTCCTTTCCTACTCTGACTTCGGCGCTGGAGTATGCGCGCAGCAAAAATATAACCGCTGAAGTTCATGAAAATCAGCAGAAAGCTATAAAACCAAAATCATACGCTGCTAACTTCGCCTATAACCGCATCAGGAACCAGTGAAAAAGCCATCCCCAATTGAAAGCCGCATATCATCCGTGGTGATACCCATTCTGAACAACATGGGTTATGATCTGGTATTGCTCAGGGTCAGTGGTGGGCAAAGAAGTAGCCGACTGGAGATTATGACTGAACGGCAGGATGGCCGTGCAATAACCCTGGATGAATGCGCTGAAATCAGCAAGCGGCTTTCGGTGATCCTGGAAGTGGAAAACCTGATTGACAGCAATTATAATTTGGAGGTCAGTTCACCGGGCATAGAGCGCCCCTTGCTGAACAGAAGGGACTTTGAACGCTCTAAAGGCCTGGATGCTAAAATAGAGTGCTATGAAGCTGTAAATGGCCGTAAAAGATTTAAAGGCGAAATTATCAGCACTACGGATATACAGGTTACTCTGCGCATTGAGGGCGCGGATTGTGAAATACCCTATGAATCCATCTCATCAGCCAACCTTATATATAACGATAAACTGGTGGCGCGTCATAAATCTCGGTTATAGCCTTATATTGCGCCGCCTGGTTTCAGTATATACCGGCATCCAGCCACTGGTGGTGGTGAAGTAGCGGATAGCTTTAATGCGTTTCAGATCAGTCAGGTAAAACCAGTGCTCGGTATCGGCGGGGATATTGATAAAATCCTCCGCGCCTACCAGTAATTCCACCTGCGCACCATCCGGCAGCACAAAACCGAATATACCCTCGCCATCAACGATATAGCGCACTTCATCGTCGTCATGAGTATGGCAGCGGTTGAACTTATCCAGAAGCCCCTCCAGCCCCGGCAGATCGGGATTAATTACCACTAAATCCCGCGACTGATAACCGGATTCTACCTTAAGTTTTCCAAAATATCCATCAAACGCGCTTAAAAGCTGTTGTTTGCCTGTTTCATCCAGATGATGTTTTTTAAGCAATGCATCCGCATCCAGTGCTGCGCCACTTAGTGGCCAGCGTTCCAGCCAGACATTTAAAGGCTTCAAGTGGGCATTTATAGCATCAAATTCCACCAGCGTGCTGCCGCCCTCAATATACATAACAGCCATAAGCACCCAAAATAATTTAAGAGATTTGCATTGTAATAGTAGAAAACGGTTGAACTTTCCGCAAGCATAACTAGTTATGACATCTCTTAAGCCCGGATAGCTCAGTTGGTAGAGCAAAGGACTGAAAATCCTTGTGTCGCTGGTTCGATTCC
>CAYTOJ010000028.1:0-18893 GCA_964439415.1 uncultured Rickettsiales bacterium
ATACCATATTCAAAAGAGAAGCTGATTTCAATGAATCTACCTTCAAAGAAGATGCTTATTTCCGTTATACCATCTTCAAAGAAAAAGCTGATTTCAGTTATACCACCTTCGAAAAGGATGTTAATTTTTGTGAAGCTAACTTCGATAGATTTGCTGAATTTTATTCAGCCACATTCAAAAGAGAAGCTTATTTTGGTGAAGTCATATTTAGCGAATTCTCTAATTTCTATGGAGTCTGCTTTACATCCAACGCAGATTTCGGGGATGCGAAGTTCAGCAAGACAGCGAACTTTCATGCTATTCGTTCTGAGCGGGGGTTTGATCTGGCACAAAGTGAGTTTAAATATGTGCCAAATTTTATCCAGGCGCATTTCAGCGAAGCGCCTGGATTTGAGAATATCAAAGTTCCTATGGAGGTTCCTAAAGAACAGATAGTCTGGCTAATAGAAGATGATGTAGAGAAACCGCACACTTATATTACATCGCATTACCGTGCGTTGAAGCGGCTGGCGATTCAGGCACATGATCATGCGCGTGAGCAGGATTTCTTTGCGGGGGAGTTAAAATCTCAGCTTAAGGAGGATGATACACCAAAACCATTCAAGTGGATGATAAGACTATACGGGGGGATTTCTGATTTTGGCCGCTCAATGTTCCAACCGGTAGGGTGGTGGTTAGCCACCTGTGCAGTATTTATGGACTTATACTTCGGCATCGCAATTTTAATGAGAAACTCGGATTGTTCCTTCCGTAAAATCGGAGATTATTTCTCCGCGCCGCTACTTTCCCTTAAAAAAGGGCTGTTCCCCCTGGGTAATATGGTGGATGACGGCAAGGATATTTATAAATGCCTGTATGGCCAGGACACCGCGCCATATCTCGTTATGTTTTTTGAGATGTTGCAGACGCTTATCTCCCTGCCGCTGATATTTCTTTTCCTCCTCGCCGTGCGGGCAAAATTCAGAATAAGGTAATTAGCTCAGCCTCTATATCAGTTTTTCAAATTTGCTGATCTTTGACCGATTCCATAGAAAACACTTCCGGTAAAAATAGCCTGAAGGATACCGAGTGCCCAATGTTTATCTTCAAGAGATGTACCCATAAAGTAGACAACCATGCAGAAAGCAGCACCGATAAGGATAGCGGTGATCATCGTGTAGAGCTTGATAGTGTCAAGTTTTCTGGTCTGAGCAGCGTCCGCTTACCGCACCCGTAAGGCAGATTCTATTTCCTGTACGGTTTGTCCGGGAGCTAAGGAAATACGGTATAGCGGATTATCCACCAGGTTATTGAAATCAAGCTGGCTCATGGGGAGGTTCAGAGGTTGACAAATTCTGTTTCAAGCACCTGTCCACTTGCAGCTATGCCAACCTTCTTGCCGTGAAGGGTAGCATCGCTGGCAACAACGATAAGAGCCAGGGCTTTGCGAAGGACATCGCTTTTACTAAGCCCTTCACGACTGGCGATGCTTTCCAGCTTTTCGTTAAGTGGCAGAGGTAAGTCCAGGCTGATCCTGACCTTATCTGTGTTAATCATGACTTGAATCCATTTTTATTACGCAAAATATACTTAATATTTAAGTAATGCGCAAGGTTTTTGTCACAGGTTTTTGTCACGGATCTTACCACCCGACAAGTTAAAAGGATTTATTTGCAGACGCTTATCTCCCTGCCGCTGATATTTCTTTTCCTCCTCGCCGTGCGGGCAAAGTTCAGAATAAGATAATGCCGGGTTTTCAGGCCGCCTTATTTCGTTTGGGGATCATAACGTGTGCTTCACCCTCAAGGATCACCTTATCATTAGCGTAGCAGGTGGTCTCAAGTATTACCCGCCTTTTCTCCGCGATAAGTTCTTTTACTTCCGCTTTTGCGTAAACGGTATCACCAACCCGCACCGGGGCTTTGAATTTGAGAGTCTGGCTGATGTATATGCAGCCGGGGCCTGGCAGGCGGTTGCCGATAGTGGCTGAGATCAGCCCGGCGGTTAACATGCCGTGGACTATACAGCCGCCGAACATGGTCTGGCGTGCGAATTCCTCGTTCAGGTGCATGGGGTTGATATCGCCGGAAACACCTGAGAAGTTGCGCAGGTCAGTCTCAGTAATCGTGCGGCTTTCCACCGCTGACATGCCCACCTTTAAATCATCAAAATCATAGCCGTATAGTTCATCTATTAACATATGTATACCCCTATCCTATCAAGAGCGTGGTTGAATGATGTCATTTCAGGGGTATATTTTTTGTATATAAGGGGCTGCCGCCCCCGCGCTGTCGCGCTTCCCCCGCAGCGCCGGCGCGCTCCCTTTGGTCGCAAGAAAATATCACTCTTGAAACGTGAGGAGTATACCTTAACTTTGTTTGAGCCAAACTATAGGTTGCAAAGGTGAAATAAGCGTTAAACTATAAATCTCCTTTCGCGGTCAGTCTTTTGAGCGTTCGGACAGTTATTTCCTGAGCGGCTTGCGCGGCGGCTTTATCGAAGGTTTTTATAACTTCCTCCAGTTTGCCTGAGGTGATTTTTTCCTCCATATGGATATTAAAGGTGTCTATTACTTTGCGGTCGCGGTTTCGTATAAGCTTGGCGGTTATGGCAAGCTGCACCCATTCTGATTTTACGCTTTGAAAGTCCCGTATTTCCGCCAGCAGGGTATAATCAGCCTTAATGCCTGCCAGATCGTTACCCACCGCTTTAATGCCGCCACTGTTCTCGAACGATTCCACCAGCAGCGCCTGTACGGTTGCTGGCAGATTATCTGCCCATTTTGCTCCGGCGTAGTGATTCAGGCGGTTGTCGCCATCCATATAGGCGATGTTGCTGCTATCCAGGCCGGGGGAGGCCAAAGGCAGGGCGATAACCAGGCTGTGCGGGCTGGATATTTTTTCAGGGAATGTTTTTGGCGCGTTCAGCACAAAGGTTTTTGGAGCATCTCCTGACTCAGGCAGCGAAACGCAGCCGCTTAACCCGGTGAGCATAATAAAGATCAGTGCGTTAAATTTGTTCATGGTGTCACAACTCCTGATTCTTTGGCGGGAAGTATAAGCCTGGATGGATTTTCCTTCAGGTTTTTACTGGTATCCTGCAATTCCCGCGAGGTTTTTTTAACTTCCAGCATCATACGGTAAAGTTCCTGATAGCCATATTCTGAAAAATTATTGGTGCGGCTTAGCAGGGTGTTTAGGCTCTCTAGTGCTTGCCTGGTTTCGCGCATGGACTTTATAGCGTCTTCCCTGGTAGCTTTGGTTATACCGTTCAGGGTTTCAGTGGCGGTTGATACTTGTACTATAGTTGCCGTCATCTCCTTTAGCATTTTATCCAATGAACTGGAGTTGGAATCGAGAGTATTGGCTATGCTATCCAGGCTTTGCAGGGTGGCGGAGAAGGACTGCACATTTTCATTACTCACCAGTTTGTTAAGCCTCCCCGCCAGAGCGGAATATTTATTCACCATCTCCGGCAGACTGGTGACCAACTGATCCAACTGCGACTGCCGGGATGGAATCTCAGGAATCATCTTCCCCGCAGCAGCTTGCAGGGTGGGTGCGTCTTTTGAGCCACCACTGAGGTCAATATAGCCAATTCCGGTTATGCCCTGGGATTTCTGCACCGCTATGGTATCAGTTTTAAGGGGGGTATTTTCAGCAATCATCACGGTAACCATGATGCGCTCCATATTCGTGGGGTCTATCTGCACCTTTTTAATCCGCCCGACATCCACACCACGGTATTTTACTGCCCCGCCGGTGCTGAGGCCATTTACCGAATCGGTGAAGAAAATATGGAATGGTTTGTAACTGGTATCGTCCTTATTTCCCGCCAGCCAGATGCCAAAAGCGGACATTGCCACCAGGCCAAGAATCATGAAAACCCCGGCGAGAAAATAATTATGCTTTGTTTCCATTTATTTGTCCCTTTCTTTCCCGTTGCCTTTATCAGGAAATATATCCTCGCAAATTAACTGTACAAAATCCACACTCTTGATACGCGAGCAGTATACCTCTCCAATTTTGTAGTTAACCTGAATTTAACCAGATATAAAATAGTATTCAAAGGCATATAGGGGGGCAATAGTGTACCGAGTCAGAAGTCAGAAGTCAGAAGTCAGAAGTCAGAAGTCAGAAGTCAGAATGAAGGGCATTTAAACCCTGTCAAGCAGAAAAACAGCGGATTTACGCTGGTCGAACTCTCCATAGTTCTGGTGATTATTGGCCTGCTGGTGGGTGGAATACTTGCCGGGGCGGATTTGATAAAAGCAGCCAAGCTGAATAAAATAATCAGTGAGCGGGAACAGATCACGACCGCCCTCAACACCTTTTACCTGAAATACAACTGCATCCCCGGTGATTGTTATAACATCTCCACTTACCTCTCCGGCGAGACCAATGGCGATGGGGATGAGATGCTGGATAATGCATCAGCACCAGGTGCAATCGCAGAATTGTTTACGGCATGGAAGCATATGTCTACTGCTGGATTATATCCTGGCAGTTATAGTGGCCTGGCGGGTGCAGATTCAAATTGGGATGCGGTATTAAATACAAACGCGCCAGCTTCCAAAGCTATCTCTAAGGCTGGGTATACTTTTGTATTCTGGTATGCACAATCTGGCAATTCCACCTACTGGAATGGTAACTATGGCAACCAGATACATTTCGGGAAGGATGGCGATGGTGGAGCTTTTGATTATGCTGCTCTGAAACCCGCTGACTCGTTCAGTATTGATAAAAAGGTAGATGATGGCATTCCTGGTATAGGGAAGGTAAGAAGCAAATTTCCTGATATAGGCACATGCTCAACTTCAGGTAGTGCATACAATGCACCTGCCTCATCAGCATATTACATATCCAATGACAGTATAGCCTGTCGTTTGACATTTCTGCTGGAATAGTGCGAAAGCTAATACTTGTGCGCCAGTGCTCTGACCATGCCGCGCAGGGTGCGGATGTCCTGATCGGTGAAGTTAGCGCGTTGCAGGCAGTTGCGGATGTTAAGCATCATCCCCGGCCTTTTCTGGGGGGATTTGAAAAAATTGGATTCCGCCAGTTCAAACTCCAGATGCTGGAAGAAGTTTTCAATCTCGCCTTTGCGCGCTGGGGTAGAGCGGCCAAGGTCAAGCGTATACGCTGAAGTTTCTGTAAGTTCGGACTTCATCCATTCATAACCTGTAATTACCACCGATTGCGCGAGATTGAGCGAAGAGAAATCCGGATTTGTGGGAATGCTGATAATAACATCCGCCATTGCTACCTCATTATTCTCCAGCCCGGTACGCTCCGGGCCGAACATGATGCCGCAACGGATGCCGCCATTAATTGCGCCGCGCATTTCAGTGCAGGCATATTCCGGGGTGGTAACCATTTTTACCATATCCCTTGGACGCGCAGTGGTGGCGTATAAACGCTGTAATGTTTTCGCTGCCTGCTGCAAATTATCAAAAACTTGTGCATTATGGATAATGTTATCAGCATGGGATGCCATGCGAAGGCTGATTTCGCAGGGGAACTTCTCACGCGGAGCTACGATCTTTAGTCTCTGCAGCCCGAAATTAGCCATAGCCCTGGCAGCCGCGCCTATGTTTTCCGGCATTTGCGGACGCACCAGTATAATATCAGGCTGGAGAGTATTATTCATTGAAGAACACATTCGTTAATTATATATTCATTTATATGGTTAAGTTAGATATATGGACGAACTTTCTAAAGTAGAAAAGCTTATAGCGGAAAAATCCGTATGTGTAGTGCTGCTGCAAGGGAATAACCTGACCGGCGAGCCGATATGGGCGTATGTTGCAATTCGTCTGATAGACCTGGAAAAGTTTATGGACGCGCAGAAAAGCGGCAATTTTGACCCCGAAGAACTAGGCGTAATAGTGGAAGCAGGTTTAGGCGCCGCTCCATCAGACGAGATCAAGGAGAAAATGCGCGAGGAATACGGCTTCAATCACGATAAAATGCTTAACCTGACCAATCCTCTTGAGTCCAAGGAGTAAAGAAAAATTCTAATGCAGTTTCTTCTGCATGTCGGTGATGGCGGCGTGGACTAATTCCTCGCCAACGCCTTGCTGTTGCATTTTCTCGGCTATGACTATGCGCGCCGCGTTAAAGGCTATGTCAATGGCATTGACCTGAATGTCAGTCAGTGCGGCTTTCTCAGCCTGGGCTATGCGGTTCATAACGCTTTCCATGCGTTTCTTTACTGCCAGATCCATCTCTTTCTTCGCTGATTCCATTAACATGGATGCTTCATTGCGGGCAGTGGAGATTATTTCATCAGCTTCTTTTAAAGCCTCCTGGTATTTCTTCTGGTAAGATTCCAGCAGCCCCGCCGCTTCCTGCTTTAAGCGTACCGCTTCATCAAGTTCGTTTTTTATACGGATTGCTCTTTTATCAAGCGCCCCGGTGAGGGCGTTTTTAAGCGGCACAAACACCAGCACGGCGAATGCTGTTGTGGCTACCGCAACCCAGGTTGCCGGATCGTGCAGAATACTGGTAAAATCTTTCGCCATTAGTTCTTAATACGCTTTTAATGTTACAGTTATGCGGCAGCTTTTTGTTTAACTAAGATTTCTTTCGCCTCTTTGAGCGAGACCTGCTTGCCAAGAACTTTTACCGCTACAGATGCTGCAATTTCATCGGCTGCGGATTTGAGTTTGGAGGACGCCTCAAGCCTGGATTTGTTTATCACGTTCTCTGCTTCCGTAATCCTCTGATCAGCCTGCTTGACCAGTTCCTTGTGGGAGTGGATAAGCTGCTTCTCAACCTCGCGGTTGGAGGAGTTCACAAGCTCCATCCCCTGCCGCCTTGCATCGTTGATGGCAGCTTCATATTTCGTCTTCAGTGTGGTTGCTTCATCCCTTATCACTTCAGCATCGGATACATCGGTGGAGATTTTATTCTCCCGCGCAATCACAACGCCGGATATTTTCGGGAAGGCAAAGCGCCACACCAGAAGAAACAGAAAAAGGAAGCTTAACGCAAGCCAGAAAACCTGCGATGGCAGCGTACTGAAATCCAATTGAGGCATTGAAGCAAATTACCCTTTGTAGAACAGCAGAAGCAGCGCGATCATGAAGGAGAAAATTCCCAGACCTTCAGCCAGAGCCGCGCCGATAAATGCGAATTTGGAGAGCTTAGGCTCAGTTGATGGATTGCGGGAAATGCCGTTAAGCAGAGCGGCGAATACGTTACCAACCCCAAGTGCTGCGCCCAACATTCCCAGTGTGGCTATACCTGCGCCAAGATATCTGAAAGCTTCTGAATCCATTATGCAAATCCTTTATGTTTAATATTTGTCCAAGGGTTTTTAAGAATAGGTGTGACTTTGTCAATGCAAATGCAAAGCATCATTCAAATATACGCAGGTCAGTACCGTGAATATATATGCCTGAAGCAGTGCAACAAACAGTTCCAGCCCAATCAAAGCTATAAGTAGGCCTAGCGGAAGAACCCCGAAAACACCCATCATCACCACGAATCCGGCGATGATTTTCAGCAGGATATGACCGGCCATCATGTTGGCGGCAAGACGCAGCGATAAGCTGATAGGGCGGGAGAGATACGAGAAAAGCTCAATCAGAAACAGCATGGGGGCTAGTAGAAGCGGCGTCCCGTGCGGTACGAACAACCCTAAGAATTTAATGCCATGCCTGGCGAAACCAAGTAATGTGACCGCTATAAAAATAAATGCCGCCATGGCAAAGGTTATGGTGATATGACTGGTAACCGTGAAGCTGTAGGGAATAAGCCCCAGCAGGTTGGTAAACAGTATGAATATGAACAGAGTCAGCACAAATGGCGCGTATTTCAGGCCTTCTTTTCCGGCATTTTCCTTTAAGGTAGTGGCTATGAACTCATACAGCACTTCCGCCATGCCTTGCAGACGGCCAGGCACAAGCTGGCGGCGGCCTGCGCCCACAACCAGAACAATAAAGCCAAGCGTTACCGCTATCAGCATCATCAGCGATGAGTTGGTAAAGCTGACATCGTAACCAAACAAGGGTGGCAGTTCAAAAATCTTATGAATTTTAAACTGATCTAACGGGCTGTGACCTTCCGACATACTATAAAATCTTGCAGTAACTTAAAAATTATAAATCAAATGGTTAGACATTACGGGATTGCTTCACGATATTCCAGAAGCCGCCCATAAAGCCAAAAATCAGGCAGACTATAAAAAGAAAAGGCTGGGTTTCAAGATATTTATCTAACTGGAAGCCAAGAAAGCCACCAACGCCAACTCCGGCCACCAGTTCCAGGCCAAATTGCAGGCCGCTTACTTTTTTGTTTTTGCCGGAATCAGCATCACTGAAATTCGCCTGGCGGTATATATCCTTTTTTTTGGCCTGCTTTATTTTGTCATCTAATGTCTTTAGCTCTGTCTCGTCATTCATAAATCCTCATTTTTCTCAAATAGTGCAGTGCCAACCCTTATATGCGTTGCACCCATTCTTATTGCTTTTGCAAAATCCCCACTCATACCCATGCTTAAATTTTTCAGGCTATTCTCCGTTGCTATTTTGCGCAGCAATGCGAAATGCAGGCTGGGCTGCTCATCATGCGGCGGTATGCACATTAAACCTGTCACGTTAAGCTGAAGTGTAGAGCAGTATTTTATAAACTCTGCGGTCTCTAAGGGTTTTATGCCGCCTTTCTGCGGTTCCTCCCCGGTATTTACTTGAATGAAAAGTTCTGGTCTTTTGCCTGATTTTTCCTGCGCTTTTGCTATTGCCTGCGCTAGAGTTGGCCTGTCCAGGCTATGGATGCAATCAAAAAATGCAACTGCTTCAAGCGCTTTATTGGTTTGCAGTTGCCCTATAAGATGCAGTTTAATAGATGATCGTTCAGGAAATGCATTAAACTTCGTAACCGCCTCACTCACGCGATTCTCGCCAAAATCCCGCGCACCTGCGGCGAAAAGCTTGTTTATATCCTCTACTGCACGGCCTTTGGTAACGGCTATAAGTTTAACCTCTCCAGCAGATATTTCAGACTCACTTTTTGCTTTATCTATTCGCTCCAGAACTCTGCGGTAATTATGTTCAATTACGTTCATAAGACTCTAGAAATTACTGACAAACCACTTGTATGCGCGGGTGGATTTGAAGAGTGGTTCGCCTTTCTCCCTGTTTTCCTGCTCATTCAGCTTCCGCTGCTTATGTAGTAGCAGCCCGGCGCAAGTGGCAAAAACGGGGGAGGATGTAGCCTCAGCCGCACCTTTCAGCAATTTTGGCCGCGCAATGCGTATATGAGCTGAGCCGAATATACGTTCAGCCAGGGCGAGTGTTCCGGTTAACTGGCTCGCGCCGCCGGTCAGCACTATCCGCCCCCCTGCCGCGCCAAACCATTGTGATGATTTCAGCTTATCCCGCGTGATCTCCATTATTTCTTCCGCACGGGGGGAGATAATATTCACCAGTTCCAGGCGTGGTACTATATGCGTATCCCTTTGTGAATCAAAGCCATTGGATTCAACTTCTACGTTTTCAAATTCATCATAATGCCCGGCTATGGCACTGCCGTAGAGTGCTTTAACCCTCTCCGCTGATGCAATGCTGGTGGATAACCCCTTTGATATATCAGAAGTAATATGCATGCCGCCCATTGGCACAACCCCGGCGGATACCATGCGTCCGCGCATGAATGTTGCAAAGCTGGTAGTGGCGGCTCCCATATCTATAACCGTGGTTCCTACCTCCATCTCATCTTCATTTATAGTAGCAAGGCCGGATGCGTAGGCTGAAACAGCAGCCAGATCCATTTTTAACTGGCAACTGGCCAGGCAGGCCTCGAAATTTCTAATCAGGCTCTTTGGTGCAATTGAAAGGTGCACACGGGCGGAGAGGGTTTTTCCCACCATGCCTTCAGGGCTGGCTATTCCGGTTATATCGTCCAGCGAGTAATCAAAAGGGAAGGAGTGGATGATCTGGCCGCTGGTATCGCCGATTTCGTCCGCCGCCAGATTGCTGATGCGTGATAGTTCGCGTTCGCTGACCCTGCCGCCAGGCACAAATGTTTCCACCTCGGTTACTTCCGATTTTACCAGTGCGGATGAGAGATTAACTGTCACCTTGTCAATCACGCAGCCGGCCATCTGTTCAGCCTGGTGAACCGCCGCCAGAATGGAATTTTCCAGCATTTTCATATTGGTTATAACACCCGCCTTGCAGCCCTGGCTTAGCTGGTGGCCTATGCCTCTGATATTAAGGTCATCGCCGCTTGCATCGGCTATGTAACACGCTATTTTCGCGCTACCGATGTCCAGAGCCGCCAACCTGCCAGAAGCCAGTTTCACCATTCTACCAATTGTTTTTTCGATAAGCTAAGCCAACAGCATATAAATATACCTATCGCACTTCAAGAGTGCGATTAGGTATATCTGTTATGTTTTACGCATGGCTGCCAATCCAGCCCCATGCGCGTATCAACTGCTCGCTACTTGCCTGCAATAAATCCACACATCGGAAACGCGAGCAGTATACAAGGGTGTGGAAATAAAAATAAATGTACATTTATTAAAAAACGCGTAGTGCATAAGTCATTTCAAGGATATTCTAGGGACTTTGGGGGAAAATGTCGGCCAGGCAGATGGTGGATGATTCAGCTTTCAGAACGCTGGACAATGTGGATGTGAAGGGCAAACGTGTTCTGCTGCGGGTCGATCTCAATGTTCCCATGCGGCAGAATAAAGTTCAGGATAAAACCCGCCTGATTCGTGTTCTGCCTACTATAAACGAGATTGCCGGGAAGGGGGGGCGGGTGATTCTCGCCTCCCATTTTGACCGCCCGAACGGGCGCTATGACCCTTCCATGTCACTGGCGCCGCTGGTGGATGAGTTGAGTAGTCTGCTCGGAAAGGCAGTAGCCTTCGCGCCGGACTGCGTTGGGTCAGCGGCTCTGGAGGCGGCTTCGAGACTTAAGAACGGTGAGATACTCCTGCTGGAGAATTTAAGATTCCATGCGGAGGAGGAAAATAACGCGCCCACATTTGCGCAAGGGCTGGCAAGCCTTGCCGATATTTATGTGAACGATGCTTTTTCATGCTCGCACCGCGCTCATGCTTCAATAGTGGGTGTGGCGGATATTCTACCATCCTGCGCCGGGCGGTTGATGCAGGCGGAACTGGAAGCTCTGGAGGCTGCCCTCAGCCGTCCGGAAAAACCTGTAATGGCTATCGTTGGTGGTTCCAAGATTTCCACCAAGCTGAAACTGCTGAGTAATCTGGTGGCAAAGGTTGATGTTCTGGTGATTGGCGGCGGCATGGCCAATACCTTTTTACATGCAATGGGTGTGAATGTCGGTAAATCCCTCCATGAGCCGGGAATGAGCGCCACGGCGATTGCGATTATGGGGGATGCGAAGCAAAAGGGCTGTGAGATAATCCTGCCGCTTGATGCTGTTTGCGCTGCTGAACTTGAGGCAGGGCAGGAATGCAGAATTACCGATATAAATAATATTCCGCCGGATGCCATGATACTGGATGTTGGGCCGCGCACAGTCTCCGCACTTGGTGAGAAACTCGCCAGCATGAAAACCATTCTATGGAATGGCCCTTTAGGGGCGTTTGAGACTACACCGTTTGATGCATCCACCATCATGCTTGGCCGGATGATTTCATACCTAACCGCTGATAATAAAATTAAAAGCATAGCAGGCGGGGGTGATACCGTATCAGCACTGGCGCGTTCAGGGGTGTTATCCGGTTTAACCTATGTATCCACCGCGGGAGGAGCGTTTCTGGAATGGCTGGAAGGTAAAACCCTGCCGGGTGTGGCTGTTTTGTATTCCGTGGCGTAATATTTTATATACCCCCTATTGTCTGAAGTGTGTAGTTGAATGATGCTCGCGTTTCCGATGTGTGGATTTTTTGCAGTTAAGTGTGCAGCTTGTGGTAGGCATCCAGCGGATCAGCGGCAATGAGCTGCAGGAGTGTATAGCTTGCGCCGCTTGGTGTTCGGTTACCTAGTTCCCAGTTGCGCACAGAATACTTACTGAATTGAAATGCCAGCGCAAATTGGTTGCGGTTCATTCCAAGCGTATCACGAATGCGTTTTACGTCGATACTTCTTTTGTCCGCAGGATAGGAAGTCAATTCACCATTCATTGCTTCCTGCATAGCCTGCATGATTCTCTTGCCTGCTTTGGTCATGGCATCCGCATTCTTTCTGGTCACTTAAGTCTCTCCTTCGTATTTTTCTCTCAGCAGATTGGCAAGCCTGGCGAGTTCATTTACATCTCGGTCACTTAAATTTTCCTTCTCGTTTTTAGCGAAAAGTGAAAGCAAGATAAGTGACTTATCTTTGCGATAAAAATAATAGATAATCCGCACGCCGCCACTTTTTCCTGTACCAGGACGAGTCCACCGTAGTTTACGTACCCCATGCGTACCACGGATGAGTATCCCTGCCTGTGGATTCAGCCGCAAAGCTTCGTGCAGTTTACTACGCTGCGATTTGCCCACCAGCTTATCGAAACTCTTATTAAACTGCCTGGTTTCCTGAATCTCTGTGTTCAATGCCATCCTGACTTTATCGTATCCAATGAATACGGAGTTGTCAAGCTGGAATGTATCCGTTGAATACGCTTGCAAATATGGTTCTTACAACTATACCAGAAACACTGGGTATATGGGCTACTTTAAATCTCATGTGATTAGATTATGTGCGGAATTGTTGGAATAGTTGGGCGTGGGCAAGTCGCCACTAAGATTTTAGAAGGGTTGAAAAGGCTGGAATACCGGGGGTATGATTCCGCCGGAATTGCGGTGGTGAATAACAATGAGATCTCCAAAGTCCGGGCGGAAGGAAAGCTGGAGAATCTGGAGCGTTTGCTGGCAAGTAGGCCTCTGGAGGGGAGCGTTGGTATTGGTCACACCCGCTGGGCAACTCATGGCGCACCTACGGTAAATAACGCCCACCCGCATTCAACGCCACTGGTGGCGGTGGCGCATAACGGTATTATTGAGAATTACCGCGAGCTTAAAGAATCGCTGCAAAGTCAGGGGTATGAGTTCAGCAGTGAGACTGATAGCGAGGTTATCGCTATTCAAATCCACCACTATCTGCAAAACGGGGCTGAGCCTGTTAGTGCAGTGCGGCAGACTTTAAAACTGCTGCACGGCGCATATGCCCTGGCTATTATTTTTAAAGGGAATGATAACCTGCTGATTGGCGCACGCCAAGGCTCACCGCTCGCGGTGGGATATGGGGAGGGAACCCATTTCCTGGGTTCAGATTCAATCGCCATTGCCCCATTCACCCCGCGCATTTCCTATCTGGAGGATGGTGATATGGCTCTGCTTACAAGCGCAAGTGTAGAAATATTCGATAAAAACAACCACCTTGCGATGCGTGAAGTAAAGGTATCGTCACTGACTGGCGCGGCGGTTGGCAAGGGTGGATTCCGCCACTACATGCTGAAGGAAATATTTGAACAGCCTACTGTTATCGGCGAATCTCTGAATACATTTGTCAACCATGCGTCAGGGCTGGTCGCACTGCCGGATAATGCTTTATTCCTGGCGGAGGCTAAAGCAATCAGCATTGTTGCTTGCGGCACTTCCTATTATGCGGGTCTGGTGGCTGCTTACTGGTTTGAAAAGCTTTGCGGCATTCCATGCCGTGCAGAAATAGCATCGGAATACCGCTACCGTGCGGACTCATGTGATCATGCGCTCATGCTGTTTATCTCCCAGTCGGGCGAGACGGCTGATACCCTCGCGGTGCTCAGGCTCAGTACAGAGCGGGGGCGTGGAACAATTGCCCTGGTGAATTCGGCGGAGAGCAGCATGGCGCGGGAGGCTGATCTGGCTTTGCGCATCTACGCCGGGGTGGAGATTGGGGTAGCATCAACCAAGGCTTTCACCGCGCAGCTTGCGGCTTTGGCCTGCCTTGCTATACATATTGGGGTTCTGAAGGGGCGAATAACTGAGGAGCAAAACCGCAGGCTCCTGCATGGTCTATGGGAAGTTCCGGCGCAACTGGCGGAGATTTTAACTCATGAAGCGGCAATTCAGAAAATCGCCCTGAAATTAGCGCAGGCCAGAGATGTTTTGTACCTGGGGCGCGGCGTTTGTTTCCCGATCGCATTGGAAGGGGCACTGAAACTGAAGGAAATATCCTACATCCACGCAGAAGGCTTCGCAGCCGGAGAACTCAAACACGGGCCAATAGCACTGGTGGATGAAAATGTACCGGTAATCGCCATTGCCCCAAGTGATGAGTTGTTCAGCAAAACAGCATCCAACATTCAGGAAGTAAAGGCCAGGGGCGGGCGGATTATATTAATCAGCGATAAAAAAGGCATTGAGGAACTGAGTGGTTTAAGCGAGGCGGTGATAGAGATGCCGCAAGGGGACTTCCTGACAGTACCAATTATGTATTCCCTGCCGGTGCAGCTACTGGCATATCACGCTGCAGTTGCCAAAGGAACAGATGTTGATCAACCCCGCAATCTGGCTAAATCAGTCACGGTGGAGTAATTCACATAACTAAACTGATCAGTTTAAGGGATTACTGATAACCCACTTTAAGGCATTATCAATCCGCGTTTGCCACCCCGCCCCGGAAGCGCGGAAATAGTTTGTGACTTCCTGCGAGAGCCGGATACGCACCAGTTCCTTGCACTCAGCCTTATGTGGCCGTCCGCGTGGGCGTGTTAACGTTCCGGATGCCGGATGAAGAATCTTTGTGCCATCTGCCACTTCCGCCCTTTCGAGTTGCTCCTTTGTCCAGGCTGGTGCGTCATCAGGATCAATCCATGTATTTGCTAACTTCTTTCGCTTCCTTGTCATGACAATACCTTATTGAAATAATACGGCGATCCGCGCCGCGCGGTGTCCACACCATCATTACTATTCGATCTTCCAGAAACCCGTATGTTTGATACCGCAATTCACCATATTCCTGACGATCGTCCAACAAGGTAAGTGTACGACCTGAGAAAATCTTTCTGGCACTATTAAAGTCTATACCACGCTCTTTCAGCGTTTTCTGTCGTTTTGCTTCATCAAAGATAATTCTCACATATTTATTGTACCAACAAATAATGCCAGCGTCAATAATTGTATTAATGCGGGAAATTAATATGGTATGCTCCTCAAACGATGAAGGTACAAAAATGGAAAACCTTGAACGGGCGTTGAAGTTTGGATTTGGCAGCAGGGTAGGGCAGTGGCCGCTGCGGCATATCCATTTTTGCGGCCAGTCTGTGGATGCTGAAATTGCGGATTTTGTAAAGCAGGTTCTGGGAAATGGCGAATACCTGCTGGTGGCGGATGATAACACCTTTAAAGCCTTTGGTGAAAAAATTGCCGCTGTGCTTAAATGTCAAGCCCATGTTTTTCCGGCTATCCCACTGAATGATAAAACTGAACCTGCGCTGCGGCCTGACCTTAAAACCGCCGAGGACATAGCCGCCAGGCTAAAAGGTTTCAGCGCGTTGATAGCGGTTGGCAGCGGCGTGGTGAATGACATTTGCAAATACGCAGCTTTTCAGGCTAACAGGCCGTATATGGTTTTTCCAACAGCCGCTTCTATGAACGGTTATGCTTCCTCCAATGCATCTCTAATTGTTCCGCCAGCGGATAATATAGGAGAGGGAGCAATACTCAAAGGCTTGCTGAAGCGGGAATCAAAAAATTCATTTACAGCAGTACTTCCCGCAGGAATATTTATAGACATGAGCGTAATCTGCGCAGCACCACGCAGGCTGGCAGCGGCGGGCTTTGCGGATTTATTATGCCGCCAGACCGCGCAGACTGACTGGCTGCTCTCCCACCTGCTGCTGGATACTCCCTATAATGACATGCCGTTTAAAATGCTGGCGGAGGTGGAGGGAAGGCTTTGCGGCAATCCCGGGGGCATAGCATCCGCTGATAAGGAATCGTTAGAGCTTCTGATGGAGGGGCTGATAATCTCAGGGCTGGGGATGCACATGACAGGGGGGAGTATGCCATCCAGTCAGGGCGAGCATATGCTGGCGCAAAATCTGGAATTTTACTATCCACGCTTAAAGAAGTATCTGCACGGTGAGCTTATCGGCGTTACCACCATCTTCATGAATGAATTGCAGGAAGAATTAATGCAAACAAATAACTGGGAGCTGAAACATGCGCTTTTAGAAAGTATGATAGGCGCGCCGGAACTGTCTAAATTCTCTCCATCCAACATGATTAAACTGCAAGATAATCTGCGGTTGGAGAACTTCGGATCAATACTTGAACGTCTGCGTGGTGTATCCAGAAATCAGAACTTATCTGACATATTACAGAAGGCAGGCTGCAAATGGAAACCAGGGCAGATAAGGCTTAGCTATGATAATATACTGGGTTCTGCGCATCTTGCATTTATGATCCGTGACCGTTTTACGTTCCTGGATATATATCCCGCGAGCTTAAACTGAATGAAGTGCATGGAGGCTGGCTTGATTATATTTAAGACCAGTCTGGGAAATACGTTGTGAAACTGATGTAAGTTCTTCTTTTAGTTTCTTCGGTTCCACCCCATCCCGCTTCATCAGAAGCAGTACTATCGGGTCATGCAGCATCTGTTCTAGATCCGGCTCCACTGTATCATGGGCTGCCATGCAATGCTCCTGTATTCAATCCTATAGATACCACATGCATTACCCCTAAGCAAATAGTGGTAGTGCTGTGCAGCATTTAATTATTATGGTTATACCAATGTGCGCGGGTTGGCGGGTGGCGCGCACAAAAAATAAAACCTCAAATCATGCTGACGGTTTTGATCTTAGCTTTGGAGTGAATTTCATTTTGTGAGAGTACCGGAATGGAAGGGCGGAAGCGTTCAATGATTGATCTCACATACGGGCGGATAACCGGGCTGGTCAGCAGCACCGGCATTTCGCCCTGCATGGCTGCCTGGTCAAAGTGCTGGCGCACCTGGGCTATAAAATCCTGAATCTTGCTGGGAGCCATTGAGAGTTGTTGATCCTCACCCTGACCAACCAGGGATTCAGAGAAGTTCTGTTCCCACTTTTGTGTGAGTGAGATGATAGGAATCACGCCATCACTGTTTTTAACCAGGTTGCTAATCTGGCGGGATATTCTGCCGCGCACATGTTCGGTTATAAGGGTGAGGTTCTGCGTTACTTTGGCTGCTTCTGCGATAGCCTCAAGAATAGTCGGCAAATCGCGGATGGAGATATTCTCCGCCAGCAGATTCTGCAGCACACGCTGAACACCGCCAACTGTAATTACGGTTGGTATGGCATCGGCAATAAGCTTCTGATGTTCCTTACCCATTTCATCCAGCAGCTTCTGAGTTTCGCTGTATGATAGCAACTCGGCCATATGCTCCTTGATGATTTCCGTGATATGCGTGGTGATAACCGTGGGCGGATCAACCACGGTATAGTTTTTAAACATGGCTTCTTCGCGGTAATTCTCTGATACCCACATTGCAGGCAGGCCAAAGGCAGGCTCGCGGGTCTCCTCCCCAGGCAGCATGATTTTACTGCCGCGTGGATCCATCACCAGTAACATATCCGTGCGAATATCCCCGCGCCCGCATTCAATATCCTTCACCTTGATCACATAAGTGGACGATTGCAGTTGCATGTTATCCTGAATCCGCACAGGCGGCATGACAAAGCCCATATCCCGCGCTATTTGTTTGCGCAGGGATTTTATCTGCTCAGTCAGGCGGTGGCCTTTCTGGTAATTAATCAGGGGCAGCAGGCCGTATCCCAGTTCCAGACGCACCGCATCAATATGCAGGGTTTCCGCTATTGGTTCCTCCGGTGTTTTCGCCTCCATTCCCGGTGCGCCCGGCTGGCCTGGAACTCCCGCTTTGCCGATCTGCTGTTCGCTTAAAGCGGTGGCGGTTGCTGCTTTGCGTATATTGGCGGCGTTCCAGGCCAGATAACCAGTAACGCCTGACAAAGCCATAAATGGAATCAGCGGCATACCAGGCAGAAAGCCCACGAACAGCGCCAACGCGCTGGATACGCCGAATGCCTGCGGGTAGTAGGATAACTGCCCTAAAACCGCTTTCTCCGCAGAGCCTGAAGCACCTGACTTAGTAATAAGCAAAGCTGACGCGGTGGATACTATCAGCGCTGGTATCTGCGCTACTAAGCCATCGCCAATGGTTAGAATAGTATAGGTTTTCAAGGCGCGGTCAAAATCCAGGCCACGCTGAATCATGCCAATTAAAATACCGCCGATGAAGTTGATGAACACTATCATCAGCCCGGCCATAGCGTCCCCACGCACGAACTTGCTCGCACCATCCATAGCGCCGAAGAACGCGCTCTCCTCCTCCAGCTCCTTGCGGCGTTCGCGGGCGGTTTTCTCATCTATCATTCCGGCGGAAAGATCTGCATCAATAGCCATTTGTTTGCCCGGCATAGCATCCAGTGAGAATCTGGCCGATACTTCGGCAATGCGCCCCGCGCCTTTGGTAATCACCACAAAATTGATAATGGTGAGAATACCGAACACGATAATTCCGATCACCAGGGATCCCTGCATCACGAAACCACCGAAGGCTTCAATCACATGCCCGGCCGCGCTGGGGCCTGTATGGCCATCTGACAGAATCAGGCGCGAGGATGCTATGTTAAGCGATAGCCGGAGCATGGTGGATATTAGCAGAATGGTAGGGAAGGAGTTAAGCTCAAGTGGTTTATGTATAAACATAACCGTCATGAGAATAAGCACCGAGAGGGTGATGGAAACCGCCAGCAGGCCATCCATCAGCCAGGTTGGAACGGGAACCATCAGAATCATGATTATGGCGATAACACCAAGCGCGAACATGATATCCGTGCGCCGCGCCATACTTTTAAACTGCCCGCTGAAGTCAATCGCCGGGGTGGTAGTCACAGGTGCTGTTTTTACGGGTACTTCAGCCATTACCTGAAACCAGAAACCAGAAA
>CAYTOJ010000029.1:0-5218 GCA_964439415.1 uncultured Rickettsiales bacterium
AAAATAACTGGCTTTTCAGCACAGTACGGGTATTACGCTGCTTTCCAAAATAATAAACTTACATAAAAGTCCGTTCATGCCTGATATTCGTAATGTCGCTATTATTGCCCACGTTGACCATGGAAAAACCACGCTTATAGACCAGTTATTGCGTCAGAGCGGCTCCTTCAGGGAGAATCAGAGCGTTGCCGAACGCGTGATGGATAGTAATGATCTTGAGAAGGAGCGCGGCATAACCATTCTCGCCAAATGTACATCAGTCAACTGGAACGATACCCGCATTAATATTATTGATACCCCCGGCCACGCTGATTTTGGCGGGGAGGTTGAGCGTATCTTAGGGATGGTGGATGGTGTGCTGCTGCTGGTGGATGCAGCTGAAGGCCCCCTGCCGCAAACCAAATTCGTGCTGACAAAATCACTCAGGCTTGGCCTGCGCCCAATAGTGATTGTCAATAAAGTAGATAGAAGCGATGCCCAGCCCGAAGTTGCCCTGAACGAAGTGTTTGACCTGTTCGCAGCACTTGGCGCAACTGATGAACAGTTGGACTTTCCCGTGCTTTTCGCATCCGGGCGCGGTGGCTGGTGCGTGAACAACCTGGATGAAGAGGGCAAGAATCTGCATGGCCTGTTTGACTTAATCGTCAGCCATGTACCGGAACCGAAAGTGGATGAAAACGCACCTTTTTCCATGCTGGCAACTATTTTAGAGTCTGACCCGTACCTTGGGCGCATACTTACCGGCAAGGTGCATAGCGGTAAGGCTAACATCAATATGGCGGTAAAATCCCTTAACCTGAAGGGGGAGGTGCTGGAACAGGCGCGCCTTACCAAGCTGCTTTCATTCCAGGGAATTAAGCGCGTGGTGGTAGAGCAGGCGGTTGCGGGTGATATTGTCTGCGTTGCCGGGCTTATAAACTCCACCGTGGCGGATACTATCTGCGCGCCCGAGATTGTAGAGCCGATTAGAACCACTCCGGTAGACCCGCCCACCATGGCGGTGACGATTATGGTGAACGACTCGCCATTCGCCGGACAGGAAGGAACTAAGGTAACTTCCCGCATTATCCGTGACCGCCTTTTTGCCGAAAGCGAGAGCAATGTAGCTATCACAGTTAAAGAAACCGAAGGCAAGGATGCCTTTGAGGTAGGCGGACGCGGGGAATTGGGCTTAGGTGTTTTAATTGAAACCATGCGGCGTGAAGGGTTTGAGCTTACCGTATCGCGCCCGCGTGTATTGTTCCGTAAGGACGAGGAAACGGGTAAAACCCTGGAGCCGATTGAAGAAGTAGTGGTTGATGTGGACGATGCCCATAGCGGCGTAGTGGTTGAGAAGCTAAGCCAGCGCAGGGGTGAGATGAAGGATATGCGCCCCTCAGGCGGTGGTAAAACACGCATAGTTTTCCATGTACCGTCACGCGGCCTTATTGGCTACCAGAGCGAGTTTCTCACCGATACCCGTGGTACAGGTGTACTGAACCGCATATTTCACGGCTACGCGCCTTATAAAGGCGAGATAGGATCACGCATAAACGGCGCGCTGATTTCCATCGGCCAGGGGGAGGCTGTGGCCTATTCAATATTCAACCTTCAGGAGCGGGGAGTTATGTTTATCAACCCCCAGGACAAGGTGTACGATGGTATGGTAATCGGCGAGCATAACCGCGACAATGACCTGGAAGTGAACGTTCTGAAAGCCAAGCAGCTTACCAACGTCCGCGCATCCGGGAAGGATGAGGCCATAAGGCTGGTTCCGCCAAAGATAATGTCGCTCGAAGAAATGATTTCGTATATAGAGGATGATGAACTGGTGGAGGTGACTCCAAAATCCCTGCGCCTGCGTAAACGTCTGTTGGATAGCAATGAGCGCAAGCGTGATTCCAGAAACCGCAAAAAAGGCGAAGCAATCTAGAAAAAACATGTATGATACCCGACAATTTTATGGGTATTTATTAGCCCTCTCCCTAACCCTCCTTTGTGAACAGGGGAGGGAATATAGAGTAAACTGCTCCGTTGTTCCCTCTCCCGGTTACGGGGGAGGGTTAGGGAGGGGGCAAGAATCCACTGTAAGCCAGCTAATTAAAAAACCATCTGTTAATTATATGGTATAGCATGTCATCTTTACCTCAGCTTAAAGTGGTGGTTGTTGGCCATGTTGATCATGGCAAATCCACCCTTATAGGCAGGTTGTTTCATGATACCGGATCGCTGCCGGATGGCAAGCTGGAGAGTATTCAGCGTGATTGCGCGGCTCGTGGTATGGAGTTTGAATGGTCCTTCCTGATGGATGCATTAAAGGCTGAACGTGATCAGAATGTAACCATAGAGTCAGCCCATGCCTGGTTCCGCACTAATACGCGAGAATATGTTTTAATTGATGCACCTGGCCACCGTGAATTTTTGCGCAATATGATCAGCGGTGCAGCGCAGGCGGATGCAGCTATTATAGTTGTGGACGCTGTGGAGGGCGTAAAGGAGCAATCCCGCAGGCATGGCTATCTACTGAAGCTCCTCAACATCAAAAGCCTGCTGGTGGTGGTGAACAAGATGGACGCTGTACAGGAAAACAATCAAGATTCAAGTGTTGGCACGAACTATCGGCTTCCCCCACCGCTTGCGGGGGGGGCTAGGGGGGGGCATCTTTCTTCTTTCCATAGTACCAACACATTCCCCCCCCTTAATCCCCCCCCGCAGGCGGGGGGGGAGACAAGCAATGTGCATCCAGGCCAGCAGACCTGTGAAATTACGGAAAATAATGGCGCCACATTTGATAAAATCCGTCAGGAATTCTCTGCGTTTTTGAAAGAAATAGGTCTTGAAGCACTAGTTTATATTCCAATATCGGCCAGGGATGGTGATAATATAGTAAACCCCTCACAGCGTATGCCCTGGTACAAAGGCAGTACCTTGCTGGAAGCGCTGCAACATTGCACCGCACCCGGCAGTGCTGAAAACCTGCCCTTACGCATTACCGTGCAGGATGTTTATAAATTCGATTCCCGCCGGATTATCGCCGGAATGGTGGAAAGCGGGAAAATTAGCGCAGGTGATGAGATTATTCTCTCCCCCTCCAACGCCCGTGCACGGGTAAAGGAGATAGTACAATACCCGCAGGGAGATAACGAAGCAGCAAGCACTTATAGACAGGCCGGGGAGACAGTTGGCCTGATACTGGAGGAGCAAATCTTTGTAGAGCGCGGTGATGTAATCAGTCACAGCAGTAACCAGCCCTTGCTGGCAAACAGGTTCAACGCCAGCATCTTCTGGTTGGGCAGAATGCCGCTGATTCAGGGGAAAATTTATACATTCCGTATTGGCACTAATGAAATTCGCGGTGAGGTTGAAAGCATAAAGCAGGTTATCAATACTGATACCCTGGAGGCCGCGAAAAGGGATGATGTAAGAAGTGGTGAAATCGCCGAGATAACGGTAAGGCTGAAAGGTCTTGCCAGCCTGGATGATTTTGCAAATCAACCGCTGATGGGCAGGTTTGTAATAACCGATGGCGGGGATATATCTGGCGGCGGCATAATCAATCTGCAGGGCATTACCGACCAGCGTGTGCAAATGCTGGTTACTAAAACTACTAATATATTCCCCACTGAATCCGCTTTAAGCAGGGAGCAGCGGGAAGCAGCAAACGGCCACCTGGGCGGCATACTCTGGTTTACGGGGCTGCCAGGTTCGGGCAAATCCACCCTGGCGCAGAATCTGGAGAGGATGCTTTTCCTTAAAGGTTATCAGACTTATGTGTTGGATGGCGATAATATCCGCAAAGGTTTATCAGGTGACCTTGATTTCTCGCCGGAATCAAGGGCTGAGAATATCCGCCGTGTCGCAGAAGTGGCGAATCTGCTGGCTGATGCAGGAATGATAGCCATAACCGCGTTTATCTCCCCCTACCGTGATGACAGGCGCAGAGCACGTTCCATCGGCCACAGGCATTTCAGTACAGTTTATGTAAAGTGCGCGGCTGAGGAATGCGAAAAGCGCGACCCTAAAGGTTTATACAAAAAAGCGCGAGCTGGTGAGATTACTGATTTTACAGGCGTAAACGCGCCATACGAAGAACCGGAAAACCCGGATTTGATTATAGACACCGCCCACCACAGCCTGGATGAATGTTTAAGCCAATTGCTCTCCTTTGTGGAGAGAAATTTTAAATTGAGCCAGGTTTTTTAGGTTGCTTGCATAGTTAATTCATGTGCGATACAGGGATGAATAATTTCAGGAGTATGTAAGCGTTATGATCTGGTTCTTTGAGACACTATACCCCCACTACGGCCAGCGGCTGGAGATTGATGAAATTCTCTATGAGAAAAAAAGCAAATATCAGCATATAATTATCTTTAAAAACAATCACATGGGGCGGGTACTGACTCTGGACGGAGTGGTGCAGACCACTGAGCGGGACGAGTTTGTATACCACGAAGCCCTGACCCATGTGCCGCTGATAGCCCATGGCAATGCTAAACGTGTGCTGGTTATAGGCGGCGGGGATGGAGGCATAGCGCGGGATGTGCTGAAGCATAAGTCAGTGGAAAAATGCACCATGGTGGAGATAGACGGCGAAGTGGTGGAGTTCTGCAAACAGCATCTGCCCAGCCTGTCTGACGGCGTATTTGAAAATCCGCGCTTGGAGCTTATAATTGACGATGGTATTAAATACGCCAAGGAAACACTTGAGAAATTTGATGTTATAATCTCTGACTCCACCGACCCTATCGGCCCGGGGGAGGTGTTATACAGCAACGATTTTTTCAGCGCCTGCAA
This sequence comes from uncultured Rickettsiales bacterium, assembly GCA_964439415.1. Taxonomy (GTDB): domain Bacteria; phylum Pseudomonadota; class Alphaproteobacteria; order Rickettsiales; family CAZAGG01; genus CAYTOJ01. Next base: position 4,774 of record CAYTOJ010000029.1, read on the forward strand.
GCGCGCTTTGAATCCCGGCGGGATTTTTGTGAACCAGAACGGCGTGGCATTCCACCAGTTGGATGAAGTAAAAACCAGCCACAACCGCACAAAAGAGCTTTTCGCGGATTCATGGTTTTATGCTGCGGCCGTGCCCGGGTATATTGGCGGTGTTATGACTTTCTCCTGGTGCACGAATAATCCGGAACTACGAAACTTAAGCCTGGAGGAAATCCAGCGGCGCTTTAAAGCCAGTGGTGTTAAAACAAAATATTACAACCCCCACATCCACCAGGCCGCCTTCGCCCTGCCGCAATATATTGTGGATGCGATAAGCTGATTCTGCGCCCCCCTCAGCTAAACTTCTCAAAAGTTTAACACTTCTCTCCGCCGCCATAAGTATGATGTTTCAATAGTTGTCTGAGCTGCGTGTCAGCCAGGCACTCTGGAAATTCAATGCTAAAGG
>CAYTOJ010000029.1:5318-17869 GCA_964439415.1 uncultured Rickettsiales bacterium
TTAACGCATTTAAGAAGCGGTGAGATTGCAAAAGAGCTTGAAAAACAGCAGGCTACTCAACAGGCAGCACAAGAACAGTTGCAGGGTGAGCAGAAAACCCAGAATATATGGAGAAAGTGGTGGCCTTTTAACTGATAGCTATCAAGCTTCCGGGAAGGTGGTTTCGTCATCGGTTTCAATCAGGCCGCTGACATCAATGCCAAGGTTCAGCAGTATTTTTGCATCAGCCAAGTCTTTGCTCTCCTCAACCTGCGTCAATTTTTCTTCCGGTAGCATCTGCTCCTGACTTTCGTTATAAGTTTCCACTTTATCAGGATTTAATATGCCGCTGCGGCGCACCGCCTCCAGCGCGGAACTGGCATCAATTATCAGAAATTCCGTGCTGGTTTTGTATACTTTGTACCTTTTCGCCTTAGCATCAGCAGAGGCTAAATTCCTTTTAGGAAAAACCACATCCTCAAATTGAATTTCCTGTTCCTTATCAGTCATGTATTGCTTTGCTTCACGCTTAAAATCATTCCTGCCAAGTATAATGACCCGGTAATTATTAAACATAGATTAACGGCGGTAGAGGGAATGGAAATTTCCTGCATATTTTTTATCGCCACGGCATCCAGATTTAACGACTGGCAGATATCGCTTAAATCTCCGGCAGGCATACCTAGCGGGTGTGGAAGGTCAATCAGATATATCTTTTTAAGCATACCCTTAAAGCAGGAGTAAAAAGCAGCAGCATCCTTGGTTTTGAGCATTCCGCTCAGCATATATATATCACGCCCTTTGCAGGTATCACGCAGAAAATCCGCCAGTTTTGAAGCGGCATCAGGGTTATGAGCGCCATCCAGCCAGATATCCGAATTATTCAGGTTAGGTAAAACGCTGCTCTTAAGTTTCTGCAAACGCCCCGGCCATTTCGCATTGACAATGCCATGCTGAATAGCTTGTGGTTTAACAGGATATTTCTTGTCTATAAGCATAGCGGCGAGTGCTGCGGTGGCGGCATTATCATACTGGTGCGCCCCGGCTAGTGATGGGTGGGGGAGGGGGATAGTCTCCCAGCCGTCAGCCGAGAGATTAAAACCTGACTTTGTGATCTCAAAGTCCCAATCCCACCCATGCAGCAAAGCAGTGGAGCCTTTGCTTGCTGCGTGTTGGCTGATAATCTGATTGATTTCTTCTGTCATCTGGGGCGCGGCTATAATCGGCGTTTCCGGTTTTATTATGCCAGCTTTTTCATAAGTAATGGCAGCCAGTGTATTTCCTAAATACTCCGTATGATCCAGCGATATGGAGGTTATAATGCTAAGGAGTGGTTGCGGGATTACATTAGTGGCATCCAGCCGCCCACCAAGGCCAGTCTCCAGCAGCAGAAAATCCGCTTTTGTGTCAGCGAAAGCTTTAAACGCAACGGCAGTGGTGGCTTCAAAAAAGGTAAGTTCTAATCCTTCGCAGATTTGGAAATATTCAAGAGTTAACTGGGTGAGGTATTCATCAGTTATTTCATGCCCGGCTAGTACTATTCGTTCATTAAAGCGCACAAGGTGGGGGGATGTATAAACATGGCAGTTATAACCTGCAGCTTCCAGAATGGCTTTCAGGAAGGCTATACATGAGCCTTTGCCGTTAGTTCCGGCAACATGAACTGTGGGCGGCAATTTTAAATGTGGGTTGCCAAATCGCTTCAGCGCCTGAAGAGTTCGCCCCAGACCCGGCTCTATGGGAGCCAGATTTTTATTCTCCAGTTTTTTCAGTAGCTCATCAAGCATCAAGATACATTGAAAACATAAATCGCCCTAGGCTATAAGAAAACAAGGGGATTAATTGATTTATCTTATCCGCTCCATATTGATGCAATCCTAATGATCCTCGCGGGCATTGTAATCAATACCGGATTTTTGTAGCTCTGATTGCAAGTCCCGCTCCAGTCTCTGCAGACCATCAGCCGTGGCTGATTCACAGCGCGCCACCAGAACCGGTGAGGTGTTGGAAGCACGCAGCAGCCACCATCCGTCCGTAGTTTTTACTCGCACACCGTCTACATCGCTGAAATCAGCTTTGGCCTCGCTAAGGCGGACTTTTATTTCCTCGGCTATCTGGAATTTGCGCTCCTCAGTGCAGCTCAGGCGAATCTCCTCAGTGGAGAAAGTCTCCGGCATCTGGTCGCGCAAGGCAGTTATGCTCTCCCCGCTTTGCGCCAGGATGTTCAGCATTCTGATAGCTGAGTATATTCCATCGTCAAAGCCGTAATAATCCTCAGCGAAGAAGATATGTCCGCTCATCTCCCCGGCGGCTGGCGCACCCGTTTCCTGCATCTTGGACTTTATAAGTGAGTGTCCGGTTTTCCACATCATCGGTTTGCCACCCATACGGGCGATTTCATCGAACAAAGTCTGACTGGCTTTTACATCTGCGATAATTGTCGCGCCCGGCATTCTCTTTAAAATATCGCGGGCGAAGATTATCATCATCTGATCACCCCAGATTATCCGCCCGGTGGAATCCACTATGCCGATACGGTCGGCATCACCATCAAAAGCCAGGCCAAGGTCGCAACCTTCTTTTTTCACCAGAGCGATCAACTGCTCAAGATTCTTTGGCACGGTGGGATCAGGGTGGTGATTCGGGAATGTACCGTCTATCCTGGTATTAATAGCATAGTGCTTGCCCGGCAGCTTCTTGATCAGCTCGTCCACTATCTCCCCCGCTGCGCCATTACCGGGATCCCAAGCCACTTTCATTTCCCTGGTGGATTTATATGCGGCCAGCAAACGTTTGATATAAATTTCTTTAATTTCAGTGTTATCTGAAATTTTGCCTGTACCATCTACGTAATCACCCTGCGCTGCAATGCGCCCCAGTTCCTTGATACGCTCGCCGAACAGGCTTTTCTTGCCGATCATCATTTTAAAGCCGTTATGGGATGGCGGATTATGTGAACCTGTCACCATGATACCGCCGTCAGCCTCAAGCTGGAATACTGAGAAATACAGCATAGGGGTGGGCCCCAGACCAATTCGCACTACTTTTGCGCCGGAATCTTTTAGCCCTTCCACCAGCATTGGTTCAAGGTAAGGCGAACTTACCCTGCCATCAAAACCCACTGCAAAGGTTGGGTTCGCTTTTCCGGTTTCCCGCTGCAACAGGGCAGCATAAGCGCGCCCTATGTTATAGGCATCATCCTCAGTCAGCGTTTGGCCGTATACACCGCGAATATCATACTCACGCAGTATGGTAGGATGGAACTGATGCTTTTCTTCTCTCTCAGATTTTTCTGGTGCAGACATATTAGTGAAACATCCTATTTAAAATTTTAATGCGCAGCGCAAAGTTCCGCCAGGCTGCCATAATATGCCAGCGTCATCTGACGGGCAATGCTGCATCTGGCATCACGGGCGGCTGCAAGAATATGTTGATTATTGAATGCGCTGGCGGATGATGAGAGTCCGGATATGCCCAGTAACTGCTCCAGCGGGGATGAACTTTCACGGTCGCGTACCAGCTTGAAGCTTTTGTCAATTCCGGCCTTTACAGCAAGCTCCATGATGGAATCATCGCGGCTGCGGGTTCCATCAATCAGTTTATACTCCTCAGCCTTTTTATTATCAAAAATCATAGCCCCAAGCTGTGTTTTAATGAATTCAGGTTCAATTTTCCGGTTTACCGCTACATGGCGGACGAAGTTTTCATACTCACCTTCCACCGCCTGCCTTAGATTAAGCACTTCCTCCTCGCTTGGTTTGCGGAAGGGGTTGCCTAAATCCTTGCCGCGCCCGGCGGTAATAACAGTGCTTTCAATGCCGCCATTAGTAACCACGCCGCCAGGAAAAAAACCATTATCAATAGCCGTGGGGTTGTTGTAATACATCAGCATTGGCCCCAGTATACCGATACTGCCTACTATACTGCCGTAATCAGCATAAATTACATCAGAGCCAACCATGGACCATACTCCGCCGGAGGCTGACATTCCCTGAATATAAGTAAATACCGGCTTACCGCTTTTCTCGCGGTAATTCTTCACGCCGTCAAATATGGCCTGGGAGCCAAAAATAGTGCCGCCTGGCGTGTTTATCTCCAGCAGAACACCTTTAATATCAGGGTTGGATGCGGCTTTCTCCAGTTGTTTCTTGATTTCATACCCGTAGGTAAGGCCTAAATCCATCATTGAGAACGGGCTTTCATCCTCCGTGCGGCGGCTGCCCAGAATAATCCCCTGCACTGGAATTGAGAGGAGGAGATTACGGCTATGCTCCTCACCGTAGATATATTCATAGCGTGGGCGTTCCATCCCGTCCGCCTTGGCAAGCCTGGATTCCTTAGTCAGCATGGTTATGCCCAGGCCGAACATGAAAATGATCAGCAGAAAACTGCCCAGAGTACTGACCATGGAGAAAAATATAAACCCGAAAACCCGTAGCACCTTGTTCCAGAAAGAACTGCCCTCAGCCATGACGAAATCTCATAAGTTAATTGAATTATACTCAAAACACTTGAGAGTGTTTTAAGTATATTGTTTATATGTTTGCGCATGGCCGCCAATCCAGCCCCATGCGCTTATATACTGCCCGCCAGTTAACTGCAAAAAATCCACACACCAGAGGCGCGAGCAGTATATCTGTAGTTATTGTAAGTAAAGGCCAATGTAAATAAGGATTTATAGAGAAGTCTCACTGCCTGTCTTTTCTGAAAATTGATATATCCACATAAAGCTTGATTTGCCTTTGTCTTTACTCAGATTGCTTTAATTTTCTAAATTAACTGCTTACTTAGCAAGCACACATAAATAAACAGCGTAAATGCTAACGATATATCAGCTTAAGTCCAGATTTCAGGGGCTTCTCAGGCCATTAGTCAACATTCTTGCAGTTAAGCGCGTTACCGCAAATCAAATAACATTATCCGGCGTTGGGCTTTCTATAGCTGGTGGATTATGCATGGCGTTATGGCCTGAGCAATCATGGCCGTGGCTATTATTGCCATTTTTGTTGTTTCTAAGAATGGCACTCAATGCCATTGATGGTATGCTGGCGCGCGAGCATAATATGAAAAGCAAAATAGGAGCAATACTAAACGAGTTGGGGGACGTAATTTCGGATACCGCGTTATACCTGCCATTTGCTTTAATTACGGGAATTTGGAGTTGGTTGGTAATTATTACCTGCTTGCTTGCGATTATCAGCGAAATGACAGGGCTTATTGGTATTCAAATTGGTGCAAGTAGACGCTATGACGGGCCAATGGGAAAAAGCGACCGGGCATTTGTATTTGGTGTAATTGGCTTATTAATAGGAATGGGAGTGGAATCAGGAACATGGTTGAACGTTATTCAGCTCATTGTAGCCACTTTGCTTACCGCAACAATTTATAACCGTGCCAAAAATGCGTTGAAGGAGGCACATGAATAACCCTGCAATTCTCCACGCGGTAGCTGGTATATGGGTATTGCTGGCAGTAGCCAGCATTATAGTTTTTGCTTTGGTAAAATTAAGGCCAGAGAAAAATTACAGTGAATTGGTAATACGCACAAAAAGCTGGTGGGTAATGCTTGGCATGTTTACTTTCGCCATGCTTACCAGCCGCGTTGTATCACTCTGCTTCCTTGGTTTCATAAGCTTCCTGGCGCTAAAAGAATTTTTCTCCATGATTCCTACTCGCCGTAGTGATAGGAGGATATTGTTCTGGGCTTATCTATCCATTCCAGTTCAATATTACTGGGCAGCACTGGAATGGTATGAGGTATTTATTATTTTTATACCAGTGTATGCATTTCTCTTCCTGCCGTTGCGGATGGTTATAACGCAGAATACTGAAGGCTTTTTGAAGGCTGTCGGCACAATCCATTGGGGATTGATGACGTGCGTTTTCTCTATCAGTCACACTGCCTATCTGCTGGTTCTTCCCACGCTGCCGGACAACCCTGCTGGTGGGGCTGGTTTTTTGCTATTCCTAGCTTTTCTAACGCAGTTTAACGATGTAGCGCAATATGTGTGGGGGAAGCTCTTCGGTAAACATAAGATACTTCCCATAATAAGCCCAAAGAAAACATGGCAGGGATTTATTGGCGGCTTTCTCACCACCACAATGGTAGCTGTTTTTATTGCGCCATACATTACTCCATTCGATACTTTGCACGCGGCGCTTGCCGGGCTGCTTATCAGTATTTCTGGATTTATAGGCGATGTTACAATATCAGCCATCAAGCGCGACATAGGCGTTAAGGATACTGGAAGCATAATTCCAGGCCATGGCGGAATCCTGGATAGAATAGACAGCCTGACCTTCACCGCACCGCTGTTTTTTCATTTTACCTATTATTTTTACTATTAAATCATGAACTGGCTGAATACTTTTCTGCGCCTCCTATTTTATATGCTGGTGAGGCTGTTTGTACTGGTTTTACTAGGTTTAAATGTACGGCGGAGAGAACTGCTACCAGTTATAGGTCCTGCCATTATTGTAGCTAATCATAATAGCCACCTGGATACGTTGGTGCTTACCAGCCTGTTGCCGCTGCAAATACTGCCGAAAATTCACCCCATCGCAGCGGCGGATTATTTTCTAAAGAACCGTGTTCTAGCATGGTTTGCTACCAGTATCATTGGTATTATTCCCATAGCGCGTGGCAAGGCCAGTAAGAGTTATGATCCACTCCAGCCGTGTTGCGAAGCTCTGGATAGAGGGAACATAATCATTTTATTTCCTGAAGGTTCGCGTGGCGAACCTGAGAGACTTTCGCAGTTCAAGAAAGGCGTGGCTTATCTAGCTGAACGCTACCCGCATGTTCCAGTTACACCAGTTTTTATCCATGGTCTTGGTAAAGCACTACCAAAAGGTGACTGTATACTGGTTCCTTTTTTCTGTGATATTTTCGTAGGTGCAAAGATTCTTTTTAAAACCGACCGTCATGTATTCATGAGTGATCTTTCAACAAGTTTCATGGAGCTTTCCGGTGAAGAAGAAATGGCCGTTTGGGAATAATACCATTGCATGGTTATGGGGTCTGCTTGAGTCCATTTGTTTCTTTATTGTGCCAGATGTATTTTTAAGTTTTCTTGCGCTGTACAGTTATAAGAAAGCTCTGTTAGCTTGCTTATACTCACTGGCAGGTGCGCTGGTAGGCGGCTTGATAATGTATACGCTATCCGGCTTCCATGCAGATGCCTCATTAAATTTTATTGATAGCATACCTGGCATTAATACTCAGCTAATCAGCACTGCACGCGAACTTATACAAAAATCCATATGGGTTGGCATGATTAAGGGGGCATTCACAGGAGTTCCTTACAAAATTTTCAGCGCACAAGCCGCCATAACAAATGTACCCGTTATGGTATTCTTATCTGCAAGTATACCTGCGCGTTTGCTACGATTTGTTCTTATCTCACTTATAAGCGCAATAATTTCAGAAATGCTCCTTAAGAAAACACCCAGGATACTTAAAATAAAAATACTGGCGTTGGTATGGTTGATATTTTATGCCTTTTACTTCCATTATATGGGATGGTAATTAGCTGTTTGTAGAAAATTAGATAATAATCTCAACCCATTACGCTGGCTTTTTTCGGGGTGGAACTGGGTGGCAAAAATATTATCTCTCCGCACTGCTGCGACTATTCTTCCGCCATAGTCAGTGGTTGCGGCTATGTTCTGCTCATGCGTTTCTAGGTGGTAGGAATGTGTATAATAAAAATCCGGGTTATTCCCTAAATCATCAAACATATGCAGCGGTTTTGTGATTGTATCATTCCAGCCCATATGCGGTATTTTAAGCGTTTTATCAGCAGGCTCTAACAATCGCACATCCCCCTTTATCCATCCCAGCCCTTTATGTCTGCCGTGCTCATAGCCGCAGTCAGCCAGCAGTTGCATCCCAACACATACTCCTAAGAAAGGCTTTTTAGAATCAAAAACATGCCTCTCCAGTGCATCAATCATGCCTGGTATGCCTGATAGCCCTTTAATGCAATCCTTAAAAGCGCCTACACCCGGCAGAACTGCGTGACTGGCATTGATAAGATTATCAGGATTAGATGTAACTAATACAGCCCCGCTTTCAACCGATGCTGCTGGTAATACGGCTTCAAATGCCTTGGAGACAGAGCGGATATTACCCGAACCATAATCAATTATGCATATCTTTATCATTAAACTCCGCTTTATTTTGAAAGGATAATAATATATAATATATACGCGCATGGGGCTGGATTGGCGGCCATGCGCAAAATATAAAAACTATACCTATCGCACTTCAAGGGTGCTATAGGTATAGTAGTTTCAAATTTGCATTGCCTTAAATCACACAAGCTATAAAAGCTGTGCTCTAATAATAAATCAAATTCATTCCGGGCTTAAAATATGCAGATTGTTGTTTCAGGAAAAAACATGGACGTGGGTGCTTCACTGAAAACCCACGCCGAATCACGTATAACCCACGAGGTGGAGAAGTATCTGGATCGGGTGACTGATGCCATGGTAGTATTCGCCAAGGAAGCACACCTGATAAAAACCAGTATCAGCGTGCATTCAGGAACCCACAGTAAGATCGTAATTAAAAGCAGTGGCGAGGCTGATGATGCATATGTCAGCTTCAATATTGCGGCGGATAAAATGGAAAAGCAGCTACGCCGCTATAAGCGCCGTATCAAGAATCACCATAAACCGAAACCTGACCTGAATGATGAAAGGCTGATTCAAGGGCGTAAATACGTCATCCGTCAGGAAGAAGAGGAAGTTGAGCATGAGGAGAAAGAACAACCGCTGATAATAGCGGAAACAGTGGCTGATATTGAAACTCTCACCGTCAGTCAGGCAGTTATGAAAATGGATCTGGCGGAGCTTCCGGCGCTGCTGTTCATAAACAGAAAAAATAAGTGCCTGAATGTGGTTTATAAACGCGCCGATGGTAATATTTCCTGGGTGGATTCTGAAGTAGCGTAATTTATAGATTTACAGCCGTGCCAGGTAATTTACATATTCTACCGGACAGGATCGTAATCAACCTGGAAGCCCGTGATAAAAGTGCCGTGCTGGATGCGCTTGCCAATAGAGCATCAGCGGTTTGCGGGGTGGAGGCTTCTTTAATTGCTTTAAAATTGTTTGAGCGTGAGGAGCATGGCTCAACCGGAATCGGTAACGGCATAGCCATACCCCATTGCCGCCTGCCGGAGATGCAGAACGTTTGCGCTTTTTTTGCCCACCTTAAAACCCCGGTTGATTTTGACGCTGCCGATGGAAAACCTGTGGACTTGATTTTCCTGCTACTCTCGCCACTGAATGGAAGTACTGAGCACCTGAAGGATTTATCACGCATTTCCAGAATGATGCGCGATGAAACCACGCGCAGCAATTTACGTGAATGCAAAACTCCGGAAGATGCTTATAATATACTAATTGCATATCAATAGACTTTAAAAGGTAAGTATAATTGAACGGCAACCCTTTGAAGCAGCCGGTGATTCTGCAAGTGCTGCCGGAACTGGAATCCGGCGGGGTGGAGCGTGGCACAATCGAGATGGCCGGTGCTATCGCAAAGCGCGGCTGGGGGAGTCTGGTAGCATCCTCCGGCGGTTCCATGGTAAACAAGCTTAAATATGCGGGAGCGGCGCATATAACCTTGCCGCTGGCCAGTAAAAATCCACTGGTTATGATTTTCAATATATTCCGGCTGGCCAGTATTATCAGGGAATATAAAGTTGATATAATCCATGCCCGTTCCCGCGCCCCGGCCTGGAGTGCTTATTTCGCGGCCAGAAGAACAGGTGCAGTTTTTATAACCACTTTCCACGGCATTTACACACGCGGGGGATCGTGGAAAAACAAATACAACAGCATAATGACAAGGGGGGAGCGGGTAATAGCCATATCTGATTTCAACGCCCAGCATATCATTGATAATTACGCTATAAACCCCGATAAAATAACGGTAATACCCAGAGGCGTGGATTTAAACCAGTTTGACCCCGCACAGGTAAGCCCACAGCGGGTGGTTGATATTGCCAAAGCTTGGCGGCTGCCTGATCACCTGCCGGTAATCCTCATGCCGGGGCGCATTACCCGCTGGAAAGGCCAGAATGTTTTAGTGGAAGCACTGGCCGACCTTAAAACCAGGAATTTCTTTTGCATAATTTTAGGGAACGATGGCGGTCATCCCGCCTACCGGCAGGAACTGGAGCAGCTTATAATGAATAAAGGCCTGGGCGAGAATGTAAAACTTGTGGGCACAACGGACGATATGGCAGCGGCCTATATGCTCTCCCACGTTGTAGTTGTGCCATCCCTGCAACCGGAGGCTTTCGGGCGGGTGGCGATAGAAGCAGGGGCAATGGGCAGGCCAGTGATAGCATCCAATCACGGCGGCACGGCTGAAACGGTTATTCATGGCCAGACAGGCATTCTAACAACCCCAGGCTCAAAGGAGGAACTTACAAAAGCACTGGAAGCCGCATTAAGCCTGACCCCGGATGAACAGAGCCAGGTTGCCTTCCACGCCATGCAGCACGTGCGCGCCAACTACTCAGCCGCCAACCTCTGCACCCGTGAGATTGAGCTGTATGAGGAATTGTTGGCCAAATATTAAATTTTTAAGCATTGCTTGTATTGTTTATTACTACTGTAATATTTGCATGAATAACAATGTATTATACCGCCTATGCCGTCAATTTATGGACAAGATGAAATAATTAAACTCGGTTCGGTAGAGAATTATTTATGCGCTGCAATTACTGATGGAGCGCGGCAGGAACGGATAAGAAGCGATTATAAAAAGCTGTTTTCCAGCCTTAATATCAGGGATGCAAACGGGAATACGATTCTACCAAATGTTAATGAGATATATTCAACATCTTCCAATGGAGCATTAGTTTTTATTGAAGATCCTGCAGTAGTGCTAAGAGTAGAATTGAAGGGCGCTTATGAGCGGATAGACCATTATGCAATACTTCAACCATTTGGCACCCTTATGGGGGATGAGTTGATGATTGAAGTTCTGCCGGGTATACATAATGGTGTGGCCACGCTTTACAGACCTATTCAACTTCCTGTTTCTTCAGGATCAGTGAATATGGAAAACTATCCTGAGCACCTCAGGAGCATAATTGAAAGCGGGAAATATCCAAATCTAAGTTATTTATTAAATGAAACAGAAGCTTTCTGGAGCAGCAAAACACCTGATGTAGACGATATAAGCTTTAAGTCAGCCAATAAGCTACTCTACATGGCGAGTTACAGGGAGCTCTATAATGAATTGATCAAGCTGGATGGAAACCAGCTTGATGCTTTGAATTGCTTCATACGAAAATATGATGAGCTTGAACACGGCCAAGCGCAAACTGATGATATTAGACATGCTATTAGTAATACTTATGCAAGCGAGTTTGGGAGTGTATTAAAAGCGAAGTTGGTTATGGAATTACTGAATGCCGGAATCTGCCTATGGGATAATGGCATGATTAATATCGGCACTATTCCCAGAGTTGGAGTTGTGGCTTTGGATAGAAATGCAAGCAATACCATACTTGGTTATGAGAAGAGAAGTGATTACACATCAGCGCGGAATAGCATTAAACGTACTCATGGCCATAGCTCTGGATTTACTGAAGAAGAAAAAGAAGAAAGAATGCTCCGGCAGCGGCATTTATTTGAGCCATTACAAAAGCTTTTTGAAAATTGCCAAGCCAGTAATACCATGCCGTATTTCTGGAGTCACCTCAGCAATGTGCAGAAACTCACGGCAGAATTTGGCGATAATGATCAATTCCCGGTTGCAGGCTGGCCTAAAAATGCTTTTAAACCGCTAGCGCGGGTTGTAACACCGGAAATTGAGTTTGAGCCAGGTTTCTTTTCAGGGGCACTGACAGCTTTAGCAAAAGATGTTTTAAGTAATATTAAAAAATCTAGCCACTATAAAAGCTTAGCTCCTAATATAAAAAGCGATTTGAGGCATTGGGCTTCAGGCAAAGTTCTGCCTATCCCTGATACGGCTGGCGAAGTTGCTGGCGTGCTGAATAGCATTAACAGCAAGCCACGTGGTGAAGGGGAGCCGTCACCTCTAGGCAGATTCGGCCAAGCTTTGATTAACACACTAAACAAAATTCATGAACTTAAAAAAGTTCCGATAGGGGAGGATGGCATACCGATTAACAAAGCAACTTTGCATGAAGAAAACTCCAGAAACACTATAAAATTTTGGATGAATGCATGTGCGTTAGAAGAGAAAAAACTGGCCGAAGAGGCATTAAAACTGCAAGAAAAACAGCAGTCAATTACCCACACTTAAAGCGGTGGCTTGATTAATAGTGGTAACCGCCCAATTACAGGGCAACAGGCGGTTATACGTTACTGAAGGCTATCGGGCGTTTTCCGGCTGCATCGAACACGAAATCGCCATTTTCAAACACAGCGGCCATGTAATTGCCGTGCCCCATATGCTTGCCGACATAAAAGCAAGGTTTCACCACTTTGCCGTTGATTTTTTTCTGTTCCTGCTGGCTGCGGTTTTCCGGGTTATTTTTACTGGACATGACGTATATTCTCTTAAGTCTAACAGTTAATTC
>CAYTOJ010000030.1:0-17852 GCA_964439415.1 uncultured Rickettsiales bacterium
CTATTATAGCTATAATAGGGATTATTTCTATTGTTGTCAATAACAAGCCTCGACATAACAAGTAAGTCAGCGTTATTTCAGAAACCGCGCCATTATTTGCAATAAGATTGTGTATTAGAGCAGAAAAATAAGCCTATGTGACATAACCTTAACATAAAGACTGTATGATTCTTCAATCACATACAGGACTATTATGGCACGCAAACCCGCAGGAATTACCTGCTTAAATTCTGTTAATAGAGTTAACTATAGCAAACTAGACATGAAAAGCGTGAGCTTCAAAGCACCATGCAGTACACAGCAGGATAGGGAGAATTTCATAATAAAAGTTCAAGATATATTGGATAAATGCGCTGGTGGGCTAACATTCAATGGAACTGACTATACTGCTTCTGACAACTATTTATTAACAACCTATCCAAAACCAGGAAGCAGTGTCAGCCATGGTACAAACCCTCAATATTTTATAACTGCGCTAACCTACATGAATAAAAAGGGCGTATTAACTGATGATGCATTGGAAAATGCTCTTAGCCAAATTCAGGAATCTACATTAGCATATGAATCTCGTGCTACCGATCAACAAGTCAGTAGATAGGCTTAATATCGCTAAAGCTGCCCTATCAACCCTTCGATGCTTTTTATGCCTTTTTGCCAGAAATCGGGTTTTGAGGCATCAAGGCCGAAGGGTGCGAGCATTTCCTTATGGCGTTTAGCCCCCCCGGTTTTGAGCAGTTCAATGTATTTATCCTGAAAGCCCGGCAGACCATCAACATATGTCTGGTACAGGGCGTTCACCAGCAGATCACCAAAAGCATAAGCATAAACATAAAACGGGGTATGCACAAAGTGGGGTATATGGCTCCAGTAGCAGGCATAATCAGGGTTCAGCTTGATTGCGGAGCCAAGGGAAGCTTTTTGCGCCTTCATCCAGAATCCGCCTATCTCCTCCACCGTTATCTCCCCGCTGCGCCGCGCTGTATGCAGGCTTTCCTCAAACTCGGTAAAGGCAATCTGCCGCACAACCGTGTTAAGCATATCCTCCACCTTACCGGCGATTATGCGCCTGCGCACTTGTTCGTTTTTCTCGCGCTCCAGAATGGCGCGGAAAGCCAGTTGCTCCCCGAATACTGAGGCTGTTTCAGCCAGTGTTAAAGGCGTGTCGGCCAGCAAAGCCCCCTGCTCCCGCGCCAGCATCTGGTGCACACCGTGGCCTAGCTCATGCGCCAGCGTCATTACATCGTGAATTTTGCCGTGGTAATTTACCAGTATGTACGGGTGATCGGACACCGCCGCCGGGTGGGAGAATGCGCCGCTCGCCTTACCAGGCCTAATTTTAGCATCTATCCAGTTATTCTTAAAAAACTCGCCCGCAATATCCGCAATTACTGGCGAGAAATCTTTGAAAGCATTGAGAACTGTCTCCTTAGCTTCCTCCCACGGGATATAGCTTTCAGCCGTATGCTGAAGCGGCGCGTTCCTGTCCCAGTAGTTCAGTTTCTTCATACCCAGAACTTCAGCTTTCCAGGCATAATAACGGTGGGAGAGGTTCTTGTAATTCTTTCGCACGGTGGAAATCAGTGCGTCCACCACTTCATCCTCCACCTGATTGGCAATATTGCGGGAGGATTGTGGTCGCGGGAAGCCGCGCCTTGTATCGTCATCCTGCTTGTCCTTAATCAGTGTGTTAGTGACCAGCGCGAATATTTTCTCCCGCTCCCGCAGGCGTTTCGCAATCTCACGGGCAGCCTGGCGGCGCACTTTCTCATCAGCATGGGTCAGCAGATTAAACGCCTGATCCGCGCTTAAATTTTTGCCATCTATTTTAAAGATGAGGCTAGCCAGAGTTTCATCAAACAGCCTGATCCACGCCTGGCGGCTGGTGAGGGATTTTTCATGCAACAGCTTTTCAATTTCCTGCGACAGGCGATATGGGCGATATGCCCTTTCGTTCATCAGCCACGGCCTGAATTTGCTTAAGGAAGGGCTTTGCAGTTTCTCTTCCATCTCACCATCCGGCAGATCACATATTTCATGCGTGAAGAACAATATCTCACCATGGATTGCTGTGATTTTCTCGCTGACATCCTGATAAACTTTTGCACGGGCGGGGTCGGTTATATTCTCAGCGAATAATAAATCCGCGAAGCTTGTGATACGGGCGGATAAGTCCATAATCGCCTCGTACTGCCTTACCGCTTCCGCCAGAGCATCCCCCGTCATGGCTTTTAATTTACCTGCGAAACTGGCTTTAAAAGCCTCAACATTTTTACCTAGAAGCTCAATATCCTGCTTATATTCAGGATCATGCATTGATGGATAAAGGGATGATAAATCCCACACCGGTAGTTTATCAGAACTGGCATCCGGCATCATACAGTGCTCAATATTTTGGGGTTAACGTAGTCGATTATATCGCCGGAATAAAGCTCCACCATTTTCCAGCTCTCAACCGGAAAATCATAAGCCGCCATTGAGCATGGCGGAAAGCTGCTGGCAATAGCGGCGGCATGGGGTGAGTGGGCATCCTCACCCAATAGTGCTGCCAGTTCCTGAATACCGCTGTTATGACACACCACTAAAAGACTGGTGAACGAATCCTCAATTTTGTTAATCTCACTCAGTATTGTTCCGGTGGAAGCCAGATATAGCCGCTGCGGAAAGCGGAACAGGCATTTAAAATCGGCATTCTCCGCCACCAGTTCCAGAGTCTGCCTGGTGCGCTTTGCCGGGGATGCAACCGCCAGGTCAGGCATAAAACCATTTGCTGTTATATACCGCGCCAGATTTTTAGCCTCTAAAACGCCGCGCTCACTCAATGCACGGGCATAATCATCCTGCGAATTATCAGCCTTAGCGTGCCTGAGAAGGTAAAGACGCTTCAATGTTCATCCATTCCTGAAAGGGAGGTATTCTCCCTGGTTATTAACTCAATTTTCAGGTAATAGCTTTAGGCTGTCACGAATCACATATCAACCCAAATATCTATTAAAAACAAATGGAAGTCGCTGCACCGCACAACACGAATGATAATATTGCGATTGCTGATTCCCCTGACCGCTTCATCAACCGGGAGCTTTCCTGGCTGGCCTTCAATAACCGCGTGCTGGAGGAGGCATTTAACCACCACCATCCTCTACTGGAGCGTCTGAGATTTCTCTCCATCTCCGGCAGCAATCTGGATGAGTTTTATATGGTGCGTGTGGCAGGACTAAAAGAACAGATCCGCAATAAAGCCCCCAGCCAGAGTAAGGATGGACTGGGGCCAGATCAGCAACTGCGGTTGATAAGCGAGAATGCGGTCAGATTGATGGAAATGCAGCAGAAATGCTGGCTGGAACTGGTGGATGAATTAAAGAGCCAGCGCATTTTTGTCGCTAAAACCACTGACATTTCCAGCGATGAGAAAGAATGGCTGCATACCCATTTCAGTGAGGAAATTTTCCCCGCTCTCTCACCCCTGGCGATTGACCCGGCGCACCCATTCCCATTCCTGCCCAATATGGGAATTGCACTGGTTATGCACCTGGAAAAATCCATTGGCGGCAGGCACTTGAATGCCATTATACCGCTGCCTGCCAGCCTGCGCCGCTTTATCCGCCTGCCGGGGGAAGACCAGCGCTTTGTGATGATAGACGATGTTATCCAGATGTTTATGGACATGCTGTTTCCTAAATACAGCATTGTCACATCCGGCCTGGTGCGCGTAATCCGTGATAGTGAAGTAGATATTGCCGAAGAAGCGGAAGATCTGGTGCGCCAGTTTGAGCGCGCCGTGAAGCGCCGCAGGCGCGGTGTGGTTATCCGCCTGAAAATCAATCACGCCATGCCGCAAAGCCTCAGGCGCTTTGTTTTGAATCAGTTGCAGGTGAGCGAGGAGGATGTAATCCCTACCGATGGCTTAGTCGGCATATCCAGCACCAGTGAGCTATATGATAGTATCGACCGGCCTGACCTGAAATTCAAGCCCTTCACCCCGCGCTTTCCTGAACGTATACACGACTATCGCGGCGATTGTTTCGCTGCCATAGAAGCCAAGGACATACTGGTGCATCACCCATATGAGAGCTTCGACGTAGTTGTGCAGTTCCTCCGCCAGGCGGCGGTTGATCCTCATGTGGTGGCGATAAAGCAGACGCTATACCGCACCAATGAGCAGTCGCCCATAGTTGCGGCGCTGATAGAAGCGGCTGAGAACGGCAAGTCAGTCACCGCTTTAGTGGAGCTTAAAGCACGCTTTGATGAGGAGGCCAACATCCGCTGGGCGCGTAACCTGGAGCGTGCAGGCGTGCAGGTAGTGTATGGTTTTATCAACTATAAAACCCATGCTAAAATTTCACTGGTGATCCGGCGCGAGAACGGCAGGCTCAATGCTTACGCCCACTTTGGCACCGGAAATTACAATCAGCAGACTGCCCGTGTATATACCGACCTCTCACTTTTCAGCAGTGATGAAAAAGGGCTATGCCGTGATGCCGGACTGCTTTTTAATTATCTCACCGGCTATGCAAAACCACGCAACTTAAGCAAACTTCTTGTAGCGCCCCTGAACATGCGGGAGAAATTTCTGGAATTGATAGACGCTGAGATCAATCACGCACAAGCAGGCAAGCCCGGCCATATATGGCTGAAAATGAACGCCCTGGTGGATGAGCAGATTATAGACCGATTATACCTGGCATCCCGTAGCGGGGTTAAAATTGAGTGCGTGGTGCGCGGCGTATGCTGCCTGCGCCCCGGTATTCCAGGGTTTTCCGATAATATAACGGTAAAAAGCATGATTGGCCGCTTTCTTGAACACTCAAGAATTTACTGTTTCGGTAACGGCAGGAAACTTCCGCACCCGGAAGCAAAGGTTTACCTGGCATCGGCCGATCTCATGATGCGTAGTCTCAATCGCCGTGTTGAAGTTATGGTTCCCATAGAAAACCCCACAGTGCACGAGCAGATTCTGGGACAGATAATGGCGGCTAACCTGCGGGATGCAAAACAAAGCTGGGTTTTGAATCCTGATGGCACATATACCCGCATTAAATTTAATGAAGCATCCTTCTGCGCACATGACTATTTCATGCACAACCCCAGCCTCTCAGGCCGTGGCAAAGCGGCAGAACAGATAAAACCACCCCGCAAGAGGAAATAATATACCTAATATTTTTCAGGCTTCTGGCCTTCCGGATTCTGTTTTTAAATGCCATGGAGAAATTTATCCGCCTCAAGCGCGGCCATGCAGCCTGTGCCTGCCGCTGTTACCGCCTGGCGGTAGATTTTGTCCTGCACGTCACCTGCGGCAAATACCCCGGGAATGTTTGTAGTCGTGCGCCCAGGGGTGGTTATGATATAATCGTCATTATCAAGGTGCAGTTGCCCTTTAAAAATCCCGGTGTTTGGGGTATGACCTATCGCTACAAACACACCATCAGTTTTATGCGTATTGACCGAGCCTGTTTTGGTATCACGCAGGAGAACGTTAGTTACGACAAGGGGAGATTCAGTGCCGATAATTTCCTCCACCACTGCGTTCCAGATCACAGATATTTTGGGATTATTGAATAATTTATCCTGCAATATCCGCTCCGCCCTGAAGCTATCCCTGCGGTGCACCACGGTGATTTTAGACGCGAAGTTACTAAGGAACAAAGCCTCCTCCACCGCACTGTTGCCGCCACCAACAACTACCACTTCACGCTCTTTGAAGAAAAAACCATCGCAGGTTGCGCAGGCGGAAACACCAAAACCCTTGAATTTTTCCTCGCTAGGTATGCCTAGCCAGCGGGCAGTTGCACCAGTAGCGATAATCAAAGAATCACAGGTGAACTTCACCCCTGATTCTGAAGTTAACTTAAATGGCCGGGCGGATAAATCAACTTCCATAACTGAGTCATAAATAATCTCAGTACCCACATGCTCAGCTTGAGCCTGCATCTGCTCCATCAGCCATGGGCCTTGAATTGCTGTGGCAAAACCCGGATAGTTCTCAACATCGGTTGTGATGGTAAGCTGCCCACCGGGCTGGCCGCCATGAATCATAATTGGCTTCAGATTTGCCCTTGCCGCATATATCGCTGCCGTGCAACCCGCAGGCCCTGACCCTAAAATAAGTACCCTGGTATGGCGCTCAAGACTCATGCTGACTGGATAATAGATTCTGGATTGCTGATATTTATATCAGTTTCAAATTATCGGCAGATTTTTTGCCACGCTCGGTAACAACCTCGAAGCTGACTTTAGCGCCTTCGCGCAGGTTGATTCCTGCCCGTTCCACACTGCTGATATGTACAAAAACATCCTGGCCGCCGCTGTCGGGCTGGATAAAACCATAGCCCTTGGTAGGGTTGAACCACTTTACTACGCCTGTTTGCATTTTTTCCTCGATATAAGTTTTAGTATCCAGCCAAATCAACTGGCTGGCAAAGAACAAAGCGCAAAAACGCTTTACCCTTAAAGGCGACTTTTCATTAAGCTTTTATTTAAGTCAAGCGATAAAAATTCATGCAGGAGATTCATCGCCCGCGCCCTGTGGCTTACCGCATATTTTACTGATTCATCAACTTCCGCGAATGTATTTTTGTATCCATCCGGGATGAATATGGGGTCATAACCAAAGCCGTTTAATCCCCTCGGTGGAAATGTGAGTATTCCCCTCACCTCCCCTTCAAATGTTTCAACGCCATTTTTTGATGCCAGCGCCAGGCAACAGACAAAACGCGCCTTCTGCCCTTCCGGCTCTAAGCCTTTCTCTATAATACCAAGCCGGACTTTCTCCATCGCCTGGTTAAAGTTTTTATCCCTGCCGCCCCAGCGCGCTGAGTATACTCCCGGTGCACCGTTCAGTGCCTCCACCTCCAGCCCTGAATCATCCGCAAGGGATAACTCCCCTGTATGCTGCACACAGTTTTTAGCCTTCAGTATGGCATTTTCCGCGAAAGTTGTACCAGTCTCCTCCGGCTCAGGAACACCACATTCACCCGCTGATTTTACAATAAATCCAAACGCTGCAACAAACCGCTGAATTTCCGCCAGTTTATCCACATTATGACTGGCTATGATTAGTGTTTTCATTCAGTATTCTTTAGGCGCGGTTATGGCAAAACGACAATAGTTATACCCCTCGCTCCAACCGGTTTTATACAGCGAATTATCTATTTTTTCAGGATCGCGGCGATAGGGGGAGAATACTCTTTGCAGTATAGAGCCACTAGAGGCGACACCTGAATCGCAGCCGTCATCGAACCCTTGCACATAATCCGGTGGGCCTTTGCGGTCTATCATGTACATCTGGATAGGCTTGCAGGCACTAGTGCCGATTAGCAGACACAACACCATAGCAGAATGTATAATAAAGATCCTCATGCATTTACACTCATCGCGTTCCAAGAATGAAATTCTCTTGCGACCGTAAGGGAGCGCGCCGGCGCGGCGGGGGAAGCGCAAAGCGCGGGGGCGGCAGCCCCTTAATATACAAGAAAATATACCCCTGAAATGACATCACTTAACCACACTCCCCAGACGATAGGGGTATATTATACACTTTTCAGCAAGCACTTAAAGTCTATTTTTCTTTAAAGGCATTAAAGGTTGCATCGGTGAGTGGGCTAACCAGGTATGAAAGAAGGGTGCGCGTACCTGTGATTATATGCACCTCCACCGGCATACCGGGGTAGAGTTTTACATCCTTTAAATTACTGAGAAAATCCTTATCCACCACTATACGTGCAGTGTAGTAGGTCATGCCTGTTTTCTGATCCTGGAATACATCCGGCGATATAGTCTGCACCTCGCCATTTAAGGGTGGAACCCGCCTGCTTTTATATGGAACCAGACGAAGCCTGGATACCAGACCCGGGTGCACCATATCAATATCGCTAGGCTGAACCTGAGCCTCCACTATCATTTTATCATCTTTAGGAACCAGATCCATAATCGGCGCGCCGGGAGCCACCACACCGCCCCTGGTATGATACTTCAGCCCCGTAACCACTCCTGCTTGCGTTGCACGCACAATAGTACGGTCAAAAACATCCCTGGATGCAGATAGCTGCTCCTTAAGATCAGAGATATGTATCTGAGTCTCCCGAAGATCCTTCGCCAGTTCATTCTGAAAATCATTTCTGGCGTTAATTATTTGCAGGTCTGCTTCAGTAATCGCCTGTTTTGCTTTTGCAATATCAGATTCAAATTGCCCGGTCTGCCCTTCTATAGCCGCCTTATTGCGCTGCAACGCCAGCAGGCGTGGTCGGTTGGCATTGCCCGATGCCAGCAGTTTTTCAACCGTGGAAATTTCTTCCTTCACCAGTTTTATCTGCTGCACGTTAGCTGATATCTGCGCCCTCAGGCCTGATATCTGATCATTAAGCTGCTTTACGCGCTGGTTTAAAACCTTCACCTGGCCTTCCACAGCATAACCACGGGTTTTGAACTGGTTGCGCTGCGTCTCCAGAATCTGGGCAATCTCAGGTATCTGCTCATCCTTAAGCAGATCAAGAGGAAACTGTATTTCCGCCAAAGCGTCACGCTCCGCCGTAAGGCGAGCTTCCAGTGCCTGCGCTGCCCTGTACTGACCAAGATACAGATCATACTTCGATTTTGCTGCTATATTCTGTATCTGCACCAAGGGCTGGTTTGCCTCAACCTCCTCCCCCTCCTTCACCAGGATTTCCTCAATTATCCCGCCTTCCAGGTGCGATATGGTCTTGCGGCTGGATTCCACCACAATCATGCCCCTTGCTACCGCAGCGGTATCCAGCGGCGCAAAGGCTGACCATAAACCAAAACCAACAAAGAAAGCCAGAAAGAGCCAAAGCCCGTAACGTATTGGAAGCTTGGCGAACTCCATGGGGGTAAGCTTGGACGGATCATCAACTGAAGGTGCGGTTTTACCCGCCAGATCATCCAGAAAAAGCGCCAGAGATTTATTAAATGGCTCCAGCTTCTGCGTAGCTCTAACTAAGGATGTCTGCCTGGCGCCCTTATCCACAGCACCGTCTATTATATCATCAGCGGGATTCTTAGAATTTTCTTCCGTCATGGTTATGTCCTTCTATACCTAAAACAGTTTAAGACTGTTTTGGGTATATTGTTTATTTGTTTTGCGCATAGCTGCCAATCCAGCCCCATGCGCTTATATACTGCTCGCGAAATAACTGCACAAAATCCACACATTAGATACGCGAGCAGTATAAATCAAGCGGCATCGGCGGCTTTAGAACCGTCTTCACTTTGCCGCTGTTGCTGTATCATTTTATTCATCTGCTGTGCGCGCTCGCCCAGTTTAGCCATCACAGCATCTTTAGGGCCGAATAAATCCACCGCGCCATCTTTCAGCACCAGAACCTTATCGGCATGGGTGAGCATGGAAGGTTTATGCGCTATGATTATGGTGGTTATCATATTCAGCTTAGCCTGCCTGAGTCCATCTATCAATGCCTTTTCCCCATCGCTATCCAGGTTGGAATTAGGCTCATCCAGCACCATTAAAGTAGGGTTGCCATAAAACGCCCTTGCCAGGGCTATCCGCTGCTGCTGGCCTGGGGATAATGTGCCCGGCTCAAACATGGTGTCATAACCTTTCGGCAGGCGGATAATCATATCATGCACACCGGCTTTAATTGCAGCCTGCACCACTTCCTCAGCGCCAGCGGTAGGGTCAAGCCTTGCTATATTCTCCCTTATAGTGGCATGGAACAGCTCAACATCCTGCGGCATGTAACCTATATAACGCCCTACATCATCGCGGTTCCATTTGAATATATCGTTACCATCCAGCCGCACCGCGCCATTGGTTGGCAGCCATACACCCACAAGCAACTTGGCGAGGGTTGATTTCCCCGCTGCACTTGGGCCGATTATGCCTAAACTCTCCCCCGGCTCCAGCGCGAATCTCACATTAGCCAGCACCATACGCTCAGTTCTGGGGGGGCGGAAGTACACATTCTCCACCGTCACCCTGCCCGAAGGTTTAGGCAGTGTCATCTGCCCCCTGATTTCCGGATAGCTGGTATAGCCATGATTAATCCTGCGCACAGCATCCCGCGCTGAAACATAGCCCTTCCACACTCCAATCAAGGCTTCAAACGGAGCCAGCGCCCGCCCGGCCAGAATTGGCCCCGCTATCATCGCGCCCATCGAAACCATGTTATTCATCACATAATAAGCACCTGCGCATATCAGCAGCATCTGGATGAACAGGCGGAAAAACTTGGAAACCGAACCGATAATGGATGCGCGGTCTGTCGCCATGCGCAAGCCTTCCAGTGTTTTCAGATTTTTCTCCATCCATTTATCCACCACCTGGCGCATCATGCCCATCGCCTCTATCGCCTCGGCGTTTTTGGTGATCATCTCCGCGCCCATGAGGGATTTAATATTATCGCGGTTATAATTCTCCAGAAGCTTTTTGGTCTGCGCTTCGTTCAATATCGCAAGCAGAATCAGCACTATCGAACCAACCAGGGTGATAACCCCCATAACCGGATGGATAAAGAACGTAACAATGATAAATATAACACTCCACGGCGCGTCCATCATGGTGGTCATGCCTGCGCCGGTGATGAATGATTTTATCGTGGTAAGGTCACGCATCAACTGGCTGCCCGCGCTTGCCGGGTTAATCGCCGAGTTTTGAATGCTGATCTTCAGCAGGTCAGGCCCCAACGTAGCATCGAACCAGTCGGACATGCGCGAGACAACAAAACTGCGGAGCGCACTGAACATTGCCAGTATCACGAAGGAAGCACCGACAATCAGGGAGAGCAGCGCAAGTGTTGCCATGCTGTGGCTGGCGAGAACCTTATCGTACACCAGCAATGAATAAAACGGTAGAAACAGCATAAGCACATTAGTGCACAGACTGAACAGCACGCTGTAATAAAACACCCGGCTGAGCTTAGGCCAGAGTTGTTCTTTCAGGTAGTTGGCAGGCTTGCCGCCTTGGACTTGTGATGACATTTTATAAAGCCAGATAGTTTATGGGAGGCCGAATATAGTTTCACCTGCTAAGGCGTCTAGTGAAATATTTTCAAGGGGCTGTTTATGGAAAGTTCGTTTATTACTTGTCATTCCTGATATTAGCCAGGTCAATATCAAAAATCTCACCTGAGGATTGTGTATGACTCTCTTTTTTATTCTCCTCATGTGCTACATACGCGCTTAGTTTTTCTTCCATAGCTTTAAGGCTTTTAAGCTGCTCGTCCACTTCCGCGAAAAAGCCGGATGGCATAAGCCCATCCAGTTCGCCTTTCAGTTTCTTATTTTTGGATTTTATCAGCGGATAAAGCTCTTCCATCATTTTCAGGAACAGCCTGGCCTTCTCCAACCGGCTAGCCATAACGCCAAACCGGGATTAGAAGTCTAGTAGATAAAAGCCTACTGTTTACCATACATATACCAGTACATCGCATTATACAGCCTTTTGGCGATAAGCATTACCAGTATATCTTCAGAATGGTTAAGGATAGTTTTATTGCCGGGCGCATTAGCTTTCAGAATAAAATCAATGCTATAGTCCCTGATTTCCTCCAGAGTGCGCTTGATCTCAATTATTTTATCACGCCTGCCCAGCAGGTTAGAGAGTAATTCCACCATATGGTGCAGGTTATCGCTGGCGGGGGTAAAGGTGGTGTTGCTGGATTCCAGTGCTTTCAGCATCACCCTGAATGTCGCGGATTCACTCACCACGCAGGTAAAGCCAATTATCAGCGCGGCTTTTTTAAGGTCAAAGGTGCTTTTTAGCAACAGGCCGCTGTAGATATCCTCAACCTGCTTGCGGTAGAAGTCATATATCTGTTGGCACTGGGCGGTGGAGTATTTAAAGGCCAGGTCATCAGCGGTTTTCTCAACATCAAACAAAATGCGCTGCAATACACGCACCCCTGGCCGCTGCCCCGCCGGAACTTTTGCTAAAGCCGCGTTATAGGCAGGGGAATCCGCCGCCACCTGATCCAGAAAATCACTGATCACCACACGCCCCACCGCCGGATATTTTGTTTTAAGTGATACCTGGGTCATGAGCATACCGGAACGCACTGTTCCGCCTCCTTATTTTTGGAGACTACAGGAGCCGTGCTTGGAAGATCACCCATTTGGCTCGATGAAACATTAACAAGTGGCAGATTTACAAAAGCCGTAGGCGAGTTATTATTTGAACCCATATTATAGACGCCATTGGTAAGAATATTAAACTGCTCCTCCTGCCCTGCCGCCGCTACCGGAGCCGCAAAATTCGCAGAGATAAAATTAGCCAGTGCACTACCAGCCTGAATTTCATTTCCTATACGACCCGCTAAAATCGCTTTCTCTTCATCAGGAATAGTTTCTTTAGATGCATTGATTGATGCAACATATGCATTCAATTGCGCTATGGTTGTAATTTTTCCATGCGCGCCTTCATAAGCCACCAGACCAGATACCGCCACCATTGGCGCAGCAGCACCTGCATTCTGAGTATATTCTGAGTATTCAGTAAAGAAGGCATTAGCCGCAGGTGCGTTTGCAGTAGTAGTTGCAGGGTTTGTAGAGGTGATTGTAGCAGTATCAGTGATAGTAGCCGTAGAAGTTATAATCGGAGCAACGGCAGGTATAGCACTACCCTCTCCAACTCGGGAATCAGAAGGATTATTGGCTGGTGCAATTGCAGGATTTCTCTGTGCGTACATACCTGCAAATTTAACTACTTTATCTGCCGACCCTATAGTCATAGCAGCAATTTTATTTCTTAATGCCTGATCTTCTGTGCCATTATAGGCAAGTTCAAGCGCAGCATAATGCTGTTCTGTAGGGTCGGAAAGATTGCTGTACGTTGTAGCCACCAGAGCAACAAATCCACCGAAATTCTGTGCAGTAACAGGATTGCTGCCATTTTTAGTGAATTGGTTATAAAGTGCTACTGGATCAGGTGTACTCCCTGCGCTTGCAGGCGCAGTTACAGCCGTATAAGAATCAGACAAGTCCATCTGGATTTGAGTTCTTGCCTGATCCAAGGTTAAAGTCACAGGCGGTGTCTGGCTGGCAGAAGCGTCAACCAAGTTTTGCGCAGTTCTCTCCACCATACCAGCAAGAACCTTAAAGGTAGTCTCTTCACCATCTTTTGGTTTTACTTTTATATCTTCCAGGGCTTTTTTAAGCTCTGCGCTTATGCCATTTCTGTTATATAGAACAAACAAATCAGAGATTTCAATTTTGCCGCTGTTAGAGGCTATAAACCTCTCTAAATCCTCAGACGTACTTATCGGGATGGAATATAACAATTCTGCGCCGCCGTTCTCATAGTTAAACAGCGCTTCACTCGGCTTAACTTGCTCTGGTGCATCAGAGCCTTGAGCCGCCCCCTGCTCCGCTGCTGGTGTGGTGGCTGGGATTGCAGTTGGGGTTATCGCTTTCAGTAGCGGGTTGCTGGTTAGAATACCGCTCTCTGAGAGGAAAGCATTATTACGGATTATACTTTGCGCGGCTGCATCACCTGGCTCTGCACGCAGAGCCGCCAGAACTGACTGAGTCTGACTTAATTGCTCAGTAGTCACTACATTGGCAGTATCTAGCACCGCGCCGGACTCAAATTCTATAGTCATAGCCGGAAGATTCCGGCCAGGCAGGTTGCGCTGCGGATTATTCATAGCCGTGAGCGTGGCAAAAAGCCCCGCACCGTTGGCGTTTGCAACATCCAGATCATTAAGTGTGTAGCGTTGTTGAGTATTGGCGGCCTGATCCAGATACGTCCACTCAAGCGTATGGGTTCCGTTTTCCTTTTTCACTATATCGAAAGTCTGGCCAGCGATGGTGAATTTTTTCGCACCATTCTGCCCCAATTGCTCAACCAGCGTTTTAAGGTTCGCCAGCCTTTCTTCCTCAGTAGTGCTTGGGCTATTCACAGCATCCCACAAAGCTTTAACTGAAGCCCCCGCCTTTTCATAAAGTGCTTGATTACTACCTATGGCAAGGGGTTGAGAAAGTGAGGTGGATGATGTAAGGGTAAAATACGCCGCATCCCCGCCTGGTTCACTCCCAAGCTCTGCCTTGGCTACAAACTGATTTTTCGCTACCGCATTCTCAAACGCCCCCACATTCAGCGTGGCAGTTCTTGCTTCCACTTCCTGAACTAAAGCTCTGCCCTTATGCTCACCTATAGCCACTGCCAGAGCATCATAATGGCTATAATCGGTTCTTCCTGCATCAGCAGCTTCCTTCATTAGCTGCGTAACCCTGTCAGCCACATCAGGGTTTTCCTCTAGAAACTTCTCCACTTCCTGCTGTAATTGCGCTTCATCCTTCGTGGCTGAGAAACGGGGGTCAAGAGCGTGCAGAATGGTAATGGGATCTTCCGGATTCCTCTCCTCAGGCTTTGACTCAGAAAACATAGCCATTATGTTTTCTATGCACTTAGTAAGCTGCTCCATCCAGTTGCCAGAAGCCGGGTTCAGATCAGGCTGCATCTCAGCCCCGGCAGCGGCGACTATCTGCTTCGCCAGTTCACTTCTTGCCGCATCGTTTTTAGCCTTTTCTTCCTGTTCCTGCTGCAACTGTGCCGCAGTTTTTGCTGGTGTAGTCTGGCCATTCGCATCAGTTTGCGCTGGTGCTACTTCAGTATCTGCTAAAGTTTTATATTCATCGCTGTTTTGGTCAAACATCCCCAGCACAGTTCTTATGCTATCCGGGTGCGCCTTGATAAAAGTCTGAACTTCACCTACCGAAGCCAAAGCGGGTGTAGCCGCTATTAAAGTTCTTGCTGCACCGAGAAGTTTATCACGCGTGGCAGGGTCACCGCTACTATCGGCCATTTGTACCAGGCCAGCCAGGTCTAGTTTACCATCAGTGCCGATGTAGGATTCCACCACCAGATCGTATGGTTCCAGGTTAGCCGCTACAGGCGGTGTATTACCTTCAGCCAAAGCTTTTGCGAAGGCTAGCTTTTCAGCCACTGGCAGTGATTTCATCGCCGCCGCTGCTAGCCCTGGGCTATCTTTCTCCATCCCCAGCAGCATTTTCGCCGGTGCACTGGTATATTCCAGCCCACCAGCCGCACCTTCACCGCTTATTACCTGCCGTGCAAGGCTTGCCAACGCTTCCGTGCTAAAGCTTTTTCCATTTACCGCGACCACCTCATCCGGTGAGGCCAGAGCATCCGCCTGCATGAGGAACTCAAGCATGGCTGGTGTGATTTTCTGAGCAGCCGGAACATTTGGATTATCCTTAAAATAATCAACCAGACGCGGAAAGAAGGGGTCATCAAAAGGTGGCGATTTAGCCAATTCAGCGTTAATTTCGGCAACATTGGTAGATGTTCCATCTACTTGCAAGGTAGCCAGAAACCTCGCCTGTTCTATCAGATTCAGCCCTGATCCCTGATTAGCCTTCTGGTATATTATGCCCCGTATAACATTGGCGCGTTCCTCAGATGTTAAATCAGTAGTAGATGCGGAAAATTTATATAGCCCCTCTAATTCCTCATCTGTAGCCTTAGGGGACGATTCAGGATTAGTAAAAACCCTTAGAAGCCGCGCATACTCTTCCTTATTAAAAACAGGAGCGCTATCCTGGCCAGTAAAAGTACCTCCAGGATTAACAAACGCATAGAAAGATAAATCTGCTGTACCGCTCAGATAATTAAGCAGTGCACCAGCATAGTCCTTTGACCATGTCAGATTTGCAGGCTGTTGATCAATTAAGGCATCACTATACTCTCTTAAGCCATTCCAGTCGCTAACCCAATGCCCTAGATATTTATCTCCAGACATCTCTGTAGCTACAGACTCACCATAACTTTGCAGCCATGTTATCTCCTCCGCTACCGGATCAGGCTGTGGCTGGGCGCTTTGTGCAGCATCAGTTAGAGCGGCAAGCTCCTCATCGGTAATTTTCCCGTCCTGGAGCAATGGAAAGTTCGTATTTAAAAATGCGGTTTTTGCGTCTGGTGCTACGGAATCATCACCCATCACCGTATTCAGTTGCTCCAGAGCCCTCCCCTCCAGACTTTCCGCCGTGTACTGAGTTCCGAAATAATCATATACAGTTTTCCAGCGGCTAAGGTCTTGAACCAAAGCTTCCTTAATTTTCTCACCAACTTGGGTTTTTATGGAGAGTATAGCCTCTTCTTTTTTACCAGGTATAAGAGTCTGAAGCCCCTCATCAGTAAAACTCATTCCAGCAGGTGCGTGAAATGGACTCTCTGAATCCCCAAAATATAACTCTGTCGTGAAGCCCAGAGCCCCAAAAAATGCTTTTTGTGCGGATAATTGTTCTGGTGTGGGTGTGCCCATACTCTCGCAGCCCCTGAATTTCTTTTTATACTACACTTTTATATATACATGCGTGGCATGAAATATTTATGACTATACCGCTATCGTTTGAAGAACGTGAAGCAATATATACTGCTCGCGTATGAAGAGTGTGGGTTCTTTGCAATTAATTCGCGAGCAGTATAGAAGCGCATGGGGCTGGATTGCCTGTCGCCCGAAGCATGCCTACCGAAGCTTTAGCGTAGGTAGGTTAGCGTAGGGTGAGCGGCCATGCGCAAAATATAAAAGATATACCTACCGCACTCTTGAAGTGCGAGAGGTATACTCCTCGCATTTCAAAAAAATGTTTTCTCTATGTTCCCTCTCCTGTTTACGGGGGAGGGTTAGGGAGGGGGCAAATAAGTCCTCTTAACTTGTCAGATGGTGTGGTGGTTTTTGCTTGAAGCATGAGCATATTGCTTTATAGCGGCTTTAACTGGAATCTGAGGTATCCGGGCGATTAGCTCAGTTGGTTAGAGCGCCACGTTGACATCGTGGAGGTCGATGGTTCGAGTCCATTATCGCCCACCAATTCCACCCTAGTGGAGTCGAAATAGAACCATTTGGCATTTTCGACACAGTAAAGTAAGCTCATCTCCTATTTTGAGGTGAACGATGACTTGCGAAGTATGCGTAATAAATAGGAAAGCTGTTGTAATGGCCGCAGATAGTGCGGTCACGCTTTCTGTTTATGACAAAGATTTAGGACAGCAGAAACGATATTTGAAATCAGCAAATAAGATTTTCCAGCTATGCTCAGACTCCCCAATTGGAATGATGGTATATGGAAATGGCAGTCTGAATGGAATTCCTTGGGAAGTGGCAGTAAAGGAATATCGTTTCAATAAAAATAACTCCTTCCAAACCGTCCCTGAATATGCCGAAGATTTTATAACCTATTTGGAATCAAACGCCCTTATTAGATCAGGCGCAGATTATTCTGCTGATAGGCATACTCTTGCATTTCTTGCACACTCTACTTTTGACAACGCTATTAAGAATCTCTCTGATGGAACGGATATTAACAACGAAGTTATTGAGAGTTTAGCGCAATATATTGATGATACGGCTGTAAAGTACTTTGCGAATGAAGAAATCGAGGCGATTATAAAAGAGCATCGAGATGTTCTCGATGAGTTTTTAGGTTATGCACTTCAGGTTAACCAAGAAAAAGTCACTGCTCACAATATTCGAATAGATTTGGATAAAGTGACCGCCTCGATAGTAAAAGCAGTAATAACATCAAGAGCACAAGAATATGCGGGTATGGTTTTCTCTGGTTTTGGAAAGGAAGATTTATTTCCAAGCTTAGTCGAATATCACCTTCCAGGATATGTTTTTAAGAAGTTAATTCATAAGCAACATGAGAGCGTAAAAATCACATCCCAACGAAGAGCTGACCTGAAACAGTACGCGATGGCCGATACAATTAATGCTTTTGTGCATGGAACAAATTTTGCTTATTTCCAAAAGTCAGTTGCAAGTTTTAGGGAATCAATGGCTGGGTTGGCTGATGCAATAATATCTGGTTATAGTGCGCCCCTGTTCAAGGACCAAAACGCATTAGAAATAAGCGAGAGGTCC
>CAYTOJ010000031.1:0-17111 GCA_964439415.1 uncultured Rickettsiales bacterium
CATGGTTTCACCGTTTGAATAAGCTAAATTAGATTGAGGCATAATATAACAGCCAGGTTTAAGGTTGTTTAACGAAAGTATACCTATCGCTCTTCAAGAGTGCGACAGGTATAGCTTTTATATTTTGCGCATGGCCGCTCACCCTACGCTAACCTACCTACGCTAAAGCTTCGGTAGGCATGCTTCGGGCGACAGGCAATCCACCCCCATGCGCTTCTATACTGCTCGCGTAATAACTGCAAAAATCTGCACTCTTCATACGCGAGCAGTATAGTTATAACTTTCAGTTTTGCAGCAAATCTGCTTTCATAAGCATATCTGCAACTGATTCTTTACATCCCTGAATTTAGCCGTAAAGCGCTAATATGCAATATATTGTAAGCTTTATAGTTTAAGATAAGTTGAAGTGAAAAATATAATGATCATTCAACATGCCGCGTAAATCCACTTATAAACCTGGTTTTGAGAAGCAGGCGGAACCAAAAGGGGTAAGAGCTTGTGGAATCAGGGCGTGCAGCGGCAACGGCGAATATCGCGCCCCTAAATCACGCAGTCAGCTTGATGATTATATATGGTTATGCCTTGATCATATTCGCGAATATAACCGCCAGTGGGACTATTTCAAGGGGCTGAAGGAGGATGAAATCCTGCAATTTCAGAAGGATTCAGTAGTCGGCCACCGCCCAAGCTGGCAGTTTGGCATGGCAACGCCGGATACTGATGAAATTATACGCAGGTTTTTCCTTAATTTTCAAACTGCTAAACCTGTCATGAATCCAAACCAGCATAGCATTATCAACAGCAGGGAACGCAAAGCATTAAATATTCTTGGGCTTGACGGCAGGGCTAGTCCGCCTGAGATAAAGAAGAAATATAAAGCTCTGGTAAAACTGCATCATCCGGATATTAATCAGCAGAATCCTGAAGTAGCCGCTGAGAGTTTCAGGAAAATTCTGGAAGCATATGATTACCTGAAAAAGCTGTATAATTTCTGATGGCATTCTCCTGTGTTAAATCTCAATGGGAATCTCTAGTAACTCGCTTATGCGGGCAAAATGCGCGAAGTGAGCATCGCAGAAAGGCAAGTGTACACGTAAGTACATGCGTTTCGAGAAGCAAAGCGACAAGCAAATTTGCCGCAGAAGTAGAGTTAATAGAGATGTCCCAATTAGGTTTTACGCTTTTTGAGCTGTGTATAGTGCTGGTGATTCTGGGGCTTATGGTAGGCGCGGTGATGGGTGGGTATAATCTGGTCAGGCAGGCGCGGATTGGTACAATTGTGGAGGAAGCGGAAAGTATCAAGAAAGGCATCTCTGATTTTATCAAAACATATAACGCGCTGCCTGGTGATATGTCTGACGCGACTGATAAACTGGGAAGCACGCTGGGTAGCTACTCAATACTTAATGGCGATGGTAACGGCACTATCAGTACTGCGGAGGGGTTGAAAGCCATCCAGCACCTGGCAGCGGGCGGGTTTGTTAATGGTATTTATGATGGCTCAACCAGTGCCCCGAAAACCGGGCTTATGGCCAGCGCCGCTGATCCCAAAGTTATCTACCAGATAATCAACTCATCTAATATAATATATGTTCGTGTATCAAAATATCAGAGTGGAACTGGCTATGGTTTCATAACCCCTCAGGACGCTATGGCTATTGATGTGCGCTATGACGATGGATACCCGGACACAGGCTTTATTCGCGGCGTAACCGCAACATCCGGTGCAGTTTCAACCTGCTTCACCGCCAGCGCATACACCGCAACCAGCACTTATAACGATTGTATGCTGGATTTTCTGCTAAGCCCGGCATCTGTAACGGTGGTATCAGCACCGGCAGCGGTTTCCAACTGCCTGAGCGCAGGCAGCAGTTACGCCGTGGGGGCAACTATCAACAACCGCTATAACTGTAGTAATTTTGGGCTTACTGCACAGGCAATCACTGAAATCTGCCGCACAGGCGGGTATTGGGAAGTACAGGCGGGGCAGACATGTCATTAGAGCGTGTGGATTAATTCTACTCTGCCGTGCTGCAAATATCTGTTTTCTGCGCTTCCGGTTCGCATGTACTTCTGTGTACACTTGCGCTTCCGGTTCTCAAAAACAGCCATTTTCGCTACGGCATAGCGAATTACTCCACACGCTCTAACAGAGCTTGATTTAAGTCAAGAATGCAATGTGAGGAAATTCTATGAGTTCGTATGTTTGATAAAAATAAGGATTCAATTATGAAAAAATTAGCTTTATATTCTTGCATGTTAGTGGCCTTTGCGTCCACAGCGGCTAACGCTGCTGATGATGCTGGCAAGTGGGATGGTAAATGGATGGTGCGTGCGCGTGCGCTTGGCGTAGTGCCTGACGAGAGCAGTTCGCTCAGCATCGGTGGGCATGTCAATGTTGATAACAGCATAGTGCCAGAAGTTGATTTTACTTACTTCTTCACGCCAAATATCGCTGCTGAGCTTATAGCCGCCGTTAC
The DNA here is from genome assembly GCA_964439415.1 of uncultured Rickettsiales bacterium. Classification (GTDB taxonomy): domain Bacteria; phylum Pseudomonadota; class Alphaproteobacteria; order Rickettsiales; family CAZAGG01; genus CAYTOJ01. The sequence goes on from CAYTOJ010000031.1 coordinate 2,481, forward strand.
CCCGCACGATGTAAAAACCAACGGCGGGATTGATGCCGGAAGCTCCTGGCTTTTGCCGCCAACTCTTACGCTGCAATACCATTTTACACAGTTTAAAGGCATCAAACCCTATGTAGGCGCTGGTATCAACTATACCCACTTCTTTAATACCGATGCTGGAGCCTTAAATTCAGTTGAGTACGATGACAGCTTTGGCGCAGCATTGCAGGCCGGTGTTGATATCCCGATAAGGGATAACTGGTACATAAATGCCGATGTGAAGAAGGTGTGGATCAATACCACAGCCACATTCAGCCCAAGTGGCGTAAGGGCGGATGTTGATATAGACCCATGGCTTATCGGCGTTGGCCTGGCGTATCGCTTCTAAAAAACTCACCACTACACCAGCCGCACAGAATATATATTTGCCTCTATAGGGTAAGGTATATATTTGCCCATCGCTCTGTGCTACACGCAACCGCTACATGGTAAGGTCAATTCCCAACTCTGTGTGCGGCTGGTTCTTTTTTGTAACTATACCTATCGCACCCTTGAAGTGCGATAGGTATATTATGACTCGTAAGTTATCACTGAGCGCGGTTTGATGCCGTTCCACTCAAAATGATTCAGGTATTTCAAATCAATCAGGGTGATGAACCCCTCCACCTTATGGCCTGTCTGCACGGCCAGATTCGCTGCCGCTTGCATAGTGCCGCCGGTTGCTAGAACGTCATCCACTATCAATATATTACCCGTGCCGTACTGCATCTCCAGCGAGTCGCGGCCATATTCCAGCCCATAGGACATTCTGGCGGTTCTGCCCGGCAGTTTACCAGGCTTGCGTATGATGATAAAGCCCTTCTTTTTATGCAGGGCTAGAGCCGCGCCGAAAATAAAACCCCGTGATTCTATTCCGGCTAAAGCGTCTATTGTATCCCATTCCTTCGAGGTTAGGAGTTTATCCATCTCCTCTACCGCCAGTTCAAAATTCTCCCGCAGAACCGGGGTGATATCCTTAAAATTTATCCCGTGTTTGGGGAAATCAGGCACATCCCTGATAATTGATTTCAGTTTATTTTTCGGCATATCAAACACCTCCCGTTTTCAATAGCCTCAGCCTGAGGGCATTCAGTTTGATGAAGCCTTCGGCATCGCGCTGGGTGTAGACGTTATCTTCCTCAAAGGTCACATGCTTCTGGCTGTAGATGCTGTTCGGTGACTTTCTGCCTACCACGCTGACACTGCCTTTATAGAGCTTCAGGCGTACTGTGCCGCTCACCCGCTGCTGGCTTTTGTCTATCAGCGCTTGCAGCATCTCCCGCTCCGGGCTGAACCAGAAGCCGTTATAGATTAGTTCGGCGTAGCGCGGCATCAGTTCATCTTTCAGGTGCATTGCTCCGCGATCCAGCGTTATGCTCTCTATTCCTCTATGCGCGGCGTGCAGCACCGTGCCACCGGGGGTCTCATACACACCGCGTGATTTCATGCCGACAAAGCGGTTTTCAACTAAATCCAGCCTGCCTACGCCGTTGCGCCCACCAATCTGATTAAGCTTGTGGAGAAGTGTCGCGGGGGAGAGTTTTTCGCCATTCACATGCGTGGCATCACCATACTGAAAATCAATTTCCACAAACTCCGGGTTATCCGGCGCGGCTTCTGGGGATACTGTAAGGGTGAACATGTCAACATCCGGCTGCGTCCAGGGGTCTTCCAGGATTTTCCCTTCATAGGAACGGTGGAGGAGGTTAGCATCAACCGAATATGGCGCTTCGCCGCGCTTATCCTTGGCTATGGGTATCTGGTGCTTCTCGGCGTAGTCAAGCAAAGCCGTGCGGGAGTTTAACTCCCACTCTCTCCAAGGTGCAATAACGTTAATATCAGGCTTCAGCGCATAATATCCCAGCTCAAAGCGAACTTGATCATTACCCTTGCCGGTAGCACCGTGGGCGACAGCATCCGCACCGCTCTTGATGGCTATCTCGATCTGCCGTTTGGCAATTAGTGGCCGGGCGATGGAAGTGCCAAGCAGGTATACGCCCTCATACAGAGTATTGGCGCGGAACATGGGGAATACATAATCCCGCACGAATTCTTCCCGCAGGTCTTCCACATAAATCTCTTTCGCGCCGAACATTTCAGCCTTGCGGCGCGCTTCATCCAGTTCTTCGCCTTGTCCTAAATCGGCGGTGAAGGTGACAACTTCACAACTATACTGCTCCCGCAGCCATTTTAAGATGACCGAGGTATCCAAACCACCGGAATAAGCCAGCACTACCTTTTTAACCTGCATTATCTATCCGCAATTTTTAATGCTTGATATACATGCACCAGCCATATTGGCAAGTATTAAAATACTGAATACAAAGCATATTTGCTGCAAATAAAGTTTAACGAGCTAAAACTGCAAAACTGCATTATAATCAATATGTTCAATATTCTCTGACTTGGAAAATAATCAGCATGACAAGTAGTGATAAGGTGATGGGGCTTATAAAAAGGGTTCTGTCTGAAATGAATCCTCTATCACCTAATTTTTTAGGAGGCGATATACCGTATAAATGTAATGATGGAGAGGATGAATGTAATGATGGAGAGGATGAATGTATTGTTCCAAGTATAATACAGAAGGTACAAGAATATTTAGATGACAATCCTATTCGGCGTAGAGGAATAAACCGACTTGATATTATTGCGCATGAAACAAGATGTGCGGCTACATTAAATCAAGTGTTTTTTAATGTAATACAAGGTTTGCCTGAAGCATGTCTTATGAGTGATATGCAAAAAAAAGCTCTTGCAGCCATGATTGCTCTAAATCCAAGAGAGCACCTCAATCTGGAATAAGTTGTTCTACTCAAACACCACGGTTTTGTTGCCATTCAGCAGTACGCGGTGTTCGGTGTGGAGCTTGATAGCGCGGGAGAGTACCAGGCTTTCTATGTCTGACCCCTTGGCTGCCAGCTCTTCAGGGCTCATGGAGTGGTTGACCCTGATAACCTCCTGCTCAATAATTGGCCCTTCGTCCAGTGCTTCGCTGGCGTAGTGAGCGGTAGCGCCGATGATTTTCACGCCGCGCTCATAGGCCTGCGCGTATGGCCGCGCCCCTTTGAAACTGGGCAGGAATGAATGGTGAATATTTATCACCCGGCCATACAGTTTGCGGATTGTTTTATCGGATAAAATCTGCATGTAACGCGCCAGCACCACCAGGTCTATCCGCAGTTCATCCACCAGTTTTACTATATGTTCTTCCTGCGCGGCTTTTGATTCAGGTGTTATCGGTAGATGGTGAAATGGTATATTATAAAACTCCGCCAGGCCTTTTAAGGTATCGTGATTAGATACTATGGCCGGAATTTCAATATCCAGCCAGCGTGTATTATAGTTATGCAGCAGGCTGTTCAGGCAGTGCGCGGTTTTGGAAACCAGCACCAGAACCCTTTGCTTGCGGGTGCTGTCATGCAGTTGCCATACCATATTAAACGGCACGGCTACATTTTTGGAAAAGCGCTCCATCAGCCCGGCTTGATCCGGGGTTTTCGCCCCTGCGGTAAAACGGGTGCGCATGAAGAAGCGGCCTGTGTGTTCATCCCCAAATTGCGCGGATTCCAGGATAAAACAATCCTCAGAGCTTAAGAATCCAGATACGGCGGAGACTATGCCTTTAACATCAGCGCAGGAGAGATTAAGTGTGTATTTGTTCATTATATGTTATTGAGCTTCAGTCACTAAGACAAACTTTTAGCCCCCTCCCTAATCCTCTCCCGTTTACGGGGGAGGGTTAGGGAGGGGGCACACTTAACCTGTTAGCACCACTCTAGCGCTTATCAAGCGGAATATACTTGCGTGGCTCGGAGCCGGTGAACAACTGGCGCGGACGGGCGATTTTCTGCTTGGGGTCTTCCGTCAGTTCCTTCCACTGCGCTACCCAGCCTACGGTGCGGGCAAGGGCGAACAACGGTGTGAACATCTGCGTCGGGAAGCCCATGGCGCGGTAGATGATGCCTGAATAGAAATCTACATTCGGGTAGAGCTTGCGGTCTACGAAGTATGGATCCTCCAGGGCGATTTTCTCCAGTTCCATCGCTATTTTCAGTAATGGATCATTAGTTTTACCCAGTTGCTCCAGCACATCCCCCGCTGCTTTTTTCAGTACTGCTGCGCGTGGGTCGTAATTTTTATACACGCGGTGGCCAAAGCCCATGAGCTTGACGTTGCTGTTCTTATCCTTAACTTTAGTGATAAAGTCCGTAATGCTTTGCCCTGCGGCAATTTCTTTCAGCATTTTTATCACTGCTTCATTCGCGCCGCCGTGTGCCGGCCCCCAGAGTGAGGCTATCCCAGCACCAAGGCACGCAAATGGATTTGCACCAGACGACGCAGCCTGACGGACGGTTGAGGTTGAGGCGTTCTGCTCGTGATCAGCGTGCAGTATAAATATCATATCCAGTGCGCGGGATAGTACCGGATTTACGATATATTCCTCGCACGGATTGGCGAACATCATGTGCATGAAGCTGGATGTGTAATCCAGTTTATTCTGCGGATACATGAACGGGTGGCCAATGGAATATTTATGGGCATAGGCAACCAGGGTTGGCAGTTTCGCAATCATGCGGTAGATTGCCAGTTGTTTTTCCTCAGTATTGCCGGTCTCTAAGCTGTCATGATAAAAAGCTGAGAGTGATGCAACCGCGCCCACCAGCACCGCCATAGGGTGTGAGCGGCGCGGAAAACCACGGTAGAGAAACTGTAATTGCTCATGCACCATGGTGTGCATGGTTATGTTACGCTCAAAATCCGCTTTCTGTTTTACATCCGGCAACTCGCCGTTCAGCAGCAGGTGCGATACTTCCAGGAAAGTGCTGTTCTGCGCCAGATCAGCTATATCATAGCCACGGTAGCGGAGTATGCCTTTGTCACCATCAATGAAGGTGATTTTTGACTCGCAGGAAGCGGTGGACATATAACCAGGGTCATAGGTGAAATGCCCGGTATCGTTATATAGTTTGGTTATATCTATAACGCTGGGGCCTTCGCTGCCCTCCAGAATTGGATAGGAATATTTTTTTCCATCAATTTCCAGCGTTGCTGTTTTTTTATTCTGGTTTGGCATTTCTACCGCCTTCAGGCTTGAGGACATTTGTATACTCCATATATCGCTATTATTGTCTTGTATCGGAAAGGTAACAGGAAAAGGTTAATAAAGCGGCAGTGATAAATTAACAATTGGTATAATTTTTCACTTTTATAAAAGCATCGTTGCTGTTTCTAAAGTTTCTACTAAATATGCCATACTTAAAAGAATTATCAGGTGTTTATGAAGCATTTTGTCTGGGTTGTTATTTCTCTCTTCGGGGCGTTCAGTATAGGCTCAATTGCTCTGCACAGGGGGGAGAGTATAAACTCAGCCTGGCTGGTGGCCGCAGCCGTTTGTACTTATTTAGTGGCGTATAGATTCTATTCCAAGTGGATAACCACAAAAATTCTACTGATTGACCCTTCAAGGGCAACCCCGGCGGAGCGTTTTAACGATGGGCGCGATTATGTGCCAACTAATAAGTGGATAGTTTTCGGGCATCACTTCGCCGCTATATCAGGCCCGGGGCCTTTGATTGGCCCCACTCTCGCGGCGCAGTTCGGTTATTTGCCCGGCACATTGTGGATATTATTCGGCGCTGTTCTGGGCGGCTGCGTTCAGGATATGGTGATTTTGTTTCTATCAGTACGGCGGGATGGCAGAAGCCTGGGGCAGATGGCGAAGGATGAACTGGGGCGAATTGGTGGCACAGCGGCGATAATCGGCACAGTAACCATAATGATTATTTTAATAGCGGTGCTTGGCCTGGTGGTGGTGAAGGCTATGGCGCATAGCTCTTGGGCTACTTTTACCGTATTTGCCACTATACCCATAGCCATATTCATAGGTTTTTATTTAAGGTATTTCAGAATTGGCCGGGTGGGGGAGGCATCGGTTATCGGTTTTGCCCTGCTGCTGCTGGCGGTTGTAGGCGGTGAATGGGTGAAAGAGTCCCCCGCGCTGGCGGCATATTTTAATATGGAACCGCTCCGCCTGGCCTGGTTTGTGATTGGCTACGGGTTTATCGCGGCAGTTCTGCCGGTGTGGATGCTGCTTGCGCCGCGTGATTATCTATCCACATTTCTGAAGCTTGGAACAATCAGCCTGCTGGCGGTGGCGATTGTTATTATCCGCCCTGAAATAAAAATGCCTGCGTTGACGCAGTTCGCCAGCGGCAGCGGGCCGATTGTGGCGGGTGGTATTTTTCCGTTTCTGTTTATCACCATAGCTTGCGGTGCTATTTCCGGTTTCCACTCGCTTATATCCTCCGGCACTACATCCAAGATAATCATGAGTGAGGCGCATATCAGAATGGTGGGATATGGCAGTATGGCGTTGGAATCCTTTGTTGCGGTAATGGCGATGATAGCCGCGACAGTGCTGGAGCCTGGTATTTACTTTGCGATCAACACCCCTTTAAGCGGCGGGGTGGAGGCTATGGCGGATAAAATCACCAGTTGGGGATTTCCGGTGAGCACAGCGGCTATGGATCAGCTTGCAAGTGATATGGGGGAGAATTCTCTGTTTGGCCGCACCGGTGGCGCACCTTCCCTGGCCGTGGGTATGGCGCATATATTCGGCAGTGCATTCGGCAAGCAGATGCTGGCTTTATGGTATCACTTCGCCATTATGTTTGAGGCGGTATTTATACTAACCGCCCTTGATGCCGGAACCAGAGTAGCCAGATTCATGCTTCAGGATGTGCTTGGTAATATATATAAACCACTTGGCCGAACTTCTTCTTACCCCTCCACATTATTTTCCAGTGCCTTGATAGTAACGGCCTGGGGATATTTTCTATACATGGGTGTGATAGACCCCTACGGCGGCATCAATATATTATGGCCGCTGTTTGGTATGTCCAACCAGATACTGGCGGGAATCGCTCTATGCCTGGCAACAGCGGTTATAGTTAAATCCGGCAAGAAGCGTTATGTGCTGGTGACGCTATTGCCGCTGCTCTGGCTTGGCATTGTTACGACCAGTACAGGTTATGAGAAAATCTTCAATGATGTTCCGGCTATCGGTAACCTTGCAACCGCGAAGCTATGGCAGGATAAAATAGACAGTGGCGTTCTGGATGGTAAGGAGCTTGGCATAGCCGTTAAAACAGTGTTTAATAACAAGCTTTGCGCAGCACTTGCGTTCTTTTTTGTATGCATTTTCTGGCTGGTGGCGGTTGATACGCTACTCACCTGTTACAAGTTTCTGAAAGGGCAGGGGGGAAGCCTGTCCGAATCAGAATATACTGCTCGCGCATGAAGAGTGCGGATTTTATCCTGTGAGTTGCGAGCAGTATATACGCGCATGGGGCTGGGTTGGCGGCCATGCGCAAAATATAAAAGATATACCTGTCGCACTCTTGAAGTGCGATAGGTATACATTCAAACCAGTATGGTTAAGGTGTGATGTGGAAGTCTTTCCAGAAGCGTATGCGGCCAATTATCAATCTCTATGAGGAACTCACAATCATGGGGGCATACAAGCGTTATCTGCATCATGCGCACCATCATCACCCCGGTCAGAGCGAGATGACATATCAGGAATTTTATATTTCGTTCCAGCAGCGCAAGTGGAGCGGGATAAATAGATGCTGCTAATTAACCTGAATGATGAATAATACCGTAGTTAAGGTACTGTAGTTTCTTCACTCTCCCCTCGGGGGAGAGTCGCAGAGAACAAGCCTCAAAGAGGCGAAGGTCGATGCGGTGAGGGCAAAATCTTTACTTATAGAAAGCACCCCCTCACCCAATCGGTTTTGGCCTGTGGCCTTGCCTCTTGGACTCTCCTTTGATGGGATAGTGAAAGAATCTATTGTCCGTAATTCAGTGTAACTAGAGGGCAATAAGGCTTGCCAAGCGTTGGTGAGTTGTCCAGCCGTTATCTTTAAATATGGCGGTCAGTAGCTCAGTGTTTTCCATATGATCCAGAAACCGTGAGACGGTTTGCACGATTTTAATCAGCATTGCCTCAGGGTTTTCTACTGTTTGATCCATGCAGGCGGCCAGCAGTTGTATAAGCGCGATTTTAAAAATAATAGCTGAAGTGGAATAAAAAGCGTTATCACCTGTAATGGGAAACATGCTTTGCGAGACCTGCGCGGTTAGAATATTAATCAGGCTTTTTTGGAATTGCTGTCTATGTTTTTGTCGCCAGTCCTGCCAGAGGCTATCAATCTGCGCAAGGCCGCCGCCAGCACTGATTATTCTGGCGCTCGATATATCAATTTTTATTTTGAGTTTAGATTCAGCCAGATGCAAAACTTCAAAAAGGCGCATAGGCGCGGGTGAATCCTTCAATGAATAAATCAGCACAGCAACAGTGTTCAGCAGGCGGTATGTATCTAGTTTTTCGTTTAAAATTTCCAGTTCCAGTGTATCAGTCAGTGATATTATATCGTCTGTATTATTTTCCTGTTCCAGCAACATAGACAGCTTGATCAGAAATGTGGCTGCCTCCTGAAAATCAGAACAGGATTTCAGCCTTCCTATAACAGCCTCATGCAGGCTTATTCCATAACGGCTGTCATAACTCTTGAGTATTTGCGGAACACGCACGCAGGTTTTTGGGGTGTAGTAATCCCGGTCTTGATTGCCTTCTAAAGCCAGACGGGCAATTTCAGGGCAGGAAAGCGCCGCTGACATATATAACTCGCCATTAATGCGCCGGGGGATGCGTGGGTAGAAAAAACAGGCATCCCCAAGGAAATCCTCGCCATAATCCTTATGGATTCCGCATAGGCCATCCGGCGTGAATTTTACACAGTAAGACGTATCCGGGTTCTTGCGCATGATTTTGCCGCCGAATCCATCTTCGATGGAATCCAGTAACTGCGGCGCTGCGTTCTTTATTTTCTGTAAGCTGGTTTCATCAACCTGCATCTGCCAGGCTTTACAGCAGGTATCCTCGCAGGCTCCGCCTTTGCAGGTGAAGCCCGCTAAAATATTTGAGGTGTGGATGCTATCCATTCCTATACAACGCGCTCGCCGTGCATGGCAAGGTCAAGCCCGGTTTTCTCGGCTTCCTCGTCAACGCGCAGCCCTATGCTTAAATCCACCACTTTTGCGATGATATAGGTTGCTATTGCGGAATAAGCAGCCGTGACAGCCACGCTGATTATCTGCGCCATTAACTGAGCACTGTTATCCTCCAGCAAGCCTGATGCGCCGCCGATATCCTTAAGTGCGAGCACACCCGTCAGGATAGCACCGACTATTCCGCCGATACCATGAATACCGAACACATCAAGGGAATCATCGTATTTGAGTCTGGATTTTAAATAGCTGACCGCCCAGTAACATGCCACCGCGCCAGCGATTCCAATCACCAGGGAGCCTTTGAAATCCACAAAACCAGACGCTGGAGTAATTGCAACCAAGCCAGCTACCGCGCCGGAGATGCCACCCAGTACGCTGGCCTTGCCACGGTGGATAAGTTCAATAATTATCCAGGTAAGGGCGGCTATAGCGGCGGCGGTGTTGGTCACCAGCATGGCCATTCCTGCTCGCTCATTTGCACCCAGTGCAGACCCGGCGTTAAAGCCAAACCAGCCAACCCACAGAAGCGCCGCACCCATGACGCTCAGCACAAGATTATGTGGTATATACTGCGTTTTTCCATAATCCCTGCGGCGGCCTAAAACCAGAGCCAGCACCAGCGCGGCAACGCCTGAGTTTATATGCACTACTGTGCCACCTGCATAGTCAAGGGCTGCGCCGTAGCCGAGCACGCCTTTGAAATCCGCAACGCCTGTACCGCCGATGAATCCACCTGGACCCCATACCCAATGCGCGATTGGGCAGTAAACCAGTATCAGCCATAACGGCGTGAACAGCAGCAGGGCACTGAATTTGATGCGGTCAGTAATAGAGCCAAAAATAAGGGCAATAGTAATCGCGGCAAAGGTAAACTGAAACATCACAAATACCGATTCAGGAATACTGCCGTTCAAGGAGTTCAGACCTACGCCACCCAGAAACATTTTGCTGAAACTACCGATATATTCCGAGCCTTCGCTGAAAGCTAAGGTATACCCCAGTGCAGGCCAGAGTACGGCGACAATTGAGCAGACCGTGAAGCTCTGCATCAGTGTAGCTAAAACATTATTTTTCTTCACCAGCCCGCCATAAAATAAGGCCAGACCTGGTATTATCATCATCAACACCAGGGCTGAGGAGATTAAAACCCAGGCGGTATCCCCTTTGTCCAGAGTAGGCGGCTCAGCAGCCACGGCCTGCCCTGCACCTGCCAAAGAAGCTAGTATTAAAACTAGTGGTAATATCCTACGCAATCTATATAACATCGGCATATCTCCATTGATTTTTTTGCATAGCAACATAAGTAGTGTTCTGCATACTTTTCAAGAATTAATTTATCATTAATGTAAATCTATACCCCTATCGTCTCTAGAGTGTGATAGGTATAACTCAAGACAATCTGTTTTAATGTCAACCGGTCAGTTAAAAACCACTAAAGTTCTGCCGCTGGGGAAGTTCAGCCAGCCCTATGACTATATCGCTTCAGACATTTGCGAAGCAGGCATGGTGGTGCAGATTCCGCTGGGCAGTCGCACGACTTACGGAGTGGTGTGGGAGTATCCATCCCAATCACAGGTAAAGCAGGAGAAGCTGAAGGAGATTAAACACACCGTTCCGCTGCCACCCCTTAGCAGTTCCATGCGGTCATTCCTGACAAAAGCTGCGGCTTATAACATGGGGGAATTGGGAAATTTTTTGAAACTAAGCTTTAGTGTTGAAAGCGTATTTTCAAAACCGTCAGCAGCGGAAGCACAGCAGGATAGAGGCGTCGCGCTGGTTGCTGAACTGTCCGATGTGCAAAGCGCAGCCGTGCAGTATCTGCTTGAGAAGCTCTCCCCCTTAAACGGTCATTCCACCACGCTGATAGATGGTGTTACCGGTTCCGGCAAAACGGAAGTTTATTTCAAAGCAATTGAAAAAGCGGTGGAGAGTGGCGGGCAGGTTCTGGTTCTCGTGCCGGAAATATCACTCACGGTGCAGCTATTGGAGAAGTTCAAAGCCCGTTTTGGCTATAGTCCACTGGAATGGCATTCCGCCCTTACCCCGGCGCGCAGGCGAGAGAACTGGAAAAAAGCCGCATACGGGCAGGCGCGAATAATTGTGGGTGCGCGCTCAGCTTTGTTTCTACCCTATCCGGATTTAAAACTGATAGTGGTGGATGAGGAGCATGAAGCCTCCTACAAGCAGGAGGAAGGGGTAACTTACCATGCCCGCGATATGGCGGTGCTGCGTGCGCGGGAGGAGGGGATAGCATGTTTCCTGGTATCCGCCACGCCATCAGTAGAGACTTTCATGAACGCACTCAGCGGTAAATACGGGCGGGTGCGCCTGGCGGAGCGTTATAACCCCCATGCCATGCCTGTGGTTAACCTTGTGGATTTGCGGCTGGATAAACTGTTGCCTGGGCAGTGGATATCCCGCACCCTCCATGACAGGATACTGAAAACGCTGGAGAAAAAACAGCAGGTTTTATTATATCTTAATCGGCGTGGTTTTGCCCCGCTCACCTTATGCCGCGCTTGTGGATCGCGGCTTAACTGCCCGGATTGCTCAACCTGGCTGGTGTATCACCGTTATAAAAACACCCTTTCCTGCCACTACTGCGGGTTTGAGCGGCAGATGCCAAAAATCTGCCCGGACTGTAATGAGCCTGACAGTCTGGTATTCTGCGGCCCAGGGGTGGAGCGGCTGGAGAGTGAGGTGAGATCAAGCTTCCCCAATGCCCGTCTATTATCAGTCACCAGCGATACCGCCGGGAATTTAAAGCAGATAGATAGCTTCATCGGCATGATTGAAAAAGGCGAAATTGATATAATTATCGGTACGCAGATGCTGGCCAAGGGGCATCACTTTCCATCACTTACCCTGGTTGCGGCGGTGGATGCTGATAGCGGCCTGACCGGGGGGGATTTACGGGCGGGGGAGCGCACCTATCAATTGCTTCATCAGGTGGCTGGCCGCGCCGGGCGCGGGATGGAAGGCTCCAGCGTTATAATACAGACTTATATGCCAGAGCATCCCGTGATGCAGGCACTGAAAAACTGGGACAGGGATGGTTTCCTGCATGCCGAAGTAGACAGCCGCCGTATTTCAGGAATGCCGCCCTTCAGCCGCTTGATTTCAATATTACTGACCGGCCTGAATGAGGAAGTGGTGCGCCGAGCCGCTAATTCATTGGCGCTACGCATTCCTGAGCATGAGGATTTTATAGTTCTGGGGCCGGTTCCTGCACCGATAAACCTGATGAAAAAACGTTACCGCTACCGTTTTTTAGTCAAAGCCGGGCGGGGTGTCCCAACGCAGGGCATTGTGAGTGCCTGGCTGAAAAGCGTTGCCATTCCATCATCCATTACCCTCAAGGCTGATGTTGACCCTTACGGATTTTTGTAATAGCTGTCATTTAATGTACGCACTAAAAGGATTTTCATGTATTCTAAGTTTTTACGCGCTGTAGATAAATCGCAGACACTGCTGCTGAACGAGCAATCCCGCAATCTGGAGAGCCAGGGCAAGGAAGTATACAAATTCGGTTTTGGGCAGTCACCATTCCTGCCGCCGCAAACGGTTATAGATGAACTGAAGAATAACGCACACTGCAAGGCTTATTCCAGCGTGCAGGGTTTGCTGGAACTGCGCCAGGCAGTCGCCACCTTCCACCGCGAGATGGAGGGGCTGGACTATAAGGCGGATAATATTCTGGTCGCGCCCGGTTCAAAGATTCTGATATATGCTGTGATGGCTGCTTTTAAAAAAGCGGATGTTCTGGTTCCGGCGCCCGCATGGGTATCCTACGTGCCGCAGGCGCATTTGAATGGTCATGCAGTAATTCCGGTGCAAACAACTTTTAATGAGCGTTGGCGCGTAACACCGCAAGTTTTAGAGGCGGCGTTGAAAACCAAAGCGAATATGGACGTTCCATCCATACTTATTCTCAATTATCCCGGCAACCCGGACGGGCTTACGTATAGCAAGGGAGAGTTGGAGGATTTAACCAAGGTTCTGCGCAAGTATAATGTGCTGGTAGTTTCGGATGAAATTTACGGCCTACTGGATCATACGGGTGATCATTACTCGCTGGCGCATAGTTATCCTGAAGGCACGATTATCACTACCGGGCTTTCCAAATGGTGCGGCGCTGGCGGCTGGCGGCTTGGCCTGGCGTTACTGCCGGAAGCATTGAGTGGTGATTTTAAGGAATGCCTGCTTGGCATAGCGTCGGAGACTTATTCATGCGCGGCTCTGCCGGTGCAGATGGCGGCCATATCAGCTTATCAGGCTACGCCGGAGGTTCGGGGCTATATTGCCCACCAGCGGCGGATATTATCTATGAGCGGCAATGAAATATGGAAGCGTTTAAACGCCGGCGGGATCGCAGTTCATGCGCCGCAGGGCGGTTTTTACCTGTTCCTGGATTTTAATTCATGCAGAGAATCTTTTGATAACGTGGCTACCTCGCCGGAGTTATGCGAGAAGTTACTGGCGGAAACGTGTGTAGCCCTGTTACCAGGAACGGCTTTTGGCATGGCGCCGAATCATCTATCCGCACGGCTAGCTTATGTGGAGTTCGATGGCGTAGCGGCTATGAAAGAGTCGGTGCGTCTGGGGCTTGATACTCCGTTGCCGCAAAATTTCCTGGATAATTTCTGCGCAAAGCAAATGCGTGGTATTGATAAAATCTGCGAGTTTGCAGGAGCCACACAGCCACAGAAGAAGATGGAAGTGGCATAGATTAAGTGAAGGTAGAGCGGCTGATTCACAATTAGCCGCTCCGTGTAATATAACCCGAGTTATGGATAAGAGAGCTATAAGTTATTGAAATTCCTTCACTCTCCCCTTGGGGGAGAGTCCAAGAGGCAAGGCCATAGGCCAAAGCCGATTGGGTGAGGGGTGCGCGCTGTACAATAAATTCCCCCTCACCGCATCGATCTTCGCCTCTATGAGGGTTGCTCTCTGCGACTCTCCCCCAAGGGGAGAGTGAAGGAATTACAGCACCTTAATCAAGCCTTATCCATTATTCGGGTTAATATACTTAATAATCCTTGGCTGCGTTGATTTCGTTCAGCTTATCTTTAAGCCAGATGCTGCTCTCAACGGTTTTATTATCGGAAGTTTTAATATGGTAAGGCTTTCCTGTTGTGGAGGATTTGCTGGCCAGGATACTGATGAAATCATCAGCAGTTTTAACTTTATCACCGGCTTTGGCTAATTTTTCCTCCAAATGCTTACGCGCTTTGGCAGGCTCCCATTCCTCACCGTTACGGATAAACTTTACATCAGATTTTTCTATAGCCTCCAGTAGCATATTGATTTTATCTTTCTCCGGGATATTAGCGTAAACCGGCTGGGCAATAAGCACCAGTAATGCTAGAAACGGCATTAAAAATTTAATCTTGCTCATATTTATTACTCCTAGGTTGGTTGTATAAATCCATTATTTAAAGGCGGGTAACGCATACCACATAGTAATTGCATTTCAAATCCTGAAGTGCAATGGATATACTGATGTTAAGTAGTATCCATTCTTGAGAAGCAAGC
>CAYTOJ010000032.1:0-16805 GCA_964439415.1 uncultured Rickettsiales bacterium
TGATTGCGGAATTGCGGCCATCCACCGCGAAAAGCAGGGGGCTTGCGAATGTATCACCTTTAGAGGTTTGCACTATTACCCGCTCCGCCTGATTTTCAAAATCAGTAACCTTGCATTCAGTTTTTAAAGTAATATTGGGAAGGCTTTGCATGGTTTTATATAGCGCCTGCCGCAAATGGCGGTTTTCCACCATGAACCCTAAGAGGCTAGGTTGATTTCTACTATTGCTTGCTGCAAATGGCGATTTTCTGTGCTTCCGGTTCGCATGTACTTCTGTGTACACTTGCGCTTCGCCTGCGCTAAAAACAGTTTCACTGTTTTTTAAAACGCTTGGCTCTCGAAAACCGCCACTTTCGCTATGCACTAGCGAAATCGACCCAGCCTCTAATGGATTACTGGACAGGTCAGCATGGTTGAAATGCACGAAAAACAGTGAATCATCCTCCACCACCCGTATCTGCTGAATAGGCTGTGCCTGTCCGGCGCTTAAATTATCCCATACACCGCAATCTTTCAGCACCAGGTAAGAGGAATAAGAAATGGCGCTTACCCTGCCGTCAAACTCATGAGCCAGAAAACTCTCAGGCTGGCCTGCCTCCAGCACTATCAATTCCATTCCCAGCCGTGCCAGGGAGCAGGCCAGGGCAGCCCCAACCAGCCCACCCCCGGCGATTATAGCCTCGTAATGCTTTATATCAGGATTTATGATAAATCCCTCTGTACTTCGCTCTTATTAAGCAACTCATTGATTTTGCTGGCATTATCAAAAGTTTGATCCAGGACAAATTTAAGTTGCGGCAGGTATTTCATATATACTTTTCGTGCCAACAGAGTGCGTATTAATGGCGTTATCTGCTCCAGCTGCTTCAGAACTTTTTCCTTATCAGTTCCCCCCAGGGGCATGACATATACACTGGCGCTCCTTAAGTTGGGGGATATGCGGACTTCCGATACGGTAATGGAATGGCTCTCCAGATCCGGCGAGTGCAGTTCGCCGCGCATGAAAATTTCCGCTATGGCGTGCCTTAATTCCTCACCTACCTTGAATTGCCTGTTTGTGGGAGTGGTTATTTTCTTCATGATTCACGACATAACTATAATTGTAGCTTGATATAGCGGTTTTCAGTGGAAATGTCAAAAGCAGGGAATCTGCAAAAAAAACAGTAAACCCGGTTTGAGCCGGGTTTACTGAGCGATGGTTTAGCACTAAACGCGCCGTACCCCACCGCTTTTGAGGATTGCGCCGCAGCATTTACTGCTGCGCGGCGCATCCTCTTTTTTCGCATACTTGTACTCGCGCCCACAATTGGCGCAAGTATACATGTATACGATGGCTTTTTCTTTTTTTGCCATTTTCTTCTCCTTATTGGCAAAAAAACACGGTGTTTATCCCGCTTGCGCCTGGGTAAGGCCATACCTCCAGTTGAGGTAAATCAAATAGAAGCATAGCTTCAATAACCAGTGCAAGACGGGATAATACAAGCTAACGCTATCTGTAAGCTATTGTTTTTTTTTTGCGATTTTGTGATAAAATTGCTAAATCGGCGATGTATACCTCTTGCGCATGAAGAGTGTTTTTACTAAGGTTACTTTACGCACTTGAATATTAATAATTCCCTGCTAGTTAAGGCGCTCGTTAAGGTTTAAGCGGGAATAGGGTATGAGCAAGGCTGTATACAGTTTCGGTGATGGCAAGGCCGAAGGCAACGCCAAAATGCGGGAAATACTAGGTGGCAAGGGTGCTAACCTGGCGGAGATGAGTCTGCTTGGTCTGCCCGTCCCCCCTGGTTTTACTATATCAACCGGGCTATGCGAGGCTTATTACAAGGGCGGCATGAAAGTTCCCCAAAGCCTGTATGCGGAAGTTGATGAGGCTTTAAAGCAAATAGAGTCTGCTGTTGGCGCTGAATTTGGAAACAAGGAAAATCCCCTGCTGGTTTCGGTGCGCTCCGGCGCGCGCGCATCAATGCCAGGCATGATGGACACGGTGCTAAACCTGGGGCTTAATGACGCAACGGTGGAAGGCATGGCGGCCAGAACTGGAAATCCCCGTTTTGCCTATGACAGCTACCGCCGCTTTATTCAGATGTATTCCGACGTGGTTTTAAACGTGGATCATTCATATTTCGAGGAAATGATTGAGGAATGCAAGCAGGATAAAGGTGTACACCTGGATACTGACCTTAATGCCGATGATCTGGCGGGGCTATGCATAGCATACAAGAAAAAAGTGCAGGAAGTGCTGAACAAGCCGTTTCCGCAGGATCCAAAGGAACAACTTTGGGGTGCGATTTCAGCGGTTTTTGAATCCTGGATGAGTCCACGCGCCAAAACCTACCGCAGGCTGCATGATATTCCGGAAAGCTGGGGCACGGCGGTTAACGTGCAGGCCATGGTATTTGGTAATATGGGCGAAGATTGCGCAACCGGGGTTGCCTTCACGCGCAACCCGTCAACGGGTGAGAATGCCTATTACGGCGAATTTCTGGTTAATGCCCAAGGGGAGGATGTAGTAGCGGGAATCCGCACTCCGCAACCGTTGACCGAGCGGGAGAAGCTGGAAGGCGGCAGCCAGTTGCCATCCATGGAAAAAACCATGCCGGAGGTATACAAGCAGCTAACCGAGGTTTTCGATAAGCTGGAGCGGCACTATAAGGACATGCAGGATATAGAATTTACCGTGCAGAATAGCAAGCTGTGGATGCTGCAAACCAGAAGCGGCAAACGTACGGCGGCGGCGGCTTTAAGAATAGCCTCTGAAATGGTGAGTGAAGGTCTGATAGATAAGTTTGAGGCGGTAAAGCGCATTGAGCCAAACTCACTGGATCAATTGCTGCATCCAACACTGGATCCTAAAGCAAAAAAACAGGTGATAGCTAAAGGTTTGCCTGCATCCCCCGGTGCGGCTTGTGGCACGATAGTATTCACGGCGGAAGTGGCTGAGGAGAAAGCGCGCAGGGAAGAAAAAGTAATACTGGTGCGTATGGAAACCAGCCCTGAGGATATTCACGGTATGCATGCGGCGCAAGGCATACTCACCTCTCGCGGTGGTATGACCTCACACGCGGCGGTGGTGGCTCGCGGTATGGGCAAGCCTTGCGTCTGCGGCGCTGGTGAAATTAAAATAGATTATAAAACGGGCATACTTTCAGTTGGCAGTATCACTTTGAAAGAGGGCGATATTATAACCATCAACGGTGGCACTGGGGAGGTATTGCTTGGCGAAGTTCCGACCATTCAGCCGGTAATGTCAGCCGAATTTGCAACCATCATGAAATGGGCGGATGAAATCCGCACTTTAAAAATACGCGCTAACGCAGAGACTCTGCCGGATGCCGAAACGGCTCGCAGATTCGGTGCTGAAGGTATCGGCCTGTGCCGTACCGAGCATATGTTCTTTGATTCCACCCGTATTATTGCAATGCGGGAGATGATCCTGGCGCAGGATATAAACGGCAGGCGCAAAGCACTGGATAAGCTACTGCCGATGCAGCGGCAGGATTTTGCTGATATTTTCAAAGTCATGAATGGGCTACCTGTCACCATACGCCTGCTTGATCCGCCGCTGCATGAGTTTCTGCCCCATAGCGAGGCTGAAGTTAAGGATGTAGCCAGGGCAGCAGGAATCTCCCCCGATATGGTCAGGGCGCGGGCGCACTCATTGAAGGAGAGTAACCCGATGCTGGGTCACAGGGGTTGCCGTTTAGGAATAACCTACCCGGAAATATACGAGATGCAGGCGCGGGCGATTTTTGAAGCCGTTGCGCAGCTGAGTGCAAATGGGGCTGCGGTAACACCTGAGATTATGATTCCATTGGTGATGACTGCGAAGGAATTACAGATATTAAAGAATCTGGTTGATTCTACAGCGCAGCAGGTAATGCTAGAGAAAAACGTGAAGTTTACCTATCTGGTAGGCACAATGATAGAGCTGCCAAGGGCGGCGCTAAAGGCAGGGGAGATAGCAGAAGCAGCCGAATTCTTCAGCTTCGGCACGAATGACCTCACGCAAACGACACTGGGTATTTCCCGCGATGATTCCGCAAGTTTTATTGAGGATTACAAACGCCAGAACATCCTGGAGCAAGACCCCTTCGTAACCCTGGATCAGGATGGCGTTGGTGAGTTGATTAAAATAGCCTGTGAGCGCGGGCGCAGTAGCCGTGCAGGCATCAAGCTTGGCATCTGCGGTGAACACGGCGGCGATCCCGCTTCTATCAGGTTCTGCCAGAGCACCGGGTTGGATTATGTTTCATGCTCCCCCTACCGTGTGCCAATCGCACGCCTTGCCGCCGCCCAGGCCGCAATGATCCACGCAGGCAAAGCCGCCGCTACTGCAAGCAAAGCGGCTTGATGGCAAAATGGCTTTGAATTCTTTGGTAAAAGAGTTCTTGTTAATGCCGTTTGAACGACAGCGTGAAATCAATCTATGCTTATGTGAGTCGGCTTTGCTTGTTTGGGAAAAAGAATTTCCATCTGATGGATTAGAATACAAGGAATCTGTTTGCGGGACAATTCAGCGGTTGGAAGCTAAACTTCCCAGTAAGGCTATTGCTTCTGTTCGCAGTATGAATGATGTTGGGGGCGTAGAGGAGAGCTATAATGAATCTGTAGCTGCTTTACAGGATGAAGATTTTGATTTGTCCGAGAAATTAGAATTTGCATTTTATGCTATTTACAACGCATTTAATTTGTACATTTGCAAGAAGGCTATAGACCCTTGGTTAATTGCTAATCAGGCCTTATCAGCAATAGATGCGAATAATCCTGATAAAGTGCTTAAGAAAGTAATGTGTAGTATTTAATTTCTGGCGTTCATTTTGAACCACATAAACAAAATCCATAACTCCCGAGGTGCTGGCACGAACTCTCGGCTTCCCCCACCGCTTGCGGGGGGGGCTAGGGGGGGGAACCTTTCTTCTGGTAGTACCAACACATGCCCCCCCCTTAATCCCCCTATGCTCGCGGTGGGGGAGACAAGCAATGAATATTTAGGCCAGCAGACCTGTGGAGCTACTAAAATCCGCTTACTACCCCAGAATCTGATTAATCAGATAGCAGCGGGGGAGGTGATAGAACGCCCGGCTTCAGTGGTGAAGGAACTGGTGGAAAATGCGCTGGATGCTGGTGCTGATGATCTGGAAGTGCAGGTAACTGGCGGCGGAAAATCCCTGATACTGGTGCGCGATAATGGTCGGGGGATGAGCCCAGATGATATGAAACTTGCCATGCAGCGCCATGCTACATCCAAACTGCCGGGGGATGATTTATCGCACATTCTCACTTTCGGCTTCAGGGGGGAGGCTTTGCCTTCCATAGCCTCCATCGCCAAAGTCCGCATCACCAGCCGCATAAAGGGTTCTGATTCAGCTTATGTCCTAAAAGCAAACGGCGGGCAGATAGCAGAGCCACAGCCAGCGGCGGGGGATTTTGGCACGGAAATAGAGGTGGCTGATTTATTCTATGCCACGCCTGCGCGCTTGAAATTTCTAAAATCCGACCGTGCTGAAAACTCTGCTGTTTACGAGACTATGGAAAAGCTGGCAATGTCCCGCGAGGATGTAGCCTTCAAGCTGTATATTGACGGGAAACTCAAGCTGTCGCTTAAATCCGCAATCTCTAGAAATGACACATTAGATATCCCTCAAACCTCCTTTGATGGTCAGGAAGAGGATCATGTAGAAAACCACTCCATCGTCCCCTCTCCCGTTTACGGGGGAGGGTTAGGGAGGGGGCATCTTTCTTCTTCTCATAGTGCCAATACATGCCCCCCCCTAGCCCCCCCCGCAAACAGGGGGGAAAGCCGAGAGACAGTGTCAGTATCCAGAGATTTAATCAAAATCAAACGGGTGGCTGATCTTTTAGGGCCTGACTTTACTAAAAACTGTGCGCCTGTTGCGCTCAGCAGAGGCGGCATGGAAGTTAGCGGGCTTGCGGGTCTGCCCACCTATAACCGCCCGACTATGGCGCAGCAGTTTACTTTTGTGAATGGCCGCCCCGTGCGTGATAAGCTGCTGCAAGGAGCAGTGCGCGGCGCATATGCGGATTTTCTGGCGCGGGAGCGTTTCCCGGCACTGGCACTATTTATAAGTCTGCCGCCGGAAATGGTGGATGTAAACGTGCACCCGGCAAAATCTGAAGTACGTTTCCGGGAACCATCCGAGGTGCGCGGCATTATTATCAGCGCGCTGCGCGGCGCAATATCATCAGCCGGGTTTAAGGCTTCCAGCAGTGTGTCCGACGCAGCCCTGCGGGCAGTTACCCCGGCTGCGCATACGCATAATTATCCGCATTATTCAGGGTATAGTCAGACATCACTTTATAATTACAGCCTGCCCACGTCAGCACTGGCCGAGGGCAGGCGGGAAGTTCTGGGGCAAACATTATTTGAGCCATCCGCCAGGTATGCCGCGCCGGAGCAGCCGGAGCAGATGGCGGAGGCGACCTTTCCACTTGGCGCAGCGAAGGCGCAGGTGCATGGCACGTACATAATCGCCCAGAACGAACACGGCATAGTGGTGGTGGATCAACACGCCGCCCATGAGCGGCTGGTGTATGAGCGCATCAAAAAAGCGGCGGCCGGTGGCCGGGTGCAATCCCAACCGTTATTGATGCCGGTGGTGGTGGAGCTTGGCGCAGCAAAAGCCGGGCGGATAATGGACATAGCGCCTAGGCTGCAAAGCTTCGGCCTGGTGATTGAGGAATTCGGTGACGGGTCAGTGACGGTTAGAGAAATTCCCGCAACCTTAAGTGAGTTTGACGTTGTGGCGGCAATCAAGGATTTAGCCGAGGAAGCCGGAGAGTTCGGGGATGGAACCGCACTGGAGGATGCGCTGGCACATTTCTCCGGCACGCTGGCCTGCCACACCAGCATCAGAGCCGGTAGGATACTTAACGCTGATGAGATGAACCAACTGCTGCGGGATATGGAGAAAACCCCACACTCCGGCCAGTGCAACCATGGCCGCCCCACCTATATTGAACTGAAACTTAAAGATATTGAACGCCTGTTCGGGCGTAAATAGATGTAGACTACCTGTCTATTAGTGGTCTGCGTTCAGAGGCTGTTTCACACCGGATAGCTGTAGCTGGAGGAGTGTTTAAGCAGATACCGGATTCATGCAAAGCCTTTATAGCAAATCCAGCATATTGGACTCTGACTTGCTCGCCTTCCACAGTGATAAATTCCTCATTCTGTTTGTCGCTTAAAGCAGCCAGCAATTTATGCGCATCAAACCAGCGGCATTTCCCGCTTACCAGATCAGGAAACAGGGCGGAATTATCATACTGTATGCCAAAAACTACAAGGTTACTATTCTCCCTGCTTGAAACCCGGGTGTAAGGTGTATCAAAAATCGCTGGGATGGATTTAATAGCGGCAATATCAAAACCTTTTCCCTCATTTTTGGGGACAATCTCCTCCTGTAACTCCCTTAAAACGGCAATTATCGGAAGCTCTTTTTTATCAGCATTGATACCCGTGAATTCAGTAACTGGCATGTCTTTGATTTCGGCTGGATCACAATTCAAGGCATCCCTGTGCCCACCCGGTAGCCCATAACTGGAACTGGGTTTGCCGGGCTTGTATAAAAGAACTTTAACATCACTTTTATTATCCGGATTTACATAAAAAAGCGCCGCATTAGCTTTCTTTATATGTGGAAAATCCTGCGCCAAAACGATGTTTTTCTCCAGCAAGTCAGCGATGGTGGAGCCATCCGCTATTTTTTTATTCATGATATTGGCGGGGTCGAAAGACATATCTCCTCAATGCTTACATAGTGATTTTCAGAGGTATCCGCATTAAATCGCGGCGGTCAGTGCCATTACAGTTTTTTGGGTTCAGATAATACCTGGTGAAGTACAGATGCGGCGTGTTGCCAATTGTATTAAAACTACGGTCAGTGCTGGCATGATCAATGAGGGAAGGGTAAACATTCAGCGCATTGCAAGGCTTGCCCTTAACCAGCGATTTAGGCATGGTTGGCGTTTCCATAATCAACTGCATGTCAGACCATTCTATCAGGTCAGCAGAAGTGGCCGCATAAAAACCATATACCTTTTTGTTATCTATTATCTTATCAGCAACCATAGTAATTATAAACTGGTTGCTCGGTTCATGAAAAACCAACCCTGCGATATTGGCATTAAGTTTACCATTCCCGACAGGTTCGCATGTATGCATCGCCGGGTTTTTAACTGGTGTTTTATATGGATCAACAAAGCTTACGTTGAAGCCTGTGCCATCCCATGCCCGCCATGAGTTAGGATCATCAGACTTATGGCTGCGTATAACGCACAGGCCGCGCTTTTGCGCTTTATAACCGATAGTTGAAAACATGGCGTAATAATAGTTATTATGCCTGATTATATTACTGGGATTAAAATATCCGGTATTGGATGGAGCCTGCGGGTCATACTTATACGGCAGGGCAGCTATGAGATGCTGCGATTCCGCCAGTTTATATGTGGCTCCGCCGTTTGTCGATATAGCCAGGGATATTGAATTGCGCCAGCAGCGGAAGTATTCATCGAAGTTGCAGCGGCCAGGATATTTATTACCCTGATATTCATTGTGAACCAGAGCGAGTATTTTGTTACCGTCCTCAGTATAAATCCCGGAAATCCAGCCATGATCGCTATATGCGGCAGGGTCGGGATTATAATTTCCTTCAAAGCTTATATCGCAGTGGTGTTTCAGCTTATAGAATGATTCGCCGGAACTTCGCCTGGTGCGGAAGTGTGAGGCAAAAAATTGAATCTCACCCTGGCTGTTCCGAAAAGCCCTTGCGCCAGTATCCGGCGCATCATCAGCTGCGCAGGCCTGCTTTTTCCAGTCAAACACTACTTCCGGCTTGCCTGCTGGCGCAATTTTCAAGTTGCCATTACCAGCATGAGAATTCGCAGAGCAAAAGAGGCTGAGAAAAAAGGTAACTGCCCAGGTGTTGGCACGAACTCTCGGCTTCCCCCACCGCCTGCGGGGGGGGAGACAAGCAATGTACATCCAGACCGGCAGACCACTCGGACAGTGACGAAAAAAGGTCGTTATTGTAACTTTAATAGCGAAGCACCAGTTGTGAGCCTTAAATAATTGCACTAGCTGCCCGGTATATGCGCCAGGAAACGCTCAGTCATAATATGAATTACCACATCCGGCTTTTCAGACTCAACCACCTGGCGATTTATATGTGGCTGCCAGATAAAAGTGGTGCGGCTGAAATGCTCAGAAATGAATGGTATCAGCCAGTCAGTATGAGAATCCCTGAAAACAAGCGCTCTTGGTAGATTTTTATCCGGCTTTTCCATTATTATGGTATCGCGGGTTTTGGAAACCTTTAGATGCTCAGGTGTTGGAATCTGTTTTGCTGTGTTTGGAATCTTGCTCTCCAGCACTGGCTGCATCTCGCCCTGTACCGGAATTCGCTCCAACTGGCGGTATTCGCCATTTTCAAAAGCGAACTGGTCTTTCTCCACCAGGTCGCCATGCTCTATGGGGATAAATTTCAGTTCAAAATCTATCAGTTGCTTTGGGGTGACGTTTGGCAAATGCCTGCGCACGGCATTCATGATTGCCCGGTACGCAAAAAAAGCACCCAGATAATTCCAGTGGGAATCATTTTTGTAGAAAATCTGCCCGTATTCCTTGGCTGCCAGTAATATCGGTTTTAAATCCATTACTTGCATATCGCCGCCCTGCAACAGGCAGGATACAACCTGCTCGTTCAGTGTGCCATATGGATTGACCTTAACGGCATCGGGCAGATATTCAGGGTAAACACTTTCCTTGCCGGGAATCAGTGAGAAAATGTATGGTATACCACGATTTTCAAAATAGTGCTTCCTGTGTTTGAACAGGTTATTATAACTCTGGAATTCCTTATCACTGAACTTCAGACTGCCGTTAAACCATTCCATACATTCGTTGGAATCATTGCAGAGGTATAACCAGCCTTCCTTGCCAACTAATGCCCCAGCACCCTCAAAATGCGGCTTCAGTACGGGGCTTTTTTTCAGCAGAGCTACATGGGGGGAGAATCTGATATGCTCACCATCGGCGGCATTTACAACGGATACGGTGTGCAGTTTGCTATCCAGGTATTCATCAGGAATATTAAAATAAAAAGCTGAGAAGCCATTGGCGGCATTGGATTTTAAATCCTCCCGGTAATGGCTTGCTATGCATTCGCCAACTTCTCTGTCATCCACCAGTATTTTCAGCTTGACGCTGTTACTGGGATTATTCAGATCCACAGCCCAGCCAAACAGATATGCATTGCTGGAGCTATCAAAGGCTCCAATTATATTCTGCTCCTTTTTTGCCTCGCTCTTAGCTTCCGGTTCTTCAGATGCTTCCTTGCTTATTTGTGAAGCTGTCTGTGTTTCTTTAACTTCCCTGTCCACTTCTTTGGATACTGCGCCGTCATCATGGAAGCTTATGTTGTTATCCTCGCTTAAGGTGAATATCTGAGTTTCAATTTCTGTATTGTCCTGAGCCTCCAGTGTATTATCAGCTTTTTCTAAAACTTCCCCATCTTCATTTCTGGAATTGATGGAAGAAGAATGCTGCTTAGTGCTGTATTTGTTTCTACGTTTGAATATCATGATTACTAATCCACTCTATAATTTAAATTCATCGGAAGTAAGGGCGATGTCCCGCAGGCGATCTGATGGATTCAGCTTGTTCGACTTTACAAAGTTATATGTAATATTTGCCAGTTTTCTTCTGTTGGCATCAAACGCATCGCCTTCCGCCTTGCTCCAGCTTATGTATTTTATAATGTCTTCATGGCTATAGAGGCTGAACTCTTCGGCGCTGATTGATTTTATGCAACTGGTATCAGCAAGTTCCCTGGTGCGGTTATCCATATGTACAGCCAGTGAAGGCACGCCCGCCTGAACACCAAGAGCTATACCGTGATACCTAGGCCCCAGTACGCCATCGTGGTGACGCAGAAAATCCATCCAGCCTAATGGGTCGCAAAATACATATGCGTTTCTGCGGAACCATTTTATAAGGCCAGGCACATCAAACCTGCCGCCATAAATAGTGGTAAGATGCTGTAGAGCTGCATGTTCCTTCTCGTTAAATCTGGATAATGCCAGCGCGATAAGCTGAGTAGGGTGTTGAACGATATATGAACCCTGTGATTGCTCCACAATTTCTATTAAAATCCTCTCCAGCGGTGCGGTTGCTACGTGGTAAGGGTTTCCTGCCGCCACCGCCAGTCTGGGTTTTTTCTCCGTTATGCTGTTCGCTGCTATCGTGCGCCCCAGCGAAACATCAGGGGAGATAAACATGGAAGGGCAGCCGGTGACAATTGAATCAACGCCAATGCTTTGCAGTACGCCTTGCGTGTATTTTCCCCTTACCCCAATGTTAGATGTCGAACCTGCGTTAAGTTTGCTGACAACTTCCAGGAACTGTTTTGTACCGTCAGGTATTTCAATATCCGCTTCATAATTGGGGGTTTGAGCGCCAAGGCCAATCAGTGTAACCGGAAGGTCAAACTGCGCCAGCCTGTTCGCCCAGTTGGAAAGCTCAACATGCGCGCCTATCTGATTAGCGCAGCATACAACTATATGATCCACGCGGGATTTTATCTGCTCAACCGGCCACGGCCAGCCCACCCGCGTTTTAGGGTTGTCAACTACAAGATTTGTTCCCAGAACAAAGGCGAGATTGCCGGAATTGCCGCCAACGGCCTGATTAAACTCATCCGCTGTGCAGTTCAGCACTTTTAAATCCCTGAACTCAGTTATGTGGCTTAAGTTATCAATTATTCCTACGCGCTTGTTTTCCATAAATGCAACCTAAACGGCATTTGTATTCTGGGGACGGCTCTGCTTCAGCACCTCGTAAATCTTGATGTGCCGTTCTGCGCATTCTTCAATTGAGAGCCTCGGGGTGATGTTATCAACCAGAGTCTGCCAGAGTTTTTCATCCCTGCATGCTTCTTCCATGCGTTCCGCCAGGCTTACCTCGTTACGCACTTTAAAATGCAGACCGGTGACGTTATGCTCAATCTTCTCAGCCATTCCGCCGATGTTACTGCATAGAATCGGCCTTTTATGCATGAATGCCTCCTGAATCACCAGTGGGGAATTTTCCCACCAGGTGGAGGGCACTATCACCCAATCCACATGTTTTATCAAGTCCGGAATATCCTCGTTATTATAGCGGCCATGAAAACCGACATTCTCACGGTATTTATCCAGGAACTCCATGAATTCTTCCTTGAATTCCTTGCTCTGGTGTTCAACGTTGCCGAAAATCTCCAGCCGGAAGTCAGTAAAG
This sequence comes from uncultured Rickettsiales bacterium, assembly GCA_964439415.1. Lineage (GTDB taxonomy): Bacteria > Pseudomonadota > Alphaproteobacteria > Rickettsiales > CAZAGG01 > CAYTOJ01. Next base: position 12,296 of record CAYTOJ010000032.1, read on the forward strand.
CCCTTGCTTACCAGGTGCTCCACCGCTTTTATCGCCAGTACAGCGCCTTTAAACGGGTTGATCTGGCCGAAGTAACCGAAAACGTTACGCCTGCCGCCTTTACCAAGTGGCCGGAACGGCGCAGGTTCTTCGACTTTGCGGCCATTTTCCAGCACGGTTATTTTCTCCGCGGGGATGCCCCAGCCGATAAAGCGGTTAGCCAGGAAGTGACTGGGTGATATGAACATGTCCACATGCTCAAGGTGCGCTTTTATGAACAGTTCACGCATTTTAAATTCCGCTGGGCTGATCTCCGGGAAGCATTGATTGCAGCGGGAAGGGGAGGCTTCAGAACATAATTCGTTATTGAACGTGCGCACCATCTGCCCATCGCGGTGGCAGATGAATAAATATTCGTGTATGGTGTAGATTACAGGTACATCAGGCAATACCTGCCGCACAACCTGCAAAGCTTCCAGGCCGATCCTCACCGTGTGGTGGAAGTGAACAACTGTTGGCTGCACCTTCTCCAGAAACAGTTTGAAATCGGTATAGATAAAACCCTTGCTCGCCTGGGATTGCATAAATCCTTCAAAGCCGCCGCCCCAGAAAAGGAACTCATCAGCTGCGCCGCGCATAGCCTGAAACGGCGTGCCCGGGTGCAGTTTGCGATCGCCGGGGGAGACTCCGCCCAGAAAGAATGGCTCGATATGATCATACTTCTTCATGGCCTTGAACAGATCGTAAGCGATAATCTCCGCGCCGCCGGGAAAGAAATGCGGGTGATTATGGGTAATAACCAGAATACGCTCTTTTGGCTTAACTTCAGCAACTGGCTGAGGCGCAAGCGCCGCCGGGGCGGCTTGCTCAATCTTCACCGCCGTGTCAATATTGCGATTGGCATTTAATGCTGCAAGCTTCGATGTGGTGACAACATTTTTATGCCCGGCTTTATCCGGCCTGCCGATTATGGGCTGGCTGCTTTTAATGGTAGTTCTTTTTCTATTCTCGTTCATTTAAAAAACTTCTCTTCTAGAGTGTAACTTATACTTCACCGTACTGAGCCATCAGGCTGGTAATCAGGCCATCCCACCTTTCGGTATGGATGCGTGAGTTATAGCGCCAGGCGAGGCTATCAGCATAACTGGAATTAAGCGGCACTGACTGCCTTTCAAGGTGGTAAAGCTCGGCATCCGCGTAATACCAGTTGTTCAGGCCACGCGCTGCCAGCTTCAGGCATAAATCAGAATCCTCAAAATCCCCGATGATATAATCAGTAGTGAGCATTCCCACTTCCTGCCATAAGTCACGCCGCACCATCAGGCAGGCTCCGGTAACTGCCGGAACAGGGCGGTTGATTGACCCGGCCGGGAAATTACCAGGAAAACCCTTATAATAATGCAGGTTAATCCAGACCGGGAATGTAGCCTTAGTGAAGAAAAGCCCGGCGTGCTGGAGTGAATCATCCTCGTACAATAATTTAGGTGCCAGTGCGCCAACGTTAGGGGTTGCGGCGTAGAAATCCGCCATGCTGACTGCCCAGCCTGCTTTGGTAGGGATAACATCGGAATTAAGCAGCACTACATATTCGCCGCGAGCATAGGTAGTTCCGGTATTGGTGGCTCCCGCATATCCGGCGTTGCGTTCCATGATTACCAGTTTTACCGGCAGGCGGTAGAGCATGGTGAGTTCGCTGATAATATCCTTAACTTCAGATTCCTGCCAGGGGGAATCCAGCACATAAATAACTTCGCAATTGCGCATGGTGGGGTCGTTCCCCATTTTCACGAATTGCAGCCTGATAAAATCAAGCCGCTGGTACAGCGGAATCACGATGGAGACTTTTGGGTTCTCCGCCGCCTTGCCATATTCATACACGCGGCGGACATTAATCGCATTCATACACCTGGCCTGCAGGCTGGATGCTACAGGGCCGATGCACTGGGTTATCATATCGTCCGTCACCTGGCTGGTGTGTATTGACTTGGTTACAAAGTCCCTTGCGGCGAAGGAATCCTGATGCATGATTTCAGGCCGGATATCATAAGTGATACCGCCTTTCAGGTGCGCAGTGAAATAAACTGAATATAACTCCGCCATGCCTTGCATGTGCGCGGTTATGTGGGCTGGCAGGGGAGCATAAAAGACAAAACCCATGTTCTCTGAAAATCCACCATGCTGGGAGTTTTTGTAAGCATCCTCAACATCCTGTCTTTTCAGGCGGAACATGGTATGATCAATCCGGCAGGAGAAGCCCAGATCAGAATGCATGGTAATGGATTCCAGCATTTTGTATGGGTCGCGCATCCAGCCACATGCGAATACCCCCTCTGCGCCTACGGGTATGATTTTGTCAAATTGCAGACTGAACGGGTTGTCAGGGCTGGTGCAACTGACTACCGGGAATTTGATGAATATCTGCAGTTTGCGGATAAGCTCCCCGGCGTTTTCCTTAAGGTGTTCCGGTGAGAAATCCATAACCGTCCGGCATATGATTTCCTGTAATGGCGCACGCTGATAAAGCGGGACTGAATTAAGGTAATCGGTAAATTCAAGGCCAAAAGCCGGGCAGGGGTTAAGGCCGTTTATAATTACCGGTTTGCCTCCGGTAAAATATGTGCACAGCGCATGGGCGGCGTATTTCTGGATATATTCAGTGGGAAATACTATGACGAAAGCGAATGTTTTTTCTGCAAGCTGAACAAAGCGGCTGGTTATGTTATCAAACCTGTCGTTAGTGAGAATCAGGATTTTTGGTTCGGCATCCGGCCTGATGGATTCAGCCTCACCCTCAAAGAATAAAACATTAGGGGCAAGCCAGTAACTTCTGGAGACATTAAAGTGAGTAGCACTGAGTGACAGCCGGAGCGCATGGCAGAGGTGGATAAAAACAGGCGAATGAACAAGCCCGAATTCAACGGCGGCGTGGGTTAACTGGTTAAAGAAATGCTGCTGATGAGCGGCACTGATTCTGCTGTAGATGCTAAGCACCTCCTCCCGTCGGTTCTCGCGCTGGGGCAGGTTATCCATCTGGCTGAGCAGGTTATCACCCCTGAATATCTCAATTCTGCCTGCACCTGCTTCTCCTGTTCCGGTATAAGGGAACAGGGCGTAAGCATACAGACTGTCCGGCGTTTGCCAGTAGCCGTTTATGTTATTAGCAGCAGCGCCGTTTGTATGAACGTTGATGGTATCGGTTACGTCATCAGTTATGCGAATCCACGCGAGAACGGCATTTTCCGAAACCCTTAAATAATTAAAACGGCTGACTGATCTTATCTGTTCTTGAGTTAGCATGTGTGTTTCTTGTTTAAATTTATTTTGCTTTATTGGCGGCGAGTTTTTGCTCCCACTGCCAGGCGTGTCTGATTATTGTTTCAAGGTCGGACAATTCTGGCCTCCACCCCAGCTTTTCTTTTCCCGCTGAGCCGTCCGCTATCAACACAGCCGGATCGCCAGCTCTGCGCGGCGCGTAAACGGTGCTGATTTCCTGGTTTGTGACATTACATGCAGTTTCTATTACCTGTAGTATGCTGTACCCCTCGCCGGTTCCTAAGTTGAAACTAGCTGAATTCATGCCACCCATGAATGCCCGCAGCAGTAGCAGATGCGCCGTTCCAAGGTCGCAGATATGGATATAATCGCGGATGCATGTGCCGTCCAGTGTGGGGTAATCATCACCGTAAATGCTTATATGGCTGCGGCGGCCTGATGCGGCTTGCAGAACCAGGGGTATAAGGTGCGTCTCCGGCTCGTGCGATTCGCCGATCGAACCATCCGGTATGGCTCCTGCCGCATTGAAGTAGCGCAGGCAGCCATATTTAAGGCCGTAGGCTTTTTCATAATCGGCAAGAATCTGCTCCACCATCAGCTTGCTGCGGCCATAGGGATTGATGGGATTCTTCGGGTGTGCCTCATTTATCGGCGTATATTCAGGATTACCAAAAATAGCGGCGGTGGAGGAGAAAATAAAATTATCAACTTTATTCTCCACCATTGCATCCAGCAGGCAAAGCGTGCGTGATACGTTATTATCATAATATTTTGCAGGCGCAGTGACGGATTCACCAACCTGAATATAAGATGCAAAATGCATAACCCCGGCAAAACTGCGGGATGTAAAAACCTCATTCAACAGTGCGCGGTTGCCAATATCACCTATGATTAATTCCGCGCCCCCTACAGCTTCCGCGTGGCCATGCTCCAGGCTATCCAGCACTATGGGCTTCAGACCATTTTCCTGGAGTATGCGCACCATATGCGCGCCTATGTATCCAGCGCCGCCGACTACCAGGATATTTTCAGTATACTGCATAAGGCTCCTGAATGAATAGTTGGTTTGAGGCAGGAGTTTCAGCAGTATATCTTTTGTTTGTTGAGGGGGGCGCACCCCCCGGCTTACAGCCTCCCCCCAGCGCGCTGGCGCAGGTCGCTTCGCTCCTAAGAGGCAATTGTTGAACTATAATGGACATACCGTCTGTCATGCCGCCTTTACTTTCTTTTTGCCTGTTGGCTCAACTTTGTGCGTGGA
>CAYTOJ010000033.1:0-13333 GCA_964439415.1 uncultured Rickettsiales bacterium
TATACCCCTGAAATGACATCATTAAACCACACTCTTCAGACGATAGGGGTATATACCCGTTTATATTTTCCCATAAAACGATACTTTTTACCTAGGCTTTACCAGCGCCACATTGCCCTGAATTTCCATAATTTCAACCTCCATACCCTGCGGAATTTCCTCTAGTGATGCGGAGCTTGACAGACGAGCCTGCATTATGGAGCCTGACCATTTAATTTGCCCTTCCCTGTCTTTGCGCAAATTGGCTGAGTTTACTGTGGCGGTGCTGCCGATAATATCGCTATAGTTATTTGCATTTTTTCCGATTCTGAATTTTTTAAGCGGATGCCATAAAACAACCGCCCATAACACGCTGAATAAACACCACCACGCCGCCTGCACGGCCAGGGTATCAGCCAGGCCAAAGTACGCTAGCAAGCCAACGCAAAGGGCGGATAAACCAGAGAAAAGCAGGAAGCCCATGCTGGGGATAAGCGAAGTCTCCAACGCTATCAGAGCCATTCCGGCAACAAGCCATATTATAGCGGGGGACATATTTGTATGCTTCCAGTTGTTATGGTAGTGGCGCGGGGTTATCGCTGAGGGAACGCAGGTAGGCTACCAGTGCCGCCAGTTCATCAGGCTTTTTCACTCCGGCGAAGGCCATTTTCGTGCCTTTAATATCTTTCTGAGGGGCGTAGAGAAACTTACCCAGTTCCTCATAGTTCCATTTTTTCCCACTTTTGCCAAACTCCTGCATGGCTGTGGAGTATGTAAATCCATCAGTGCTGGCGGGTGTTTTGCCAACTATTGCCCATAAGTTCGGGCCTACCTTATTAGCGCCGCCTTTATCCATGCTGTGACAGGCCAGGCACTTCTTAGCTGCGGTTTTACCTAATTCGACATTAGCATCCTTAAGCAATGGCAGTATATCCGGAGCTTTTTCTTCCTGCTTTGCGCCGGGCGTTGCAGTTGCAGTATCCGCTGCCGCAACCTCAATCTGATAACCCCTTTTCTGCGGAGTCAGTTCAGGCGTGTAAACCGCACTGGCAACATAACCCGTGCTGCTGGCAATTAAAGCACTTATAATCAACGCGGCGGCGATTTTATTAGATTCAAGATTTTTCATGGAGCGGCCTTTTTAATAGTATTTGCAGCTATAATCCTGCGCACTTCCTGTTTCAATGATTTTCTGGATATAGTAGAGCTTGTTAATATTATTGGCAATACGTCTTAATGTATGTTAATGCGCGGATTATTCATGTGACACAGTCGGCATAGTTATATTATGGGCAAAAAAATTTTATGGCATATTGAGCTGCCGATAGGAACCGGGGAGCTGGCAATGGCTCAGAAGGTTATCTTTGAACTGGCTAAATCAAATGACATTGATGAGATAATGGTACTAAGCGGCAGTGACACGGTAAATAAAAGATTTGAAGATATCCCGGAAGAAATCCGCAAAAAAATTAAAATACAGAAACTGCCGAGGATTACTTTTGAATCTAAAATCCAGCCGCCCGGCCATTATGGCCATTATGATAATGGTACAAAAGTGCACTATACTTCGCTCCAACAACGTCAATTCTTGAAATGCGAGGAGTATATCTAAAGCCTGCGGTTCAAAACCATGGTTCTGAAGATAAACTCCATTAATTCAACGTAATTACGGGTCTCTCTAGTGCTGGTGCCCCAGCAGGTAAGGCCGTGATATTTAATCAGCGCCACAGGCAGTGTATCAGGATTGTGGGCGAAATATTCCCGCATTTCAGCCGCTATCTCAGTGACGTTATCATGATTTTCAAACACCCGGATACGTTGGTTTTTTACTGTTTTGATACCGAAACCTTTCAGCATTTCTATCTCCGGCAGATCAACATAGCCGGATTCTGCCGTGGCTGAAATCACATTATTCTCAGGGGAATGCACATGGTAACAGGCATTGGCCTGGTGAAATGCCGCATACACGGCTGAGTGAATGGAAACTTCGGCGGATGGCCTGGCGTTGGCCACAAATTTCTCTATGAGCTTTCCTTCCATATCCACCTTCACGAAGTGGGTAAGTTCCAGCCTTCCTTTATCGCAACTGCTGGCGGTAATCCAGAATGCCTGCTCCCTCACTATAGCCTCCCCCTCCAGCCCGGCCAGACGTGTTGATACATCCCGCGCTGAGAGGTTGCCGGAGGTTCCCCACATCCACCCCTGGTTATAGAAAAAACCAGCGTCCTCAATTATTCTTTTGCGTATGCCTATGCTCATATGCTTTTCAATTTGACGTGCTTTAACTATATAGTTACGAGGCTATGTGTTATAAAGGATTAAAATCTAATGGGTTTCAATTGCGGAATTGTAGGATTGCCAAATGTTGGCAAATCCACCTTGTTTAATGCTTTGCTGGCAACGGCGCAGGCTGAAGCGGCGAATTACCCTTTCTGCACCATAGAGCCGAACGTGGGCAAGGTAGGCGTGCCGGATGCAAGGCTGGATACAGTAGCGGCAATCGGGAAATCTGCGAAAATCATCCCTACTTCGCTGGAGTTTGTTGATATTGCGGGTTTAGTGAAAGGTGCCAGCAGGGGGGAAGGGCTTGGCAATCAGTTCCTCAGCCATATCAAGCAGGTGGATGCAATTATCCATGTGGTGCGGTGCTTTGAAAACGGGGATGTTGTACATGTGGAAGGCGGCGTAGACCCTGTGCGCGATGCTGAAATAGTCAATACCGAGCTTATCCTGGCGGATCTGGACAGTTTGAATCGCAAAGTTGATAGCCAGAGCAAGAAGGCCAAGGGGGGCGATAAGGAAGCGCGGGAGGAATGCGAGGTTGCGGCAAAAATAATCACATATTTAAACGATGGAAAACTGGCGCGCCTGCTGCCGCTTAGTGAGCACGAGAAAGATATTGCCGCCAGATTTCAGCTTATCACCATGAAACCCATGATGTACGCCTGTAATGTTGATGAATCGGAGATTACTGCTGGCAATCAGCACACAGCCCGCATGAAGGATTATGCAATATCAGAGGGCACAAATGCTGAGATAATCTCCGCAAAAATTGAATCGGAAATTTCTGCATTAGATAGCGAGGCGGATAAATTTGAGATGCTCACTGCGCTGGGATTAACGCAAACCGGGCTTGCGCGTATTGTCAGCGCCGGGTATGGCCTGCTTAACCTTATAACCTTCTTCACCGTAGGCCCCAAGGAAGCCAGAGCCTGGACGGTAGAGAAAAACTCCACCGCCCCCCAGGCTGCAGGTAAGATCCATACCGATTTTGAAAAAGGCTTCATCCGCGCTGAGACTATTGGCTACGATGATTTTGTACGGCTTGGCGGCGAACAGGGCTGCAAAGAAGCAGGTAAACTACGCCTGGAAGGTAAGGAATATATAGTTCAGGACGGCGACATCCTCCACTTCAGGTTTAATGTGTAGAGCCTGACCGTTACCAGATAGAATACCCGTCGGCATCCAGGGAAATTTCCTGCGTTAGATGGGAAAGATTCGCCAGCGCAAGCTGCTGATTGTGACGGCAGCAGACTTTATGGCAGGAGAGACAGGACTCGAACCTGCAACCCTCGGTTTTGGAGACCGATGCTCTACCAATTGAGCTACTCTCCTATACTCGCAAGAATCTTCAAAATATTGATGTTGTCAAATATTATAGGTAATGTTCGAGAGTTATAGAGACCTGGAACATTAGAAAACAACAACCTCATAGAATTCCCTCGCAATTCATGATCATAATAGAAATTTTATACGGCTTGGTTAATATTATCTGTATGAAAAATGCGGACTCTGCAAATCTATTCGAGAAGGCGGAGATATTTCCAACCACTATTAAATCAGCCGCTATTACAGCAGGATCATTATATCTATTTAATAAAAGCCTGGATTCTGAGTTGCTTCGCCCATTACTGACAGGTTATCGTAAAACCATACATAAACTGGTGGGTATGGTCGCCGGGGACAAACTGTGCGATACGCATCTCAAGGACAATGCCGCAACTTCTCTGCTGGACTTCTTCGTGGTTATGGGAACGGTTCTGATACTTGGCAGAACTCCTATCAGCGGTTCACTAAGTCAAATATCAGAAAACATACAGAACCTTTTCAGCAATTCCGGCAAGGCTATGTAATGGAATTTACTTATCTGGAAAAGATGCTGCTGGAACAATCAATAATGATTGTGCTGGTGCAGGCCAAAGGCCACGATGACCAGGACTATTACGCATATCTTGCCATAAGTCCCCTTAAAATCCCTGAACTCAGTGATGCCATTAAAAAGGGCAATGCTGACATAAGAAAATATGGCAGAATAATAATGCAGGGGAAAGGCCAGCCAGACCAACAGGTCAAAAAAACAATGCAGGATGAATACGCATTCAATAATAGACTTCTTTCGAAACTCGCTGCGGTGAGCAAAATGCGCGAAGCGAGCATCGCAAAAACGAAAGTGTACACAGAAGTACATGCGGATTTGAGAGCTAAGCTTAACTACCAGATGAGTAAACCTCATTTGTGTAGCTTAGCGCAGCCAGCGACAAGCAAGTTTGCCAGCGCAGTAGAGTTTGGAGAGAAGTCTAATATACCTATCGCACTTCAAGAGTGCGATTAGGTATATCGTAACTTCCCAGGTCTTCCGGCCTAAATTCACATTGCTTGTCTCCCCAACCGCTTGCGGGGGGGATTAAGGGGGGGGAATGTGTGGGTACTATGATAAGAAGAAAGATGCCCCCCCTAGCCCCCCCCGCAGGCGGTGGGGGAAGCCGAGAGGCAGTACCAATACCTGGATAGTTACGGTATATCTTTTATGTTTTGCGCATGGCCGCTCACCCTACGCTAACCTGCCTACGCTAAGCTTCGGCAGGCATGGCTTCAGGCGACAGGCAATCCGCGACTATAATTGCTTGTTTTAAGGGGCTTTCCCCCCGTCAGGGCTAAAAACAGCTTCGTTATTTTCTACGCGCCCCCTACCCCCCAGCTAAACGGGGCGTCGTTACACTCCTCCAGCCGATAACAAACTGTTGTATCGCAAACTTTGCGTTATCCGCTATATCTATGGATGGATTAATATATACCCCATTCTTCCCAGCGTTCCAGATGCCTATAGCGGCTGGCGAGGGGTTTGCCTGAGTTTGCTACATAAAAGGCTGAATCGCTACGCAGGAATTGCTCCAGCATCAGTGGCAGATGTTCTTTAAAGTCTGCCAGAAGTTGCCTGATAACCGTACTGTCAGCAAGTTCAGTCACCACGCCATCATCCCGGCCATTTATCTTCCAGAAGGCAAGCTCGCTGATATGCGTATTCGTAGTGCCTGTAGCATCAAACCCTCCCCCCTCTGCAATCAGGGCTTCAACCAGAATCTGCGGCCTTTTTCCGGTGGAAATATCCTTGAGTGATGGCGGTGTTCCGGTTTTATAGTCCACCAGTGCTATCTCAGCATTATTGTAATCCAGGCGATCCGCCCGCGCTTTCAGCTTGAATCCGCTTAAATCAATTGCGCCTTTGATTTCAGCATAAGTTTTACTGTAGCGGCTTCTGCGCGCTGCTTCGTTCTCCAGCGCCCATTCCAGCGCACGTTTTATGCGCGGCAGCCAGAGCACCGCTAAAACCGGGGGATAACCCAGGCGGTGGAATCCCCGCTCCGCCTGTTCCAGCAGAATATTTAAATGCTCCTCACGGGAGTGGGTTAGGAAATTACGCGCAAGGCTTGCCATGAGTTCATGGATCATGATACCGAAATCCCGGCTGTCGGCCTCGCTATCCACCTCATCCAGCGGTTTTAATTTCAGTATGGAGCTACAATAAAATTCATATGGGTCACGCATTAAAGTTTCCACTTCAGTTGCGTGTATCTCCGCGAGCCGGGCGGTAATGGGCGGGCTTGGCAAAGGTTCCTGCGCGGGGGTGTATTGTAGTGGTTTATGCAGGTAATCCAGCCACTCTGCTACCTCCAGGGCTTCATCCCTGTTCTTTATATCAGAGCCGTAGGCAATTTTAGCATACAGCGCCAGGCGGGATAAAAAACGCGATTCGGTGTTGAGCGCGCTACCGCTCTTCAGGCTGCGAGTGATATATACCTGCTTTGCTGATGATAACGCATTGACAAAATCGTGCGCCGCCAGCCCGGCTTGGTGCTCTATGGTAGGCAGGCCAAGTGTCTCGCGCATTCCGTTAGTTGCCCATATATCGCCGCTGCTGGTCCGCGGCCAGTTGCCATCGTTCATTCCGGCCAGAATTACCACATCAAACGCAAGTAACCGCGCTTCAATGGGTGTAAGCAGGAATATCCCACCACCTCCCTCCTGATCATGCGCAGGGCTACATACTATGCTGCACAATACTTTGCGCAGAAAACCAGGCAGAGCCGAACGGCTTAAAGTAGCAGTCTGCTTAAACATAAGCAGTTCATCAAGCGCATCTTGAAGCTCCGCGCCGCCATCCGCATTCCATAATAACAGATTCTCACTATCGCTTGAATCACCACCAGCCATGATTTGCAGGAACTGGTTGAGAGACTCTAATGTACTTTGCGGTATATCGGCCTTTTTGCTTGCGGCATCAAACAGGGCGCGGAAAAAACTTAAGGCTTCATCATCCTCCCCGCTATGTTCTAAACGGCGGATAATATCGCCCAGATTCTGATAAGCCTTGCTTGCGCGCAGTATATTCATCTCCGCAAATCTGGCGAAATCATAGGCTGAGCGGTCGCCATACAGTCCATCACCAAAGTGGCACAGGGGATGCTTCAGCACAGCCAGCATGTCAAGCCCTGAGAAGCCGGAAGCAAAAGCGATAGCGGCAAGCAGTGCGAAGTTTCCCGCTCTGGTTTCCGGAAGCGAAATACCGGCTGATGATTCATGCTTTAGCCCATCCATCCGCAGTTGCAGGGAAATCCGGTGTAGCAGGTTTTTATCGGTGGCAATGACCGCAATCCTGTGGCTGTTTGAGAGCGCGGCTTTTTTAATCAGGTGCGGGATAGCTTTAAGCTCCCGCAGTTCATTTTCAAACTTTAAGCAGGTGATATGGGCATACGGATCATCTCCCCCACGCATTACCCATTCATCAGCGCAAGCCGACGGCAGCATGAAACCACTATCTATTGCAGCTTGCGGGTCAATACTGATAACCGCCTCCCTGGCCACTCCCAGCTTTTCCAGCAGCATCCGCAGGGAATACTGGTGATAGGCCTCAAGTCCTCCGTTCCAAGCGCGGCATTCCGGGGTTGCGTCCAGCCCATGCAGCACAATTATGCCACGGGGCATTTGAAAAACAGTTTTAATCAACTCTGCGGTCGCCGGAATACTTCCGGTTGAACCAGCTATAATAACCGGAAAATCCGGTGGGCTTTCCCGCCATTGCCTGGCCGTGCCAAGGAGGTATTGATTACGCCGCGATTCAAAAGTCTGCAAAGCTTGAGCTTCAAGGCTTTTCTGCCATCTTGCGGAGAAATCACTTAAAAGCTGCATGGAATCCTGCCAGTGCTGCGAATATTCCTCAGGGTGCAGGCTGTGCAGATTCTCCAGGCTCTGGCCATATGTCTCAAGCTCCCCCAGAAAAGTCAGGATGGAAGCAGCCAGCGCAACCGCTTTTTCAAATGGCAGGCGGCCTTTGAAAATCCCGCTTATTATATCAGCGGCTATAACCCCGGCTTCCAGGCTTGAAACCACATTCGCATCATCGGAGAATGTCTCATCCACATCCCCTATCGCCTTGACTATCGGCTTAAACCTGTACTCATTATTGAAAATTTCTGCAAACTTCTGGCAGGAGCGGCGTGAAGGCAGCAAAACCAATGCGCGCCTCAGCTCATCTTCCGGCAACTTCTCCGCCAGCAGTTTAGCCAGACCCGGCAGGAATCCAGCGGTGGAGGATATATTATAAATTCCCGTCATAAAATTGATATTTACTTTTTACTGCATAACGCATTTTATGTGTTATAGAAGATTTATCATTAAGGGTGGCATGAATGGTTCTGGAGAAAAGTAAAGAGCGTGCGGTAGGGGTAGATAAGAAAAAAGCTCTTGATACCGCACTGGGGCAGATAGAAAAATCCTGGGGGCAAGGCTCCATCATGCGCCTTGGTCAGAAGAACGCTGTGGAAGTTGATACCATCTCCACAGGTTCCTTAAGCCTGGATATAGCGCTGGGTGTAGGCGGCTTGCCTAAAGGGCGCGTTATAGAAATCTTCGGGCCGGAAAGCTCCGGCAAAACCACGCTTACCCTGCACGTTATCGCCGAATGCCAGAAACAGGGCGGTACATGTGCCTTTATAGACGCTGAACATGCGTTAGACCCAACTTATGCCCGTAAACTGGGCGTAAATATTGATGAGCTCGTTATCTCTCAGCCGGATTCCGGTGAGCAGGCGCTTGAAATTGCTGATACTTTAGTGCGCTCCGGCGCTATTGACTGTCTGGTGGTGGATAGCGTGGCGGCGTTAGTGCCAAAGGCGGAACTGGAAGGTGAAATGGGCGATGCCACCATGGGGGCGCAAGCCAGACTGATGAGCCAGGCACTACGCAAACTCACTGCTTCAGTTTCCCGCACCGGTTGCCTGCTTATTTTTATCAATCAGATCAGGCAGAAAATCGGCGTAATGTTCGGTAATCCCGAAACTACAACCGGCGGCAATGCCTTGAAGTTTTATGCATCGGTGCGAATTGACATCCGCCGCATCGGCTCCATTAAGGAGAAGGATGAAATGATCGGTAACTCCACCAAGGTGAAAGTGGTGAAGAATAAAGTCTCCCCACCGTTCAAGGTTGTGGAATTCGATATTATGTATGGCGAGGGTATTTCCAAGGTAGGTGAGCTGGTGGATTTAGGGGTTAAGGCCGGAATCATTGAGAAAACAGGAGCCTGGTATTCATATAGCGATAACCGCATTGGCCAGGGGCGCGAGAATGCCAAGCAGTATATGAAGGATAATCCGGTGGTCGCCGCTAAAATTGAAAGCGAAATCCGCGCCCGTTCCGGCAATCTCGCCAGCCTGGTAGCGGACGATGATGAATCAGGCAAAGCTGCCGCCTAGGTAAATAAAGCGGATGCTGGAGCAGATTAATCAGGCGCTTACTGAGATGGGCTATCCTGGCCTTATACTGCTTATGTTTCTTGAGAATCTCTTTCCGCCTATTCCATCCGAAGTAATAATGCCGATGGCCGGGCTTGCCGCAGCTAAAGGAACCATGAGCCTGCCACTGGTGATATTATCAGGCTCTCTAGGGTCGCTGCTGGGTGCAATGCCCTGGTATTACGCAGGCAGAATCATGGGCAAGGCACGCATCAGCCTGCTTATAAACCGTTATGGCCGCTGGCTTGGTATGTCGCTTGATGAATTCAACAAAGCATCCGGCTGGTTTGATAAGTACGGCCATTTTGCGGTACTGTTCGGGCGCATGATGCCGGCTATACGCACGCTTATATCAATTCCCGCAGGAATATGCCGTATGCCGCTATGGATACTCACCCTCTACACCACTATAGGCAGCCTGGGCTGGTCAGCTTTTCTGGCCTACATTGGCTATTCTTTACAAAGTCATTATACCGATATAAGCTCATATATTGAACTGGCTTCCCGCATAATCGTGGGCAGCATAGTGGCTGTGTATATCTATAAAGTTGTTACGTTCAAAAAGTCAGAGACAGGAGGCTCTTAATATACTGCTCGCGTTTCCGATGTGCGGATATTATCCTGTGAGTTGCGAGCAGTATATAATGCGCATGGGGTTGGATTGGCGGCCATGCGCAAAACAAAAGAGATATACCTATCGCACTCTTGAAGTGCGATAGGTATATGAGTAAAAAGAAGAAAGCATTAAGTATTCGCTACGGCATGGACAAACACATCCTGCCGCCTGTACTGCGTGAACAGGGTTGGGGAATCAAGCAGATCGACCTTGGTACGCCGCAGGAGGGGGCAGAGCAGAGGCTGGCTTGCTTAAAGGCATTGCCGGATAAAACATATGATGCCTTATCCTTCCAGCATGGCCTGCAGCGTCTGCATCTGGCTGAAGTACCTGATATTCTCCATGAATTTAAAAGGCTGTTAAAGGTGGAGGGATTTGTACACATCACCGCCCCTGATATTTCACGGGTTGTGGATTATATCAAGAAGGACTTGCTGGAGGAGGTTATCTACACCTCCCCCCAGGGGCAGATTCTCCCCCTTGATATTATATACGGCCATAGCGGGGAAGTGCGGAAGAAAGGCCTGATGGAGGTGCATCAGAGCGGGTACACCCCTGCCAGTATAGGCCGTGTTCTGCGCGATGCCGGATTTTATAACATACGCATCCGGCGGGAGCCTGCATCCATGATCGCGGCCGCGAACAGGCCGAAGGAAACTTATAATCCTAATCAGGATAAAATCCGCATCATAGACCCTAACCTGAAAGAAGGGATGATGGACGAACTGGATACCGAGCCTGTGCACTGGAAGCCCATCCAACTTTCCACAGGTGTTAATAAATCACTGAATAACAGCTAAGATATATAATGATGCAGGAATTGATACGGCAAATATCAGATAAGCTGGAAATCACCCAGGAACAGGCCAAGGCCGGGGCTGGAATAATTATCGGATTTATCAGGAATCATGTGGGGGATGAGATTTTTGCAAAGGTAAGTGAGAAAACACCAGGTCTGGATTCATTGATTGAAGCATCTGCAAAATCTCACAATAGCGGTGGTTTTCTGGGGGCAGTTGCTGGCCTGGTAGGCGGGATGACGGGGGGAGGCAGCTTCTCAGAACTTATAAGCGGTGCCGGGAAATTATCCGGAATTGGCGTATCTCCAGCGAAAATGGAACCGCTGGCTGAGATGGTAATTTCATATCTGCGAAGCAAAACTGACAATACTGCGCTTGATGATTTAAGTGCCAGCCTGCCGCAGATGATAGCAAAAGCTGCATAACATTAACAGACACTACAATGGTTCTGGAGAATAAGTTAAATATCACAGATCAGGTTGAGCTGAATAGAGCCGAAGAGAAAATCAGCAAACAGAAAGCCAGACAACTGTTTGAAACTGGCGATATAAATTCAATTCCCGTTGGAACGTTTGCAGGCCTGGCGCAGATTCATAAAATCCTTTTTGAAGATATTTATGACTTTGCCGGAAAAATTCGCGATGTGAACATCACCAAGGGCAATTTCCGCTTCGCGCCTGTGATGTATTTGAAGCAATCGCTGGAACATATTGATGCAATGCCGCAAAATACTTTTGCTGAGATTATTGAAAAATATGTTGAGATGAATATCGCTCACCCGTTCCGGGAAGGTAATGGACGCGCAACACGCATCTGGCTGGATATGCTATTAAAGTGCCAGATGCAAAAAGTGGTGGATTGGAATCTGGTGGATAAGGAAGAATATTTATCAGCCATGCAGCGCAGTGTTGTAAAGGATATTGAAATCAAACATCTCATTAAAGGCGCGCTCACTTATAAAATCAATGAACGAGCCGTTTTCATGCGCGGCATAGATGTAAGTTATTACTTTGAGGGCTACGCCCAGTTCAAGACTGAAGATTTATAGTTGTGCAGCGCACAAAGGTGTTGACAAGATAGATAATTATATTATGCTGCCTTGCACAATCATTTTAATTCCAAACAATGGAGCCTAAACTATGGC
The DNA here is from genome assembly GCA_964439415.1 of uncultured Rickettsiales bacterium. GTDB lineage: Bacteria > Pseudomonadota > Alphaproteobacteria > Rickettsiales > CAZAGG01 > CAYTOJ01. The sequence continues at coordinate 11,611 of CAYTOJ010000033.1, forward strand.
CACTAATCAACAGGGCAATTCAGCCAAATCAGCACCTTTTGGTGATTTTTATAAATTCTTTGGAGATTTCAAAGCTCCGAACTTTCCGAGCGTTGATTATAACTCCTATTTTTCAATCTATCGCCGTAACATTGAAGCTATTTCCGCAGCTAATCAGGCTGTGAGTGAGGGTTTTCAAGCGGTAGCCCGCCGCCAGGTTGAACTGGTGAAAAACCAGATTGAGGAACTTCTTTCCTCCAGCCGCGAAATCATGACCAACAGCAATCCTGAAGCACAGACTGCAAAACAGCTTCAGCTTGCTAAGCGCATGACTGAAAAGGCTTTCACCCATGTGCGCGAGCTTGCTGAAATGGCTTCTAAATCCAATATCGAAGCTTTCGATATAGTGAACAAAAGAGTTGTTCAGGGGATTGAGGAAGTAGGAAAAGCAACCAAAGTGGCTGCTTAAAAATACAAGGCTGCTGCTATTATGCATTTAAACCCGGCTTTGTGCCGGGTTTTTTGTTTAAAATATTTCGTCTATGTGCTCTATACTGTTCTATATGCAGAATCATGTTATAACTTTTGGTTGCAGGTTGAACGCCTATGAAAGCTCGATGGTCAAACAGAATATGGATGCTGCCGGGTTGGCAGGTGCAATACTGTTCAACACCTGCGCGGTAACTAAAGAGGCGGAGCGTCAGGCTCGGCAGGCCATAAGGAAAGCCAGGCGGGAGAATCCAACGGCCAGAATCATCGTAACCGGATGCTCCGCACAGATTAGCCAGAATGATTATCAGGCCATGCCGGAGGTTGATCTGGTGCTTGGCAATAATGAGAAAATGCAGTTGGAGAGTTTCCGGCAAGCTCTTGATAGTTTTGGTGATAGTGGGCACTCAAACACGTTACAGGCAAAAGCCACTGCTATCGTCAGTGATATTATGAGCGTGCGTGAGACGGCATCTCACCTGGTCAGTGGATTTGAGGATAAAGCCCGCGCTTTTGTGCAGGTGCAGAACGGCTGTGACCACCGTTGCACTTTCTGCATAATACCGTATGGGCGTGGCAACAGCCGCAGTACTGCACTCGGCGAGATAGTGGAGCAGGTAAGGGTTCTAACGGAGGCGGGATACAGAGAAGTGGTGCTCACCGGCGTTGATATAAGCGACTATGGCAAGGATCTGCCAGGCCAGCCCAGCCTTGGCAATATGGTGCGCCGTCTGCTGCGTATGGTTCCAGACTTGCCGCGTCTGCGCATTTCATCCATAGACGCGGTGGAGGTGGACGATGATTTTTATAATGTCCTCGCCATGGAAGAGCGTTTGATGCCGCACCTTCACCTGAGCCTCCAGGCGGGTGATGACATGGTGCTGAAAAGAATGAAACGCCGCCACCTACGCCATGATATACTGGATTTTTGCGCAAAAGTAAGAAGCCTCAGGCCTGATGTGGTGTTCGGCGCTGATATTATAGCCGGATTTCCTACGGAAACGGAAGATATGTTCAAAAATACCCTGAATCTGGTGGATGAAGCAGGTTTGACCTATCTGCACGTATTTCCATACTCTGAGCGGCCTGGAACTCCTGCAGCACGTATGCCGCAGGTGGAAAAGTCTGTGCGTAAGGAAAGGGCGGCACGCCTGCGTACGGCGGGGGAGGGAGCCTTACAGAACTTTCTAGAAAGCAGGATTGGCAAAGTAGAAAATGTACTGATAGAGAAGACTAATATGGGCAGAACGCAGCA
>CAYTOJ010000033.1:13433-16575 GCA_964439415.1 uncultured Rickettsiales bacterium
ACAGGGATGCTTTGCAATGGGTTTGGGTAAATATTTAAGAGATGTTGACGCTTAAGAAAGAAGATAATCAGAACTGGCTGACAAAGCTTAAGTCAGGCCTGAGTAAGTCCTCAAACAGACTAAGCGAGGGAATAGGTAAGATATTCTCATCTCACCGTCTGGATGAAGAAATTTTAGAGGAGCTGGAGGATTTATTAATCACCAGTGACCTAGGTGTAGGTGCGTCTAAGGAAATCATAACGCGCTTTAACAAGGAAAAATTCGGCGATAACGTAACCGCCAGGGAAATAAAGGTGCGCCTGGCTGAACAGATTGAGGAAATCATCAAACCTCATGTGCAGCCTGTGGAAATCCCGAGTCATATGAAGGACTCCGACAAACCGTTCGTAATTATGGTTGTTGGCGTTAACGGCAACGGGAAGACCACTACAGTCGGCAAAATGGCGCGCCTGCTGCAGGACGATGGCTGGAAAGTCATGATTGCGGCTTGTGATACTTTCCGCGCAGCAGCAATAGACCAGCTTAAAGTATGGGCAGACCGCGTGCCTTGTGAATTCTTCGCCGAGAAGGAAGGCTCAGACCCGGCAAGCGTTGCCTATAAAGCCCTGGAAGCGGCGCGCAAAAATGGCAGCGATATTCTGATAATGGATACGGCAGGCAGGTTGCAGAATAAAACTGACTTAATGCAGGAACTGCAAAAAATAACCAAAGTGCTGAAAAAACTTAATCCTGATGCCCCGCACTCCAACATACTGGTGCTGGATGCTATAACCGGGCAGAATGCGCACTCGCAGATAGAAACTTTCAAGGAAATGGTTGGAATCACCGGGCTGGTAGTAACCAAACTGGATGGCACTGCAAAAGGCGGCGTGGTGGTGGCGCTGGCTGACCGCTTTAAAATCCCCTGCCATGCCATTGGCGTGGGTGAGCAGATAGAGGATTTAAGGGAATTTGATGCGGGGGATTTCGCCCGCGCATTGGTGGGGTTATAATTTATGAATATACTGCTCGCGTTTCAAGTGTGTGTTTTCTTCAAGTTACTTTGCGAGCAGTATATACGCGCATGGGGCTGGATTGGCGGCCATGCGCAAAATATAAAAGATATACTTATCGCACTCTTGAAGTGCGATAGGTATATCCCAATGAAGCTACTAACTGTACTGCTTGTCTGTGTTATTGCTTCCGGCTGTTCGTTCCGTCCGATGTATGGGCAAGGCGGTCAGGCGGAACTGCACGGCGAATTATCAGGAATTAAAGTTCAGCATGTTCCCGGCAAGGAAGGTCAGAGATTTGGTGAACTGGTGGAAAACCGCCTGGGAAGTACGGGGGATGGCAGGTATGAATTATTACTCAGCGTCAAGCGCACGGAAATTCCGGTAATACTGGATCGTAACCGTGGCATCTCGCGCTACAATATGGTGGTTGAATCTACTTTCAAGCTTGTCAATGCCGCTGACAAAGCGGTTATCACCAGTGGCAGGAGCAGTGTTATATCCGGCTACAATGTTGCGGATTCCCTCTATTCAACCATGATAGCTGGGGAAAACGCCAGCAAACAGGCTTTTGAGGGCGTGGCGGATGATATAGTAAGAAAGCTGCAGATTCATTTCTCTAGCCAGAAATAATGAAAATAGCTGCCGCAAAAGTACAAAGTTTTCTGGAGCGGCCTGACGGCAAAATCTACGCCGCACTTATCTATGGACCAAATGCCGGACTGGTGGAGTGGAGCGCCGAAAAACTGACAGCCACCCTGAAGGCCGGGGCTTTCAAAAACGCTGATGAAATAAACATCAGCATGGATGACTTAAAAGAAAATCCCGCCCGGCTGGAGGAGAATCTAAGCAACCTGTCACTGTTTGTAACATCCAAAATTATAACAGTGAAAAATGCCGCTGATGCATTAACAAAACAGCTTGATAAGGATGTTCTGAAACGTCTGGATTCTTCCACTTACCTGATTGTCACAGCGGATAATCTGACCCCGAAATCATCTTTGAGAAAACTGTTTGAAGCTGGCGATATAACCGCAAGCATTGCCTGTTATGATGAAACTGACGCGCAGCTTAAAGCCTTCGCGGGGGATTACCTGAAACGGGCAGGATTTACCGCCGACCAGGAAGCACTGCGGGCGCTGACGGAAAGCGGCAGCCTTGACCGCGCAGTACTGGCTCAGGAGCTGGATAAACTGATGCTCTACGCATATCCCGCCACCCGCATAAAAGCTGATGATGTTCTGGATGTATCAACAGGCAGCGGGGAATTTGCCTTTGATGAGTTCAACGCCGCAGTAATAGCCGGAAATATTCCGGCGATGCTGGATAATATAGCGCAGGGCGGTTATGCTGATTATCAATCCATCACCCTCATAAAGGGGGCGGTATGGCATTTAAACCGCTTGATCCAGGTGAAGGTGGAAATGGAATCAGGCTCCGGTTTTGAAGAAGCCATTGCAGTGCTGAAGCCGCCGCTGTTTTTTAAATCAGTACAGGATTTCAGGAAACAGGTTGATAAACGCCCGCTCCCCGCTTTGTTCGCCATGCTGCGCAAGCTGCTGGAGGCGGAAATCCGTCTGAAAAAATCCCTGCAACCGCAGAATATTGACATCACTTTTGCTGACCTGGTTATCCGCGCTTGAAGTAAAGTAACTCCCCAGGTCTGCTGGTTTTAATGTTCATTGCTTGTCTCCCCAACCGTTGACGGGGGGGGATTAAGGGGGGAAATGTGTTGGTACTACTGAAGGAACAACGTTTCCCCCCTGAAATGCAACGCATTTCTCACCCCCCGCACCTGGCTGCGCCGTCGGCTCTGGCAATTAGTTCCCAAACTGCCCAATGCTTCGCCAAGGCGAGGGCGGTGTGGGAAGCCGAGAGTTCGTGCCGATACCTGAGGAGTTACAAATTAAGTTGCTGTAATTCTTCATTCTTCCATTATATAAGTAAAGTTTGCTTCTGTGATCCAGATTTACTGGCTTCAGCGGCCAACTGTTCAGTATCCTGCAATGGTGTTATTCCTGCGTTTTTGTAAATATCGGCATATGCGGAATCTGTAAGTGTGGAGCCTGCTTGCAGGGCGGTGTATTTATCCTCCCGCGCCTGGTCTGCGGCTCTCTCTTTTATAATAGACTGATGTATTTCTTCCCTGG
>CAYTOJ010000034.1:0-16490 GCA_964439415.1 uncultured Rickettsiales bacterium
GCGCGATTTCACTGGAAAAACTGGAGGAGTTAGACTATACGGCCTTTTTAAAGGAAATTCTCATACCACCACAAGCTGTTCTGGACGACATCCCGGCGCTGAAAGTGGGTGAGGCTGGTGGCTACCGGATACTATCCGGCCAGCCGCTGGATGTTTCCCGCGCACCGGGAATCAAGCCATACGTTGAACAGGTTGCGGCATATGCCGGGGATATCCTGCTCGCGGTTGGTGAGATTAAAGGCTATCAGTTTAGCCCCCGGCACGTGTTTTTGAAATCTAAACATTTGAAGGAGATATACGATGTCGGTAACAACAGCTAAAAAGTCCGAACTGATAGGCCAGTTCGCAAAAACGGATAAGGATACAGGCTCTGCGGAAGTGCAGGTTGCCATACTCACTGAGCGTATCGTGAACCTGACTGAGCATTTTAAAACGCACAGGAATGATTTTCACTCCCGCCGTGGGTTGCTGATACTGGTTGGCCGCCGCCGCCGTTTGCTGGATTATCTGAAAGGCAAAAGCCAGGTGCGTTATGAAGACCTTATCCAACGCCTGAATATCAGGAAATAAGCTACGCAACTTTCAATGAACCGCTATGCTACAGGCTTTTGCGGTTTCATGCAAAATCAGGGGATTGATATGTATTTAAGAACGTTAGCCATTTCTGTTGCAGCCATGATGGTATCGGCTTCAGCTTATGCGGCAACCCAGGTTGCAACTGTGGATGTGCAGGAAGTAATGACCAAATCCACAGCGGTGCAGAGCATAAACAAGCAGTTGGAATCCCGCCGTCAGGGGTTTCAGGAGCAGATGTCGAAGAAAGAAGACCAGCTACGCAATGTAGATCAGGAGCTTTCCAAGCAGCGCGGGGTGCTCTCCAGTGAGGCATTCGAGAAGAAGAAAAAAGAGTTCCGTGACGATGTAGCACGGGCGCAGCGCGACCTTCAGCAGAAGAAAGGCCAGCTTGATAAAGCGGCGGCTAAGGCGATGACTGAGGTGCAGCAGTCGGTGCAGAAAATCATTGAAGGGATGTCCAAGGAAAAAAACTTTGATATGGCGATAGCAACCGGCCAGCTTCTATGGGCAAAACCTGAGATGGATGTAACACAGGCGGTAATACAACGCCTGAATCAATCTCTGCCGGATGTGAAAGTAACGATGGATTCATCAACCGCTGCTGCCAAACCAAAATAAAATGGTTGATTCGCGTTTTCACACTAATGCAGGGCCCTTTACAGTTGGGGAGATAGCCAATCGGCTGGGGCTGGAAGTTTCAGGTGAAGATTTATCTAGGCAGGTTTTTGATGTATCGCCCTTGGATGCTGCTACTATCCGCGAGGTCAGCTTTCTCGATAATCCCCGTTATATTGAGCATTTCCGCGCCAGCAAGGCGGGGGCTTGTGTTGTCAGGCAAAAATTCGCGGATTCCGCACCAACCAATATGGTTCTGCTGTTAACTGAGGAGCCATATTACACCTATGCGCGGATAGCATCACTGTTTTATCCTGGCACGGCGGTTGTTCCCGGCATCTCTAACAAGGCATCAGTTCAGGATGGCGCGGTGATAGAAAATAGCGCGAAAATTGAGCCGGGGGCGGTGATAATGTCCGGTGCGCATATCGGCAATAACTGCTACATCGGCGCTAATACCGTTATCGGTGCTAATGTGGTGATTGATGATGACAGCTATATCGGCTCGCTGGTCTCTATCAGTCATGCCATTATCGGCAAACGCTGCATAGTGCATTCAGGTGTGCGCATCGGGCAGGATGGTTTCGGTTTTGCTCCCTGCTCCACAGGCTTGTTTAAAGTTCCGCAACTGGGGCGGGTGATAATTGAGGATGATGTTGAAATAGGCGCAAACACCTGCATAGACAGAGGCTCCGCGCCGGATACCATAATCGGCCAGGGCAGTAAGATTGATAACCTGGTGCAGATTGGCCATAATGTGCGTACAGGCAGGCACTGCATAATAGTTGCACAAGTTGGCATATCCGGCAGCACAACTCTGGGGGATGGCGTGGTGCTGGGCGGGCAGGCCGGGCTGGCGGGGCATTTACGCATCGGCAGCAATGCGAGAATAGCTGCACAGAGCGGTGTGATACAGGATATACCGCCTGATTCATCTTACGGTGGCTATCCGGCAGTTCCGGTGAGAGATTGGCATCGCCAGAGTATCTTTCTCAAGAAGTCCATCCGCCGGGAATGAATGAGGCATTGTTACTAATCTTACCACACGACAAGTTTTTAAGTGGCTGGTTTAGAGTGTTTTTTGCCCCCTCTGCTGCCCCTCCTTTGTGCCCGGGAGAGGGGACAACGGAGTAGGTTTTCTCTATGTTCCCCCTCCTGTTTACGGGAGGGGGGTAGGGGGAGGGCAAATAGACCTCTTTCGGAACTCTACTGCGCTGGCAAACTCGGCTTGTCGCTGCGCTTCTCAAATCCGCATGTACCCAAAAGTACACTTGCGTTTTTGCGATGCTCGCTTCGCGCATTTTGCTCACCGCAGCGAGTCCCGAAAGAGGTCTAATAAATCCTCTTCACTTGTCGGATGGTAAAATTACTAGTGGGGATTATTTGTACAGAATCCGTGTAATTAATAAAGCTCCAGACCCGCGAGCCGCTCATGTAACGGATGCAGTAGGGGTGGTGGACTGCTATGCTCTGGATATTCCGCTGTCTGAGGCGCAAACCGCTAAGGTAGCAGGTTGCCTTTACAACCCGGTTTCGCAGTGCCTGTTTGAGAACCTCGCAGCTAAGCCTGATTATACCTACGTGATTGAAATTGGCTTTCTGCCTGGCGTTACTGATAATATAGGCAATACCGTTCGGCAGATTGCTGAGGACGCGCTTAAAATCACCTTCGCGGAAAGCCAGGCCGCGTATAGTTCAATCGCTTATCTGGTGAGCCAAGCCCCTGACGCTGCATTGGCGGCCACCCTATATAATCCACTTATACAGTACATGGAAATCAAAACCCGCGCTGAGTTTGAAAGCGGCGTGGGGCTGCGCATCCCGAAGGTGTTTTTAAAAGGCGGCGGCGAGGTGGTGAATGTAGACTTAAATGTCAGTGATAATGAATTGGAGGCTATCGGCACAAAAGGCATCATGGGGGAGGATGGCGGACGGCGCGGGCCTTTAGGACTAGCACTGGATTATATGCAGGCCATTCAAAAGCATTTTAAATCCATCAAGCGCAATCCCACTGATATTGAACTGGAAACTCTGGCGCAAACCTGGAGCGAGCATTGCAAGCATACCATCTTCGCCTCTCCCATAGACGATGTAAAGGATGGACTCTACAAACACTTCATCAAACGCGCCACCAATGAGATCAGGAAACAAAGGGGATCTGGAGACTTCTGCGTGTCAGTATTTACCGATAACGCCGGGGCGATAACCTTTGATGATAACTGGCTGATTACCGACAAGGTGGAAACCCACAATAGCCCCAGCGCGTTAGACCCCTTCGGTGGAGCCATAACCGGGATTGTGGGTGTGAACCGTGATTGCATCGGCTTTGGCCTGGGGGCGAAACCCATAGCCAACCGTTACGGTTTCTGCTTTGCCCCGCCAGAAACTGGTAACAACACAGAAGGAACCCCCAACTTCCCGCTCTACCGCGACAGGGAACTCAAAAACCCGATGCTGCCGCCATCCCGCATTATTGAAGGGGTGGTGCGCGGGGTGAATGTGGGCGGTAATTGCTCCGGTATTCCCACCCCAGCCGGGTTTGTTTATTTTGATCACCGCTTTGCCGGGAAACCGCTGGTTTATGTGGGAACAGTTGGTCTTATTCCACGCCTTATCAATGGCAAACCTTCGCACATCAAGCAGGCAAAGCCCGGTGATGCAATTGTGGTAGTGGGTGGGCGCGTAGGGCGGGATGGTATTCACGGCGCAACCTTCTCGTCAGTTGCGCTTGACGAGGGCAGTCCTGCCTCAGCGGTGCAGATCGGCGACCCCATAACCCAGAAGAAAATGGCGGATGTTATCCTGCGCGAAGCCAGGAATATGGATTTATACAACTCCATCACCGATAACGGCGCGGGTGGACTGTCATCCTCAATCGGGGAGATGGGGCGCGACAGCGGCGGATTTCTGGTGGAGCTTGAAAAAGTGCCGCTCAAATACCCCGGCATGAACCCGTGGGAAATCTGGATATCCGAATCGCAGGAACGTATGACCTTAAGCGTGCCACCGCACAATGTGGCGCGCCTGATTGATTTATTCAGGAAGCGCGGCGTGGAGGCCACTGAAATAGGCCACTTCACTGATGATGGTTATGCTAAGGTGAGCTACCAAAGCAGGATTATCATGAATCTGGCGATGGATTTTCTGCATAACGGCCTGCCGGAGCGTCAGCTATCCACCATAAATAAGCCTGCCATTCAGGCAAACAGGCTTATTGAGGCTGAATCTCTGAGCGAATCACTGCCGCAGACGCTTTTGAAAATGCTGGCGCGTCTGAACATATGCAGTAAGGAGAATATCGCAACTCAGTACGACCATGAAGTGCAGGGCACATCAGTGCTGAAGCCACTGCAAGGCAAAGGCCGGGTGTATGCTGAGGCCACCATTATCAAACCCGTTATGGATTCTGTTCGAGGCGTGGTGATGAGCCACGGTATTAACCCCGCCTATGGTGATATTGACACCTATCACATGGCCGCCTGCGTTATTGACACCGCCATCAGGAATGCAGTTGCGGCAGGGGCGAACCCGGATCATCTGGCGCTGTTGGATAATTTCTGCTGGTGCTCATCCAATGATCCTTACCGCCTGTATCAGCTGAAACGCGCAGCGGCAGGCTGTTATGATTACGCCGTGGCGTACCTGGCTCCGTTCATATCCGGCAAGGATAGCATGTTTAACGACTTCAGCGGCTATGATGCAAACGGCCAGGTGGTTAAAATCTCCGCTCCCCCTACCCTGCTGATTTCCGCCCTGGCGGTGATTGATGACATTACCAGAGCAGTCTCGCTGGATTTCAAAAACGCCGGGGACTATATTTATATTCTAGGCTCAACCCGCGATGAAATGGGCGGCAGCGAATACATAAGAATGCGGGATGAAGAAACCACGGGTTATGACTATTTAAATCCGCGCATCAGCGGCGGCGTTCCGGTTGTGGATGCCAGCCTGGCGCTTGCGCGTTACAAGCTTCTGCACCGCTGCAATAGCAACAGACTGGTAGAATCTGCAATAGCGGTAAACCTGGGTGGCATTGCGGTTGCGCTGGCGAAAAAGGCCATCGGCGGTACACTTGGCGCACAAATTCATCTGGATGATATACCAGCATCCCCCGGCTTGAATACCCTGCAACTATTATTCTCAGAGTCCCAGAGCCGCATAGTACTATCAGTAAAACCTGAAAATGCGGATAAATTTGAGGATATAATGGGGGAGCATATTAGGCGCATCGGCACTGTTATAGAACAGAATCTCACATTCACCTCACACAGCTTCAACAGCAGCTATAATTTGAGTTTGCAGGAACTGGCACAAGCCTACAAAAGCCGACTGGATTTATCCTTATGCTAATAACTCCTTTTTTCCGGTGGTATGGCTGAAACTTCCCTTGTATTCATGCGGACATCACAGAAAGTCACCTCATTTTCATGCACCATGGAGTGTTTGAAATACTCATCATCATCACGCACTGGGTAATCAGTGCGGTAGTGTGCGCCGCGTGATTCCCTGCGCGCCTCAGCGGCCATAAGTACAGATTTTACCTGTGGGTACATGTTTATCAGTTCCAGCACCTCTATGAATTCAAGGTTCCACTGGCAGGATTTATCTTTAGGAGCCAGCTTTAAATAATGCAGGGCTTGCAGTTTGTTAAGGCCATTTGTGAGAGTTTCCTGATCCCTTAATATTCCGGCGTGCTGAAAGGCGGTTTCCTTAAGTAATTTCTTATATTCCTGCACGGAAATATCCGGTTTTGCTTGCAGGCAATCCAGAGTTTTCGCGGCTATTTCCCTGGCCTGTTTTTCCAGAATATCATCCGGCCAGCTTTTAGTATTATTCTCAATCGCCAGGATTCCCGCTTCCCTGCCGAATACGGCTAAATCCAGCAGGGAGTTGCATCCCAGACGGTTAGCACCATGCACTGAATTGCAGGCAGCCTCCCCCACCGCCAGCAGACCAGGAACCGGCGTGTTATCAGCCTGCAGAACCTGCCCGCGCATATCTGTGGGAATGCCCCCCATGGTATAGTGTACCGCCGGAGTTACCGGTATCGGCTGTTTCAGCGCGTCAATGCGTTTGAAGGTGCGCGCCCCCTCCAGCACTGATGGCAGCTTGCGCCTGACTTCATCAGATTTAAGATGCTCAAGCGACAGGTGAACATGGTCATGCGCTGCCCCGCAGCCATTGCCTGCGGCTATTTCCGCCATGATCGCCCGGCTGATAATATCGCGGGAGGCTAATTCCTTAAATCCCGGAGCATATCGCTCCATAAAGCGTTCACCGTGACGGTTAAGAAGATAAGCACCTTCAGCGCGAGCGCCTTCCGTAACCAGGCAGCCAATTCCGTACATGCCGGTGGGATGGAACTGCACGAATTCCATATCTTTAAGTGGCACTCCCAGACGGTAGGCCATGGCGTTGCCGTCCCCCGTGCAGATAGTGGATGAAGTGGTGAAACTGTAGGCATAACCAAATCCGCCGGTGGCCAGAATGGTTGTGTTACTCTGGAATATATGAAAATTCCCGGTTGCAATTTCCAGTGCTACTGTACCGTTTACCCCTTTGATACTTCCTATTAAATCAAGTGCGAAGAACTCGCTGAAAAACTTAACACCCGCTTTCAACGTCTGCTGGTAAAGGGTGTGGAGCATGGCGTGCCCCGTGCGATCAGCTACCGCGCAGGCGCGGCGGGCAAAACCGCCCTGGCCGTAATTGAGCGATTGGCCACCATAGGGGCGCTGGTAAATCCGCCCTGAAGCATCCCTGGTGAATGGCAGCCCCATACGCTCTAATTCCAGAACGGCTTCGGCAGCATTTTTGCACATGAACTCTACGGAATCCTGATCAGCCAGCCAGTCTGAGCCGCGCACGGTGTCATACATCAGCCATTTCCAGTCATCGGCTTCAAAGTTCCCAAGCGGCGCGTTAATGCCACCCTGCGCTGCCGCCGTGTGGCTCTGAAGCGCGTTTACTTTAGTTATCACCGCTACCCGCAGCCCCCCTTTTGCGGCAGTCAGAGCCGCCATCAGGCCAGCCCCACCCGCGCCTATTATAATAGAATCAAATTGATGGTGTATAATTTTTACAGGCAATGACATTTACGCTATAGTATAGATTATGACCTAACAGGTAAAGACAGATTGCTTAGAATCACTGGTGGAAAGCATAAGGGCAGGATAGTTCCATCCCCGGTGGGCGCGGGGGTGAGGCCAACTCATGCGCGGGCACGGGAGGCTGCTTTTAATCGCCTTATGCATTATGCGCCGATGGGTGGAGCTAACAAAATTGCCGGGGCAAAAGTTCTGGATTTATTCTCAGGCAGCGGCATCATGGCTTTTGAAGCTATTTCGCGTGGTGCGGATTCTGCCCTGCTGGTGGATATGAATCCAGGTAATCTGAAGGCATCTACCGCCTTTGCCAGACAGATTGGCGAGAACGCCAGCATAACCACGCTTTGCTGTGATTGCCTTAAACTGCCCCATGCAACAATGAGCTTTGATATAGTTTTCATGGATGCACCGTATGGCAAAGGTATGTCACTTCCTGTTCTGCAAAGGTTGCTGGAGGGAAACTGGCTGGCTTCCGGCGCGGCTCTGGCCATTGAATATGGAGAGAATGATAATGTAATGCTGCATGATAGTCTACAGCCTGGCCTGCGCCAGTTAGATACTAAGAAATATGGCCGTAGCTTCGTTACCTGGCTGGAGTACCAGTCTGCCGCACCATAGCGATCACGGATTTGGAGAGCGGTATTATTTGACATTCAGGGCGTTAAAGTTAAAAGAATCAGGAAAAGCATGATTTTAAGCAATGGCATCCCTTAAGGAACTGAGAAACCGTATAAAAAGCGTCAAGGCGACGCAGAAGATCACCAAGGCAATGAAAATGGTGGCGGCATCCAAGCTGCGTCGCGCCAGGGAGCAGGCGGAAAATTCCCGCCCCTACGCCACTAGTCTGGAGCGTATGCTGCAAACCCTGGCGGGAAATCTGCCAGCAAATTCAGGCCAGAAACTGCTGGTAGGCAATGGCCGTGATAATAGCTATTTATTGATTGTTGCATCCGGCGACCGGGGATTATGCGGTGGCTTTAACAGCGGCATCGTAAAACTGGCGCGGCGCCGGGTTGCTGAGTTGCAGGCGGCTGGAAAGGAAGTTGCGATAATTACCATTGGTCGCAAAGCGGGGGAGCAGGTGCGCACCACCCACAGCAGTCTGGTGATTGACAGAATTGAGGATTTATCCCGCAAGAAACTGGCGTATGACGATGCAGCGGAAATCGGCGGCAGGGTGTCCAGATTGTTTGATGAAGGGCGGTTCGATGTGGCGGAGATAATCTACAGCCGCTTTAAATCGGTAATACTGCAATTGCCAACGGTGAAACAGATAATCCCGCTACCTATTGATGTGAAGGATAAGCAAAGTGAGGCTCATAAACCAGCTTATCTGTTTGAACCTAATGAGGAGGCGATACTGGCCGACATCCTGCCGAAGAATCTTAACATGCAGGTTTACTCAGCATTGCTGGAAAATGCCGCCAGTGAGCAGGGTGCAAGAATGAGCGCTATGGATAACGCAACCCGTAACGCCGGGGAGATGATAAAGAAGGTTTCCCTGGTGTATAACCGCAACCGTCAGGCAACCATCACCAAGGAACTTATAGAAATTATCTCCGGCGCTGAGGCGGTGTAGGTATGACTCTGGATGAACTCATGGCAACTTATGGACAGCAGATACTGGCTCTTGCCGATCGGTTCGGGGTGGAAAATGTGCGGGTTTTCGGATCGGTAGCGCGTGGCGAAGCTGATGAGGAAAGTGATATAGATTTGCTGGTAAGCATACGCCCCGGCACTACCCTGCTTGATTTAGGGGGGCTGCTCTGGCGTATGGAGGAATTGCTGAGTGCTAAGGTTGATATTGTCTCCGACCGTAGAATTAATCGCCATATGAAAGATGCTATATTATCAGAGGCCAAGCCTATATGAACCGCAATCTGACAAGGCTTTATCATATCAAGGAGTGCATAGATCAGATTGAGTGCTCAACATTAGATGCCCATGATTATAAAACCGAAACTTATATACTGCATAAACTGCAAATTATAGGTGAAGCTGTACGGCTTTATCAGATGATATAAAACAACAGCATAATGAAATCAGGTGGACGGACATCATAACCATGCGGAATTACATTGTGCATGAATATTTTGATGTAGATGATCAGGTGGTCTGGAGTGCCGTTAAGAAAGATATACCAATTCTAAAAGCTAAAATTATAGAGATAATAACGCAATTAGAAAATGCGGAACATAAAAAATGACCACAAGCGCATTCAACTGGGAAGACCCGTTCCTGCTGGAAGAGCAACTGAGCGATGAAGAGCGGATGGTGCGTGATGCCGCCCGCGATTATTGCCGCGATAAGCTGCTCTCCCGTATTTTGAAAAACTTTAGAGAGCATAAATTTGACCGAGATATTCTCTTTGAAATGGGCGAGTTGGGCTTGCTTGGCTCCACCATTAACGGCTATGGCTGCGCCGGAATCAATTATGTATCGCAAGGCTTAATCGCCCGTGAAGTGGAATGGGTGGACAGTGGTTACAGATCAGTCTGGAGTGTGCAATCCAGCCTGGTAATGCACCCTATAAACGAGTTCGGTAGTGAGGATCAGAAAAATAAATACCTGCCACGCCTGGCAAAAGGCGAAATTGTTGGCTGTTTTGGCCTGACTGAGCCGGATCATGGCTCCGACCCCGGCGGCATGACCACCCGCGCCGATGCCGTGGATGGCGGATATGTTTTAAGTGGTGCAAAAAACTGGATTACCAATTCACCAATCGCGGATGTATTTATAATCTGGGCGAAGGTTTTTGACGCTGAGGGCAGAACAGGCGTTAAGGATGGCACAATACGCGGATTTATCCTGGAAAAAGGCCAGAAAGGCCTAAGCGCCCCGGCGATTGAGGGTAAGCTTTCCGTCTGCGCCTCCCCCACCGGGATGATAGTAATGGAAAAGGTAGAATTAGACGCAAGCCAGGAACTTAATGTATCCGGCCTTAAAGGGCCATTTTCCTGCCTGAATAAAGCACGTTACGGCATTGGCTGGGGGGCTATGGGCGCGGCGGAATTCTGTTTGCAGGCCGGGCAGCGTTATGCTCTGGAGCGTATTCAGTTTGGCAAACCACTGGCGGCCAAACAGATTATTCAGAAAAAACTGGCAGATAGCATGATGGATATAGCCTTTGGGCTGCAAGCTTGTTTGCGGGTAGGGCGGCTGATGATTGAGGGCAGGGCGGCTCCGGAAATGATTTCAATGATCAAGCGTTATTCGGCGGAGAAAGCTCTGGATATTGCCCGCTCTATGCGTGATCTGCATGGCGGCAACGGTGTTTCCGATGAGTACCACGTAATGCGGCATGTGATGAACCTGGAATCAGTTAAAACCTATGAAGGCAGTCACGACATCCATACCCTTGCCCTGGGGCGCGCAATTACCGGAACTGCTGCATTTTAGCCCACACCTACTGCAAGTTGCAACTATACCTATCGCACTTCAAGAGTGCGATTCAGTACTGCCTGTTTATTGATGTGCGTATTATAATCCCAATAGCTTAAACTTTAATTACGCTGCGCAGAATATATACGATTTGGCAAAACTTTATTTTAAATCAACTTAATAAATAGGTAACGCGGTTATGCTATTATTTAAATTATAGCAGGATAACTCATTGGAACAGAAAACAATAAGCGGTCATTCAAATCCGCCGGATACCAGGCAGTCTAAAAACAAATTCCGCGATAGAACCTCCACAATTCTCTGCGGTGCATTAATTACAGCCTTACCGATTATACTGAGCCTCACCACCCCTGCGCCGGAACCCGTTTCTATACAATCCTCCACTACAATTATCGATGAGGCATCAGACAAAACTCAAATCACCAGCTACCGTGGTGGTTATCTGGCAGCACGCACTGCCGCCTGGCGCGGTAATTATGAACGCGCTGAGCAGCTTTACCAGGAACTGATTCCAATCGCAGAACGGGAGGGCGTGGAAAACCGTTATGCTGCAACCGGCGCAATGCGTATGTTGCTAAGAAACGGCAAAATTGATGAAGCTGTAACCCTGATTGAAAAATACGGGCTGGATAAATACACCGATACCGCCCGCCTCACTCTTGTTTCCTATAATTTCAAACAAGGAAAAATTCTGGAAGCTTTAGCGGCTAATAATAAAATTTCCAAATCCGGCATTGGCACATTCATAGTGCCGCTGAATAAAGCCTGGCTCATGAGTTCGCAGGGTAATTACGGCTCCGCTATTAAAACACTGGAGAGCATGGAGAATAACAGAACCACGGAAACACTGGCTTTGTTCCACTGCGCGCTTATCAGCGAACTGATGGGCAGAAATCCGGCAGCGCTTGAGTATTATAAAAAAGCTTTGCATAATGAAGAAAGCAAATCTCAGCGTATTATGGAGGCTTACGGCGCATTGCTGGAAAAAACAGACCGCTCAGGGGAGGCTGCAAAACTGTATCACCTGTTTGTGGATGAATCCGGCAACTGGCTGGCTGAAGAATCGCTCAGAAAAATGCGTCAGAACCAGACAGCGCAGGATAGCCGCATAACGGCAAGCGCTGGACTGGCTGAGGTTTTAATGAATTTTGCCAGCCTGGTTTACGATGAAGACGCCGCCGAGGATGGCCACATACTCCTGAACTTATCGCTCTACCTTAACCCAGCCTTTAACAATGCCATGTTCATGAAGGCGCTGTTTTTAGAGTCTGAGAACAATCCCCAGCAGGCCATAGCCGTTTATGAGGGCATTGGCAAAAACTCCATATTTCATGCCAGGGCGCAGCAGCAGATAGCTGGCATACTGAGCCTGGAAGGCAAGCAGGATGCCGCATTGGCAAGGCTGAACAGGCTCACCGCGAAACGCCCGGATCATATTGATGCTTATATGCAGAAGGGTGATATTCTGCGGTCTGCCAAAAAATTTACTGCTGCAACCGCCGAATATACCAAAGCTATTAACATTGCGGAGAATAATCTTAAAAGCCACCAGTGGCGGTTATTCTTCAACCGTGCGATCAGTCTAGAGCAGGAAGGGGACATAAAAGCCAGCGAGGTGGATCTCAATAAAGCCCTTAGCCTGTCACCTGATCAGCCGGAAGTACTGAATTACCTGGCCTATGGCTGGATAGAAAACGGCAAGAACCTGCGCCTCGCTCTGGAGAAACTGGAGAAAGCCTACGCCCAGAAACCCTATGATGCCAATATATTAGACAGCTACGCCTGGGCATTATTCAAAAACGGTTTTTATCATGAGGCTGTGGAGAATCTGGAGAAGGCTTTAAGCCTGTCGCCGCTGGATCCGTTTATTCATGACCACCTGGGCGATGCATACTGGAAAGCAGGGCGGCCTACCGAGGCGCGCTATCAGTGGAGCAAGGCTCTGCAAACATCTACTGATAAAAAACTGGCTAATAATATAGAGAAGAAGATCAAGCAGGGGCTGCCCGGCGATATTCTCCCCACGCTTAATGCTAAATCAGTCTCCGCTAATTAATAAACATCTTAGCGTATCGGCTCCAGCTTCTTGTTCTCAGTAGTTATTTTTCCGGCAGGTTGGTTGCTGGCGCGTTCGGCCTTCACCAGGCAATCTACGGCGGCTATGGCTGCTTCCTTGAAAGCCAGAGTAGTCAGTTCATTGAACCTGGTATATATCTTCAATGAATACTCATCCATGCCATGTTTTAAATCCTGCGGCAGGTTATCATCACTGAAGCGGTAATCCCCGGCATCTGCTTCAGCCATGGAATAACTGAAATTGCGGGGAGCCGTATCCTCAAAGAAAAAAGACGCTCTGACATCCAAAGCATGGCTCAGCTCCTGTATGCGCTTATGAGACACATTATCCTTACCGGATTCATACTTTTGTATCTGCTGTGCGCTTACACCAACAAGCTTGCCAAGTTGTGCCTGGGTCAGGCCTTTTCTGGAACGCGCTGCCTCTATTCTGCGGCCGATTAGGTTATTGTCCCCGATTGAGGCGTTCTTCTCATTTTTAATTATTCTAGGCAATGTAAGTGCAACCTTATTTTTTTATTATTATAAACTTATAAACATTCAATCATCAGAATCATTCCGGGGCGCATTAAAACGCTCTGTTTCAGCCTGATAAGGCTGTAGCGTATTGCCGCACTGCGGAATGTTCTATTTTGACACTAATCTTCTATACAGTTAATTGCTGGATTTTGTATTATTTAAATATTACAATTGATTCATGGTCGTAAAAGTAAGATTCGCTCCCTCTCCCACTGGGTATCTGCATGTGGGAAACATCCGCACCGCACTGATTAACTGGTTATTCAGCCGCAGCGGCAGCGGCGTGTTTGTGTTGCGGATTGATGACACCGATGTGGAGCGTTCAAAGCCGGAATTTGAAACCGCAATAATGCAGGATATGGAATGGCTGGGGCTGTATTGGGCTGAATTTTATCGGCAATCGGAACGCGAAAAATTGTACGATTTCGCTAAAAACAGCCTGTTAAAACAGAAGCGGCTTTACCCGTGCTTTGAAACGCAAGATGAGCTTCTGGTAAAAAGAAAGTTCCAGTTATCCCGTGGTCAACCGCCAATCTATGATCGCGCCGCATTAAAGTTAACTGATGGCGAGATAAAAGCTTTTGAGCAACAGGGGCGCAAACCCCATTACCGTTTTCTGTTAAATGATTCCGGCATAATATGGGACGATCTGATTCGTGGTGAGACATCTTTTGCAGCGCGCAATTTAAGCGATCCTATCCTGTTCAGGGAGGATGGAGTACCCACCTATACATTATCTTCAGTGGTGGACGATGGGGACTTAAACATAACCCATGTTATCCGTGGGGAGGATCATGTTACCAACACAGCCGTGCAGATTCAGCTTTTTGAAGCGCTTTTCAACCGCCCTCCCCCCGCTTATGCTCATCTTGCGTTACTTAAAACCCGCGATGGCGAATTATCCAAACGTGTCGGCGGTTTTTCTATCAGGGAATTAAAATCATCCGGCATACTGCCTATTGCCATACACTCATATCTCGCACGGCTTGGAACCAGCGATAGCGTTGAGTTGCAGAGCAGTCTGGAAAAAATAGCGCAGGGTCTGGATTTTGCCCATTTTGGGCGCGCCCCTGCGAATTATGATTTTGATGAACTAAAACGCATTAACGCCAAGGCTATATCGGGTTTATCGCTGGAGCAGGCCACACAGGCGCTGGCTGCTATGGGGGTGGAGGGCAGCGGCATCACGGAGGATTTATGGCTGGCGGTGCGGGATAATATTGACAGCCTTGTCGAGGTTAGTGAATGGCGTAGTATCTGCCTGGATGCTATTTCACCACGCATAAGCGACCCGGATTTTCTACAGCAGGCGGGATCATTACTGCCGGATGGTGAATGGACACAGGACACCTGGAACAAGTGGACAAAATTACTTAAAGAAAAAACCGGGCGTAAGGGGAAAGAACTTTTCATGCCACTCAGAAATGCCCTGACCGGCAGGGAAAGCGGGCCGGAGCTTGCGCGCCTGCTGCCTGTAATAGGGCGGGAGAGGGCACTTAAACGCTTACAGGGAATAACAGCGTAATGGGCATATTAGCACGATATTTACCGCGTTTCGATGACGCTAATGCAATTTTGAAAAAACGCCTGGAGGCAGGGGAATCCATACTGGCTTCATGCTGGGGCATGTGCGGCGATGCAGGGCGCAAGCCCGGCCTGCTGGCGGTGACAGACAAGCGCATTATCCGCTTCTCTAAAGTGTTATGGAATGAACAGCTTATTTCATGCCCGTTTTCCTCCGTCACACTTGTGGAGGAAACCGAGGGTATTTTTGGTACAAAACTGGTTATCCACTTTCAGAAAGGTTTTATCACCTTCAGACCGTCCGGATTCAGTAATGAAGCTCATTACGCAAAAACACTGGCGCAGATTCATGCCCATACGGATGCCGCAAAAAAGCAGTCCAGCACCACAAAATCATTCGCAGATGACCTTGAGAGCCTGCAACAACTGCTGGATAAAGGGCTAATCAACAAACAGGAATTTGAAGACAAGAAAAAAGAAATTCTGGCACGTATATAACTAAAGGGGAGAGAGCGTTATGAGCATAAGCAGCGGTAAAATAGACCCAAAACTTCTTGATCTGCTGGTGTGCCCACTCACCAAAGCACCACTGAAATATGACGAAGTGGCGCAGGAGCTTATAAGTGAAAAAGCGGGATTGGCCTACCCCATCCGAGACGGAATCCCCATTATGCTCCCCGACGAGGCAAGGAATATCAGCGATGCTGCATGATATACCTAGTACACCATTCACGCAAATATGACTGATGGTTGGATAGAGCCTGTGGAAGTAAATCGTCGGTTTATTGGCACTCCATATTTATTTCGTTCATTCATAGAGAGTGTTAACCAGTCATATTTAATCATATGGTGTACTAATCCCTGATTTTCAGAACTCATATGCAGCCGCCTTTCAGAATTTTATGCGTTATAGAATAACGGCCTTCTGCAACTTTTTCATGATGCGGTTTTGACGCTTATATAACACTTTTTTGAAATTATATACTGCTATGACAATTAAGCTTAAATAACAATAATATAATTACTTGATTTGCATCTTGCATACAGGTGTATGCAGCGCTACAATAAGTTAAAAAGTTAGTATGGCAACATCAGTAGTTCCTAAGCAACTTATTGTTTATGCTGATAATAATGGCAAAGAGCCTTATACGGAGTGGCTGAACAGTCTGAAAGATGCAAAAAACATAAGGCGCATTATAAACCGTATTCAAAGGCTTGAAAGTGGGCTTTATGGTGATTGTGAGCCAGTCGGCGATGGTGTTCTGGAATTAAGAATGTTTTTTGGCTCAGGTTATCGGGTGTATTTTGGTGAGTATGGGGGAAATATTGTGATTCTGCTGTGTGGCGGTGATAAGGCCACGCAAAAGCAGGATATACTAAAAACAGTTGAAGAATGTTTTTAGTATATTGTTTATATGTTTGCGCATGGCCGCCCCGCCAGCCCCATGCGCATATATAAAAGCAGCAAAATCTTACTGGAGAGATTTTAAAAATGGAAATTAGAGGTAAGCATTACAGAACATTTGATGAGGTAACGGAGGAATATTACGCAAAGCACCCGGAAGAAATTGAAGATTTTCTAAAGGAGAGTTTTGAAGAATACGCCAGAGATGGCTATACCCCCGCACTGCTTACTTCCCTAAGAATGGTTGCCCGTATTAGAGGCATATC
>CAYTOJ010000035.1:0-16417 GCA_964439415.1 uncultured Rickettsiales bacterium
GTGGATTTTTTGCAGGCAAGTAGCGAGCAGTATAGTCGCGCATGGGGCTGGATTGCCTGTCGCCCGAAGCTGCTTTAGCGTAGGGTGAGCGGCCATGCGCAAAACATAAAAAATATACCTATCGCACTCTTGAAGCGCGATAGGTATATGACGGCTTTTTTGAATTTTAAATCTGTCGGGTGGTAAGTTGACGTACTACATTATGTTATTCCAGTCAGTCTTCGCTTTCGCTAAGCTACAGCTACGCCTGACACTGCTTCGCCCAAGTCGCTGGTACTGTGCATGGCTGCCGCGTCTTCGTTCCCTCGAAACTTCGCCGGGCGGTTGCGCCACGCGTAGACCCATCGGGGCGAAGCGTGGTGGAGGGGGTCGGATTCGAACCAACGTACGCTCTCGCGGGCAGATTTACAGTCTGCTGCCATTAACCACTCGGCCACCCCTCCGCGTATACCTGAAACACTCGAAGAGTGTTTTCTGGCATATTGTTTATATTCTTGCGCCTGTTCACCTAATTAACTGCAAAGTATCCGTACTTTTGATACGAGAGCAGTATATTGAGCGAATACAGGGCTATAAACCAATGATGTAATTAGTCAAAGAAATCATGAGAAATTTTAAGCTATGATTATAGCTCATCCCTGGTGGGCGAGAACCGGCGATGGTTTCCGCGTGTTGTTGTTTATCATCATCAGGCTTGTAACGAACAGAGTAGAGAAGAAAAAGAGCATCTCCATACCTGATGGTCTTGCCGTATACCCAACCAGCGCGCTGAGAATTTTCCCCAGAATACTGTCATCTGACAATAGCCATGAGGTATCCCATAATTCCGGAGTTAAGGTGGGCAGTAAATCAGCCGCAATAAGGTATTTCGCCCCCTGAGCGGATAGCCCCGCGCATAGCAGCACAAGCATCCAGCCGGTAACGGTAAACAGCTTGCGCTGGGAAATTTTCATCAGGCCAAAATAAAACAATGTACCAGTTGCAGCACCTGCCACCGCGCCCAGTATCGCGCCGGTAAATAAAGCTGATATGCTGGCTGAGCCCGCGATAATTGAGCTGTATACAAATAATACAATTTCGGAACCCTCACGCAGGATAGTAAGAGCTATTACAAGACTTAAAAGAACTGGTGATTTATCACCTGCTTTAATACCACTAGCCAGTTCTTTGCTTTTACGGGTAATTTCCCTTCCGTGACGCTTCATCCAGATGACAGTGGAAGAAATTAATAACACCGCAGAGAACATAATAATCGCATTAAAATATTCCTGCCCTAAGCCATCAGCCAGGTTTGAAATACCTTCAGCAAAAAGTGCAACCATACATGATCCGACAATACCCAGAGCCAGACCAGTGGCAATATATATCCCCCGGTTCTTAAGCCCATTCACGGCTACAAAAAGGATTCCCAGAATAAGTACAATCTCAAGCATTTCCCGGAAAACTACAATGGCTGTGGGTAGCATGATAAACCCTTACTCCGCTATGATTACGCCCTGGGCGGTATCCTGATTGAATTCACCAAAATATTTGTAAGTGCCTGGTTTCAAAGGCCCCACCAACATTACCGCTTTACTGTTAGGGGCGATAACTTTCTCGCGCTTCAAATCATGGCTTTCAAATTCCTCAGCCGTTGGGTCAAGATTATAGACGGTCAGTTTGATTTTTTTGCCTGCCGGAACTTTCAGTTCAGGAGTGACAAATTTATGATCTTTAATCTCAAGTTTGTACTCAAGACTCTCGCCAGCATCAGCCTCGGTTGTTGGTGCGGTAAGAGTCGCTATTCCTAAAAGGAAAACAATTAAATATTTAAATGACATAGTTTAACCAAAGTGCTGCTATTGAGATTCATTATCATCTAATACTATGATTTTATTTTTTTACGTCAATGGTTTTCTATATTCATTGATGTTTTTTGCTTCGGTAGGCACTTACGTTTCTAAGGTGTTCCTGGTAAGTAGTGGCGAAAACATGGCCACCGTTACCACTGGCCACAAAAAACAGATAACTGGTTTGCTCAGGATTAAGCGCTGCTGATATAGCATCCCTGCCGGGGTTGGTTATTGGGGTAGGGGGCAAGGCAGGTATGGTGTAAGTGTTGTATGGGTTTGGGGTTTTAAGGTCAGCAATTAATAATTGCCGCTCCAACTTTTCGCGCCCAAGTGTGATGCCATAAGTTACCGTAGGGTCGGATTCCAACCGCATATTAAGCCTCAAACGGTTGATAAATACGGATGCAATTACAGGCCGCTCGGAGGCAATTCCTGTTTCCTTTTCAATAATGGAAGCCAGTATCAATGCCTCGTATGGGTTTTTAAGCGGCAGGCTCGGCGCACGCTCCGCCCAGGTTTTTGCCAGAAAATCATCCATCTCCTTTTTCATGCGGCTGATTAATTTTTCGCGGGAATCTCCGCGCACATATTCATATGTTTCCGGCAGTAGTGAGCCCTCAACGATACCTTGTGGAACCATGCCACTTAAGTAAGGGGTTGCATTAAGCAGTTCCAGTATTTCAGCCGTACTGAAACCTTCAGGAATAGTGATTCTGCGCCGCAGAATATCTCCACGGATCAATTTCTCGAAAACCTGTGACGGGGAAATGTGGGCTGGGAATAAATATTCTCCCGCCTTGAATTGTTTGTTTTTGCCTGTGGTTATGGCGACTAGCGTAAAAATATCAGCATCGCTGATAATGCCTTCCTTCTCTAATTCAACAGCTATTTTCCTGATACCACCCTGAATCAGAACTGCTTTTTCCTCAGCCAGCACGCCAGGTGAGAAATGATAATATGCAGCATAGGCAGCAAACAGCACTGCCAATACAGGGATAGTCAGAAGAAAGGTTTTTATGAGACGGATCAAACTTTTTGAAGAGCCTGTTTATGACCTTTTGTATGCGTCTATTTTCAGGATATTTTGAGCGAAAATTCGAGTACAATTTTTACCAATAGCAGGGACTATACCTATCGCGCTTCAAGAGTGCGATAGGTATATTTTTTATATTTTGCGCATGGCCGCCAATCCAGCCCCATGCGCGACTATACTGCTCGCTACTTGCCTGCAAAAAATTCACACTCTTCATTCGCGAGCAGTATATTTGAAAAATTATAGTCGGATTTGCAGCCAGAATAGACGAAAAGAGGCGTATACAAAAGGTCATAAACAGGCTCTAAATATAAGGCTGGCATTAGTTCCACCGAATCCGAAGGAATTGGAAAGAGCAATATCAACCTTGCGCTCTTTTGCTTGTAAGGGAACCAGATCAATATCGCAGCCTTCTGAAGGATTTTCAAGATTAAGCGTAGGCGGCACAATGTCATTGTTTATAGCCAGTATGGAGAATATCGCTTCAACACTGCCAGCCGCGCCAAGCAGATGTCCAATCGCTGACTTGGTGGAGGACATGGAAAGTTTATAGGCATGATCTCCGAATACGCGTTTCACAGCATTTAGTTCTATCTCGTCACCCTTCGGGGTGGATGTGCCATGCGCGTTTATATAATCAACCATGTCAGGACTAATACCGGCGCTGCGCAGGGCGTTGTTCATGGAGCGGAAACCGCCGCGCCCTTCCGGGGATGGCGCGGTGATGTGATAAGCATCGCCTGACATGCCATAACCTATAACCTCGGCATATATTTTCGCACCGCGCTTTTTTGCGTGCTCAAATTCTTCCAGCACTACTACCCCTGCGCCTTCGCCCATGACAAAACCGTCCCTGTCCTTATCCCACGGGCGCGAAGCCTTTTCCGGTGTGTCGTTGAAGGAAGTTGATAATGCCCGGCAGGCAGCAAACCCGGCGTAGCCAATACGGCAGATAGCATTTTCCGCGCCGCCTGCTATCATAACATCAGCATCACCTAATTTTATGATGCGGCTGGCGTCACCTATTGCGTGCGCACCAGTTGAGCAGGCGGTGACTATGGAATGATTGGGGCCCGTGAAACCATATTTAATAGAAACCTGGCCGGATGCCAGATTGATAAGGCTTGCCGGAATAAAAAATGGGGATACGCGCCTTGCTCCTTGAGCATTCAGAATAGTTACATATTCCTCAATTGTGGCGAGGCCACCAATGCCGGAGCCGATTAAAACACCGGTCATGTCCCGATCTTCTTCCGATTCAGGTCTCCAGCCGGAATCACGGATAGCCTCATCAGCCGCACCGATAGCAAACAGAATGAATTTATCTATCTTTTTCTGCTCTTTCGGCGGCAGAGCCGTATCAGGATCAAACTCCCCAGGATTTTTACCGATAGGAACCTGGCCGCCAATTTTGCAGGCGATATCCGAAATATCAAAGCGCGTCACGGCTTTGATTCCGGATTTTGCATGCGTCAACGCATCCCAGGTGGTGTTTACATCACCACCTAAAGGCGTAACCGCTCCGATACCTGTTATAACTACCCGTCGCATTAAGGTTTAATGCTTTTAAGCTACCGCGTGCTGTTCAATATATTTCACCGCATCCCCAACGGTCTGAATTTTTTCAGCTTCTTCATCGGGGATTTCGCAACCGAATTCTTCTTCAAAAGCCATAACCAGTTCTACTTTATCCAGGCTGTCGGCTCCCAGATCATCAACGAAGTTGGAGGCCTCCCCAACCTTGGATTCTTCCACACCCAGATGTTCGGTGACAATTTTCCTAACTCTGTCAGCTACTTCGCTCATGAATTCCTCTACATATTAATTGATATTGGGGCTTTATACCACCTGAAACGATTGCCTTTAAAAACTACTTTGCCGTTAAAATCCAGAAGATTTTTATACCACTTGCAAATGAAGAGTTGGTTTAATGCGGGAGCTTTTGCGGCATATACCTATCGCACTTCAAGGCTGCGATAAGGGGGTGATAGGTATACCTAGAAGTCTTGCTTTTAGACAAAATGGTATTTAAACAATATACTGTTCGCGTTTCAAGAGTGTGTTTTTTGAAGTTAGTTTGCGAGCAGTATAGACGCGCATGGGGCTGGATTGGTGGCTATGCGCAAAACATAAAAGATATACTTATCGCACTCTTGAAGTGCGATAAGTATATGCAGCAAAAATAAAACTGAGGAATTTTAGCATGTATCCAGCGGTACATCCGATGGCTTTGGAGAATATGGTAAAGTGCCAGTTACTGCCGAACCGGATCAATGATCAGAGCCTTTTGGCTGCCATATCATCTATACCCAGGGAAATATTCGTGCCGGATGCTTACAAAGGCGTGGCTTATATTGATGATGACCTGGAAATAAAACCCGGGCGCTACCTGGCGGAACCTATGGGTGTAGCCCGGCTGATTCAGCTTGCTAAAATCACGAAATTTGACCGGGTGCTGGATATTGGCGGCGCAACCGGTTATTCATCGGCAATAATGTCACACCTGAGTTTGAAAGTGACAATGCTGGAGGAAGACGCATGTATGGCAAAACAGGCGAAAGAAAATTTTAAGAATTTGGGCATAACGAATGTGGATGTCGTGAATGCTAGGCATTCCCGTGGCTTTTGGGGTAAAGCCCCTTTTGAGGTGATCTATATTGGCGGGTTTGCCGCCAGCATACCGGATGACCTGCTCAGTCAACTGGCGGATGGTGGCAGGCTTGTCGCTGCATCCGAGGTTGACGGAGTTAAAAGAGCGGTTATATACACCCAGTCAGCCAAGGGTTTGTCCATGCGTAGTGAGTTTGAGACTTCGCTGATGCCGCTGCCGGGTTTTGAAAAAATAGAAACATTCAAGTTTTAGGGCTAAACTAATGAAAAACAAAACGCAAAACACAGCATGTTTGATTGCCGCCTTGCTTGTTACAACTGCTGTATCAGCGCCTGCATCGGCACTTTCCTTCAGGGAAGCTTTAAAAGCGGCATATGAGAATAATCCTGATCTAA
This sequence comes from uncultured Rickettsiales bacterium, assembly GCA_964439415.1. Classification (GTDB taxonomy): domain Bacteria; phylum Pseudomonadota; class Alphaproteobacteria; order Rickettsiales; family CAZAGG01; genus CAYTOJ01. The sequence continues at coordinate 5,872 of CAYTOJ010000035.1, forward strand.
ACGCTGAGCGATCTAACCTGAAAGTAACAGATGAGCGGGTAAATCAGGCTTTCTCAGGATTCCTGCCGGATGCATCCTTCAGTGAAGCCAGGTACAGAATAAAGAACGATCTCAACACCAGGCAGAATGCTCAGTATGGTACTGTGCGTACACTAAGCATAACTGAGCCGATATTCAACGGCGGCTCCACCTGGCAGCGCCTCAATTCCGCACGCAGCCAGGTTATGGCGGCGCGGGAAGGTCTTCTTAATTCTGAGCAGCAGACCCTGCTTAATGCAATAATTGCTTATAATAATGTGCTGCGGGATACGGCAGTAGTGGAGCTCAGTAAATCCAACCGCGAAGTCTTGCGCAAGCGTATGGATATGAGCACGGAACGCTTTAAAGTTGGTGAGCTTACAAAAACTGACGTTGCACAATCAGAATCGCGTCTGTCATCATCAGTTGCTACTTTAGCGCAGGCTGAAGCTGACCTGGCTGCATCTAAAGCCTCATTTGTCAGGATTACTGGCTTAAAACCGGAAGGCCTTGAGCAGGATGTGCCATTACTTGGTACAGAGCCGGAGGATGTAGACATGGCGCTGAAAACAGCCATGGGCTATAACCCCAATATACGCTCGGCGGTTTATCAGCAGAAGAGTGCTAAAAGTGATGTCTACGCAGCAGCGGGTGATTTACTGCCAAGTGTGCGTTTGGTGGCTTCCAAAAGCACCAATGATAATGTCAGCCCGTTTATTCGTGGCGCTGAGGATGAAAAGCGCGTAGGCGTAGTTTTAAACGTTCCGATATATCAGAACGGCGGCATTAATTATTCCCGCCTCAGAGCCGCCAGGGGTATTGCGGAGAGCCGAAAATACGATGTAACTGCCAGCAGGGATGAAGCAACAGGTGCAGTAATAGAAGCGTGGGAGCGTCTGAGAGCGGCCAGATCAGCAATAGAATCAAACAAGCAGGCGGTAAAGGCGACTGAACTGGCGGTGGAAGGCACACAGATGGAGGCTGATCTTGGAACCCGCACCACTCTGGAAGTACTGGATACACAGCAGGAACTGTTCCTGACCAAAGTTAACCTGGTGCGGTCGGAGCGTGATGCAAGAGTGGCCTATTACACATTGCTTGCCAACATGGGGCAGCTAACTGCTAATCGGCTGGATCTGGGCGCAAAAATCTACAACCCCCGCAAGAACTATAACAAGGTGAAGTATCAACCGATTGGCTGGTGAGATTAATACGTCAGGACTATTTCCGCCCCGTATCAGTAAAATTGTGCAATTAAAAAATTGCCGGAGACTCCTGACGTTGCGGCTGGACACCATGTCTCAATGGTTTATATTGTCAACGCAGTATGGGGAAATGTGCAACAAGAAGTCTGCCGGATTGTAATTAATTTTTTATAATAGTTGTGCATAATGATTTGTGGTTAGTATACTAGACTTCTTTCGGAACTCTACTGCGCTGGCAAATTTGCTTGTCGCTGTGCTTCTCGAATCCGCATGTACTTCTTTGTACACTTGCGTTTCTGCGATGCTCGCTTCGCGCACTTTGCTCACCGCAGCGAGTTGCGAAAGAAGTCTACTCCTCGCGTTTCAAGAGTGAAATTTTCTTGCGACCGAAGGGAGCGCGTTGGCGCGGCGGGGGAAGCGCAGGGCGCGGGGGCGGAAGCCACTTAGTATAAAAAAACATACCCCTGAAATGACATAATTCAACCACACTCTTTAGACGATAGGGGTTATACATGGAAAGAGACTATGTCTTTGCATTCTGAAATTGAGGCTTTTAAAGCAATGAATGATGAGCTAATAAGCCACCATATGGGAAAATTTGTTCTTTTTCACCAAGGGAACTTTATTGGGGCTTTTGATACTTTTCATAACGCTGGTTCTGAGGCGGCGAAATTACGTCTGCCTAAAGACACTTTTTTAATCAGACAGGTCGGAGCGCCAACCACAATTCCATTGCCTGCATCAATCCAGTATCGGGTAATTCATGCCGCTGATTGAAGCAGGCTTTTTAACCAGGAGATGGTTTGCCAGACTCTCATTCATTGATTCAGTGGGGGCCGACTATAAGTGTTTCAGTGTCTGAATATGTACCCAAAGAAATCCTTATCCAGGATAAGGTCGCCAGAACAAAGACTGTACATGCCTTGATAGATACCGGGGCTATTGATAGCTGTATAGACAAGAACCTTGCTGAGGAACTAGGACTGCCGAAGGTAGACGAGGTTTCCGTAGCAGGGGCAAATGGAGCAACCAATCAGCCGATTTATATGGGAATAATAACGTCTCCCGATCTTGATTTACTAAACTTCGGCAGATTCATTGGCGTAGACTTGAAAGATGGCGGCCAACAACACGACGTTCTAATCGGAAGAACGTTCTTACGTCATGTTATAATGATATACGATGGAATTCGTTCTCAGGTTTCTATTGCCTCGCCAGTACTACCGATGCTTCAGATATAAATAGCGCAAAGGGAATCCGTTAGAACAAAGATTTCGTAACTCCCCAGGTATCGGTGCTGCCTATCAGCTTCCCCCACCGGGCACAAAGGGGGCTAGGGGGGGGCTTTCTTACCAAAGCAGACCAACACATCCCCCCCCCCTTAATCCCCCTATGCTCGCGGTGGGGGAGACAAGCAACGTACATCCAGGCCAGCAAACCTGGGGAGTTACAAGATTTCTTAGTTGTTATATACCATCGCACTTCAAGGGTGCGATAGATATAGCTGAATAGTTGCTGGCAGGTGAGAAACAATGATTTTGGTTTCAGCAGCAACAAATCAAACGGGGCAACTGCGCCGGATGTCATCGCTATTCAGGAGAGGTAGGTGAGTTTGTCTGAAGGATATTCAGCTGCTCTCTTTCGCTTTTCGCGCACTTTCTTTTCGGAGTGGACGGCGTATAGGGCAAACTTCTTGTAAATAACCGTCCAGCGTATTGACGATATGCTCCTGTACAATGCTGTAATGGATATATTGACCTTTTTTCTCTCCCTTTATCAACCCGGCATCTTCCAGGATACTTAAATGCTTAGATAAAGATGGTTTGGTCATATCAAACCGTTCAGCTATCTCACCCGCCGTCATGGATGATTTTGACAGATAGGCAAGAATCCTAAGCCTTGGATCGGAAGCCAATGCCTGAAATATTTTGGCCGTTGCCATAATTTTTTTACCTTCATTTAGCCTATTGACTAATTACCAGGGAGTGTATATAATTAGCTTATTAGTTAAGTATAATAACAATACGGCTAAAAGTCAATTGGGGATGATTATGCAGGCAATACAACATAAACCAGCTCCTCAAATTGATGCCTTGTACGATGGTAAATGCCCATTATGCCAATTCGGTGTAAGGAATTACAAATTAGATGAAGCACATGGTCAACTGAACATCGTTGACATGCGTAAAGTTAGTGCGATCAAAGCGGAAGCAATTGCCAGAGGGTTTGATCTAGACAGAAGCGTTGTTATCAAAAGCGGCGATGATTTTTACGAAGCTGGAGATGCCATGCATTTCATGGCAATGCGTGCAGATCGCAGCACATGGATGGGTCGCCAAATCTATCGCATCTTTCGTTCAAAAACGCGCAGCCGGTTGCTCTACCCGATTCTACGCACTGCACGCCTTGGTCTGCTATGGCTGCGGAAGATTCCGAAAATAAGCGAAGAAGATGCGGAGCGTAAAGAGAGCTCTATCAAAAAGCTGTTAGGCGATGACTGGGCAAAACTACATCCTAATGTACAGCAGCGTTTTGCTACCGAGCCTACTGTACGTGAGCATGTGTTTTATCGCGGAAAAATGGAAACGGTTGAATGTTCTTTTTTAGGTAAAATCTTTGCCCACCTCACGCGCCTTATTGCTAATCCTCTGACTCCCTATGAAGGCGAAAATGTCAGCATGGATGTTCTGCTCTACCGCAAAACAGGGTTGGCTGGCGTATATTGGCGGCGCACCTATTATTATGCAGGCCGCGCCCCCTATACTGTGACATCTGTAAAACGTACAGATAGCAAAGGCCGCATGACAGAATGCGTAGGTGCTGGCTTCGGTATGGTACTGGATGTAACGGCTGAGGATGAAAACCTGCATTTCCGCAGCACACGTTATTTCTGGCAGCTTGGAAAACTATGCATCCCCCTGCCGCATATACTCACACCTGGCAAAACGCATGTCATTCATGAGGATCTGCGAGGCGGAAACTTCCGTTTCACCATTTCCATGACGCATAAATATCTGGGGCGTACCTTTTATCAAACCGGCATATTCACGGAGGAATGAGATGGAAACACTACTCATTATTTTCGCCGTACAGGGCTTGCTGGGCGCATTCGATACTATTTATCACCATGAGCTTACGCAGCGGCTACCGTGGCGGCAGACAGCGGCTAGAGAACTAAAGCTGCATGGTGTACGGAATTTCTTTTACAGCATTATATTTCTGTCTCTGGCGTGGGTGGCGTGGAATGGTATATTTGCTTGGGTTTTTGCTGCCATGCTGGTGGTAGAAGTTATTATTACGCTGATGGATTTCGTGGAGGAAGACCAGACCCGTAAACTACCTGCGACAGAACGTGTTACTCATACCATACTGGCACTGAATTACGGCATTATCCTTGCGCTTCTAGCTCCCATCCTATGGCAGTGGTCGCAGCAACCCACCAGCTTTACAGCACTGAATTCTGGTATTCTGTCATGGATCATGACGCTTTACGCCACAGGCGTTTTCATATGGGGTTGGCGTGATTTGTTGCGTGGCTTGTCGTGGTCTAAAAAAAGTAAAAAATCACCACTTCACATTGAAATGCTCACTAAACCGCACCAGCGCATTTTGGTGACTGGTGGTACGGGTTTTATCGGCAAACCGCTCTGTCAGGCGTTAATTGACCAAGGGCATTACATCACCATCGTTACACGCAATATGGAAAAAGCCTCCAGCTTGTTTCATGGTCGTATAACCTTGGTCGAATCTTTGAATGCACTGAATCAACACGATGTCTTTGATGCCGTAATAAATCTGGCGGGCGAACCCATAAGTCAGCGGTGGTCGGCTAAATCTCAAGCTCAAATGCTGGATAGCAGAATTAAGACGACTGAAGAATTAATCGCATTTATGAAGCGAGTAAACCATAAGCCATCGGTGTTTATTAGCGGATCGGCAATTGGAATATATGGTACGGATGAGGCGAAAGCATTTACCGAGGATACTCCTGCATCACATGATATAGTCGGCGCATTCCCAAGAGAGATTTGTGAACAATGGGAAGCAATAGCGAAAGAAGCCGAAGGCTTAGGTGTACGAACATGCTTGTTGCGGACAGGAATTGTTTTGGAAACGGATGGTGGAGCCTTAGCGCAAATGCTTTTTCCTTTTGAATTTGGTTTAGGCGGGGCAATGGGCAGCGGCAAGCAATGGTTCTCCTGGATTCATCGGGATGATCTTATCCGCCTTATTATCCACCTGATAAACAATGAGAGCGTGCATGGTGCTGTTAACGCTACTGCGCCGGAACCTGTAATAAACAAAGCGTTCAGCTGTGCTTTGGGTAAAGCTATGAGAAGGCCAGCAATACTCCCGCTTCCTGCATTCCAAGTAAAATTGCTATTTGGAAAAATGGGACAGACACTTCTACTGGCGGGGCAGAAAGTAATTCCACAAAAAGCACTGAGTAGCGGATTTATCTATGACTACCCTACTATAGACGATGCGCTACAACACATATTCAGGAGGTAAACATCTGCATCTTGTTCGTATCGCCCATTTATAACTCCCCAGACCGGCAGACCTGGGTAGTTACCTTTTATGTTTTACCAGTTATTCCACCGGCAGGGTTATGAAGGCGGTTTCGTTTTTGCGTAATAAGCGTATGAGGACATTTTTACGGCCTGATTTTTTAGCCTCGGCTACGCGGCGCACGAAGTCCTCAGCTGTTTTAACATCCTCATCCCCTACGCGGGTGATAATATCATAAGGTTGCAGGCCGCGCTCCAGCGCTGCGCTTTCAGCGGCTATATCCAGCACTATCACGCCGCTTATGACTTCATCCAGATTCAGTTCCCTGCGGATCGCGTTATTAATGCTGCTTATGGTAAGCCCCATAGCCTTGCTGGTTTTATGGGCAAAGTCCTTATCCTGCTTGCCGGAACCCTCCTTAAGGTCAGCTTTTTCTTCATCTTCTTTAAGTGATCCGGTAACCAGATGCAAAGTTTTAGTCTGGCTGCCGCGCATAACCTGCACTTCAACTTTTTTCCCCGAGTCAGTTTCCGCCACAATCCTGGGCAGGCGGCGCATATCGGAAACTGGTTTGCCGTTGAATTTCAGGATAACATCACCCGGCAGTATTCCGGCTTTGTTGGCCGGGCTGCCTTCCGCCACGGATACCACCATCGCACCCATGGATTCCTGCATCCCTAAGCTTTCCGCAATTTCAGGGGTTACGGTTTGAATTTTAACCCCCAGCCAGCCCCGTTTGGCTTTGCCGTATTGCTTTAGTTGCTCAATCACTGGCTGCGCCAGAGCCTGTGGCACAGCAAAACCTATGCCGATATTAGCACCATTGGGGGAGAAAATAGCTGTATTGATGCCAATCACTTCGCCTTGGGTATTGAAAAGCGGCCCCCCTGAATTGCCACGATTTATAGCCGCATCAATTTGCAGGAAATCATCAAAAGGACCCGCGTAAATATCCCGCCCACGCGCTGAGATTATGCCAGCAGTTACCGTGCCACCAAGGCCGAAGGGATTGCCGATTGCCAAAATCCAGTCCCCCACTTTCATTTTGTCGGAATCACCGAATTTCACATAGGGAAGCTTTCCACCCGCTTCAATTTTCAGCAGTGCCAGATCAGTTGATTTATCCTTGCCGATTACTTTTGCTGTATATTGTTTATTATCCGGAAATTTCACCACTACTTCATCAGCATCGGCTATCACATGGTTATTGGTAACAATATAGCCTTCCGGGTCTATTACAAAGCCGGAACCTAAGGAAAACATCTTGCGCTCAGGCATGTCACCGCCGCCGCGCTGCATCCGGTTAAAGCGGTCAAAAAAGTCCTTGAATTCATTAAATGGTGAATCAGGTGGCAGTTCGGGGAAGAAAAATTCCGGCCCGATATTGCCGCCTTTTACCTTGCGCGTGCTGGATATATTCACCACCGCCGGGGTAAGCGGCTCGATTACAGATGCGAAACTCTCCGGCATGTGCTGCGCCATTGCGGTTGGATGCATAGCACCTGAAGCAAACACGCCAGCCATCAGCATGGCATACGCCAGTCTACGGGTGTTGCCTTTAAAGCCAAAGTTATTACGCATCTATTTATCACCTCCGCAATTCATTATTAACCCGACCAGCTTAGTTGTAACTATATACAAATAAGCAAATGGTATGATTTTTTCAAGCGAGGCTGTGGTTTATTTTCTATTATTCATTCTGCTTGGCGGGTGCTTCGGCAGCTTTGCCAACATGGCAGCATCGCGCCTGCCGGGGGGGGAGGATCTTGTTATAAAAAGTTCGCACTGCCGCAGGTGCGGTTATAAGCTGACGGTGCGTGATTTATTTCCCATAATTTCATGGGTTTTCCTGAAAGGTAAATGCCGCAAGTGTGGCTATAAAATTGGCGTGCGTTACCTGTTGCTGGAGGTGGCACTGGCGGCGGCATTCCCGCTGATATACCTAAAATACGGCATATCAGCGCAGATGTTTATCCTGATGTTCACGGTGCTTTGCATAGCCATTATCATGGCGGTTGATTTTGAGCATTATATAATCCCCGATTCAATGCAGATAGCGCTGCTTGTCGCAGGAATTGGCTGGCGTTTTGCAAGCCATGCACCTGATTTTGCTGATGCGGCATACGGGGCGTTAATCGGCCTAGCGCTGAGCCTTGGCCTGAAATTCATTTACCTTAAATTCCGCAGGATGGATGCACTGGGTTATGGCGATGTCAAGCTGCTTGCCATATGCGGCATATGGATAGGCGTGAATGCATTCCCTGCCTTTATTTTCTTCGCCGGATTTTACGGGGTTATATCAGGGCTTATCTGGCAAAGCGTGACTAAAAGCCCGATATTCCCCTTCGGCCCAGCTATCTGCGCAAGTCTGCTGCAAACAGTTATATTTCCAGAGAGCAGTAATTTTTTCTGGTATTCCATCGGTAGAGCTTTGCCGTAACTGAAAATTTATACGCCACAACTCAGCCTCAATCGAAATTTTATTGCCCAGCGTTTATAAGTCCCTCACAAACAACGGGGATGTTATGAATAAAGCCAGACTTTTATTAACTGTGGGCGTGTTAAGCCTTGGTTTTCTGGCAGCAAATGCTGCTTATGCAAAAGGCGCTACCAGCGAGGATTTTGTTAAGAAGGCTTCCATAGCCGGAAAGTTTGAAATTGATTCCAGCAAGCTGGCGCTGGATAAATCAAACCGGCAGGATGTTAGAACATTCGCTCAGCGCATGATTGACGATCATACAAAGGCATCTGACGAATTAAAAGAAACTATCAGCACCGCTAATATCAATCTTATGCCAGCCACGGCTCTGGATTCAAAACATCAGAAGATGATGGATAAACTATCCAATGCGGATGCAGATAAATTCGACAAGGAATACATAAAAATTCAGGAAGATGCGCATAAGGAAGCTGTGAAGCTTTTTGATAAATACTCCAAAAAAGGCGATAATGAGGATTTGCGTAGCTTCGCGGCTGACACCCTGCCCATTATGCAATCGCACCTTGAGCATATTAAAAAACTGAAAAGTGAGTATAAAAACCCTTAAGTATAGCAATTTCAGGATGCTGACTTCCAAAAAGCGCAACTGGTTTATATGTTTTGCGCAGCGCGCTGCTGAGCTTTCCGGGAATGCCTATGTATTTTTATCGGCATTCCTGATTATAGTGGCCTGGCTGGTTTGCGGGTCTTTGTTCGGCTACTCCGACACCTGGCAACTGGTGGTAAATACCATCACCTCTATTGTTACTTTCCTCATGGTGTTTCTGATTCAAAACGCTCAGAACCGCGATAGCAAAGCCATGCAACTAAAACTGGATGAGTTGATCCGCGCTCTGGATGGCGCTCACACCATATTGCTTGATTTAGAAAAAATGAGTGAGGATGAAGTAAAGGCTCTGAAAGGCAAGTACGAGGAAATCGCCAGAATAGCGCGGATGCGTCTACGCTCCGGCAAAAGCGATACTGACATTCCCCCCGTAATATTAGATGAGAAAGAGGAGGCAAAGAAAGTTTAACCTTCCTTGCCCTTATATATCTTTACAATTTCATCAAGCATATCAAGTGCCTCAGTACGTGGGCGCTGGAACGTGTTGCGGCCAATGATTGAACCAAAACCGCCGCCCTGGTTAATCTCCCTGATTTCGCGGTAAACATCATTAAGCCCTTTAGCGTTGCCACCGGAGAATATAACAACCCTGCGGCCATTAAAGCAGGATTGCACTACATGATTAATCCGCGCTGGCAGTGTGGAAATATCAATACGGTTCTTCTCATAAACCTTTTTTGCTTCAGCCTGCTCAAGGTGCGCTGTTGGCGGTTTCACCTTAATTATATGCGCGCCCAGTAGCGTTGCCATATGCGCGGCATAGGCGATTACATCAATCCCTGTTTCACCATCCTTACTGATTTCCGGCCCTCTGGCGTAGGACCAGACCACAGCGGCAAGCCCGTAAGATTTTGCTTCAGCTATCATTTCCCTGGCTTCTTCAAACATGCTTAAAGAACTCTCGGAGCCGGGGTAAATAGTAAGCCCGATAGCAGAGCAACCAAGGCGCAGGGCATCCTTCACCGTGCCAGTTACTGCCTGGTCGCCAGATTTTGCCTTGGGCAACAGGGAGTTTGCGCTGTTGACTTTAAGAATGAGTGGAATTTCCCCGGCGAAAGTATCAGCCCCGGCTTCCAGCATCCCAAGTGGTGCGGCGTAGGCACTAAGGCCAGCATCAATCGCCAGGCGGAAGTGATAGTGGGGATCATAAGCATCCGCATTGTCAGCGAAACTGCGCGCCGGGCCATGCTCAAAACCTTGATCCACCGGCAGGATAACCAGTTTGCCGGTTCCCCCCAAACGTCCCTGCATTAAAATATCGGCAAGCTTCGCTTTAGTTCCTGGAGAGTCACTTTCATACCATTCCAGAATCTTCTTTACCTTGCGGCTGACATTGCTGCGGCTTGCAGCACGCACCTTGCCTTCTTCACCTGAACTCATAACTTCCTTTAGTAACGCCATATCAAAATCCGTTTTATGCGCCGCATGTAAACGAAAGTATAACAAAAATCAAGACAATATTAACTATACCTATCGCACTTCAAGAGTGCTATAGGTATATCTTTTATATTTTGCGCATGGCCGCCAATCCAGCCCCATGCGCTTATATACCGCTCGCAAATTAACCGCAAAGAATCCGCACTCTTGAATATGCGAGCGGTATAACTGGAGGTTTTCTTATCAATGGAGTACAGTGTAGAACTCTACCCAAAATACTTAACCGCAATCAGAATACCGCCCAGTGCAACTATCATAGTGCCAAGC
>CAYTOJ010000036.1:0-16065 GCA_964439415.1 uncultured Rickettsiales bacterium
ATGACTTTTATCTACCTCAAAGCACCGCTATACCACGCTTACAACAGGATAACAGACCCCACTAATTCCCTTTATGCCTAAAAACGGTAACTTCCCAGGTCTGCTTGCCTAGATGTACGTTGCTTGTCTCCCCCACCGCGAGCATAGGGGGATTAAGGGGGGGGAATGGGTTGGTACTATGGAAAGAAGAAAGGTTACCCACCCTAGCCCCCCCCGCAGGCGGTGGGGGAAACCGAGAGTTCGTGCCAACACCTGGGCAGTTACTAAAAACGATAAATTACTACAGCCTCTCAGGCGGCGGTTTGTTTCTGATCTTCCGCTATATCCATACGGTAGCCGATGCCTGCTTCTGATACTATCAGCCTGCCCAAGCCTGGTTTGGTTTCCAGTTTATCGCGCAGTTGCCCGATATAAACGCGCAGGTACTGCATATCATCAACATGCGCAGGCCCCCAGATCTCCTTCAGAATCTGTTTATGAGTCAACATACGGCCACGGTTAAGCAGGAAATAACGCAGCAAATCGTATTCCTTAGGCGTGAAAGCGATACGTTCATCGTCAATATACACTTCATGGCGCACCAGATTCATGCGGATTGAACCGTTGGTAATATCCGGCTCGCCCACTTCACGCACTGCTTTCTTGCGCAGATTGGAGTTAATTCTGGCAAGCAAAACTTCTGCGGAAAAAGGCTTGGTGATGTAGTCATCTGCTCCAATGTTAAGGGCGGCCGCTACTTCGGTATCCTCAGAGCGGGCAGTAAGCACCACTATAGGTATCTGCGACCATTCACGGATGCTTTTTATAATTTCTTTTCCATCCATATCCGGCAGGCCAAGATCAAGCAGAATTAAGTCCGGTTTGATTGATGCTGCCATGCGGATTGCCTGCTTGCCATTCTCACTCTCAACAACCTTGAAATCAGAGGTATCCAGAAAGATATTCAGCATTTTCCTGATTTCTTCCTCGTCATCCACTATCAGAACGGTATTGCGTTTCTCATGCATAGTCACCTCTCTATTATTGTAGAAACCAATGGCAGATGTTTTATTAAAAACCTGCCTCGAATTTAAAGGTGGATATAAAAAATCTATAAAGGAACGGCAAAATTGCACATTAGCAATCTTATAAAGACACCGTCAGGATGCCTGTTTAATTCCAAGTGTCGAGTTTAAATGCAGCACCAGATTAAGTATATGAATATGGTCAAGCCCTGCTTCGGCATACTGTGCGCTGGGCGAGCCTTGCGCTATGAACTGATCCGGCAGGCAAAGCGAGCGGAACTTGAACGCATTATCAAGAAGGCCATGCTTGTGCAGGTAATCGCCTACATGGCTGCCGAATCCCCCCACTGCACCTTCTTCAATGGTTATCAGCACCGTGTGATTTTTTGCCAGTCTGGATATTAAATCTTCATCAAGAGGTTTGGCGAATCTGGCATCTGCCACTGTAGCGTGAATCTGTTTGGCTTCCAGCATCTGTGCGGCTTTTATTGCCTCATCCAGGCGCGTGCCATAGCTTAGTATGGCAATATCTGACCCTTCTCTGATTATGCGGCCTTTGCCTATCTCCAGTGGTTCTGCATGTTGCGGTAATGCGGCTCCAGTTCCTTCGCCTCTGGGGTAACGTATAGCTGATGGGCAGTCATCAACCAGGCGCATGGTGGCTATCATGCGCACAAGTTCCGCTTCGTCAGAGGGGGCCATAAGTATGAAGTCAGGCAGGGTAGCAAGGTATGTAATGTCAAAAGAACCGGCGTGGGTTGCGCCGTCTGCTCCTACCAGCCCGGCGCGATCCAGGCAGAAGCGAACCGGCAGTTTCTGCAGGGCTACATCGTGTACTACCTGGTCATATGCCCTTTGCAGAAATGTGGAATAGATGGCTACAAAGGGTTTAAGCCCCTCGCAGGCAAGGCCTGCGGCGAAAGTCACGGCATGTTGTTCCGCTATTCCTACATCGAAATAACGATTGGGAAATTTCTCTGCAAAGGCATCCAGGCCAGTTCCACCAGGCATTGCTGCTGTTATCGCAACTATTTTATCATCCCGCTCTGCTTCACTTATCAAGGCTTGAGAGAATATTTTTGTATAAGTTGGCGCTTGCTGTGCTTCCTTATACTGCTGCCCGGTGCTGACGCAGAAACGGCTGACTCCGTGATATTTATCGTCCGACGTTTCCGCAGGCTCATACCCTTTGCCTTTTTTCGTAACAACATGCAGCAGTACCGGGCCACTGTTACGCTCATTTTTTATGTTTTTCAGTACCGGCAGAAGATGATCCAGATTATGCCCATCCACCGGGCCTACATAGTAGATTCCCATTTCCTCAAAAAAAGTTCCGCCAACCGCCATGCCACGGGCGTAGCGTTCAGCCTTGCGTGCGGCTCTGGCCAGCGGTTCCGGGAATTTTCCCGCTATGGTTTTTGCTATATGGCGCAGGCTGCGGTAACTGTGGGAGGAGATCAGCCGGGATAGATACGCGCTCATGGCTCCGGTTGGCGGGGCAATGGACATGTCATTATCATTCAGTATTATAATCAGGCGTGTGCCGAGATGCCCCGCATTATTTAGTGCCTCGTAAGCCATGCCTGCACTGAGCGCACCATCCCCGATTACCGCGATAACTTCAAAATCCCCGCCTTTTATATCCCGCGCTTGTGCCATGCCAAGCGCCGCTGAGATGGATGTGGAGCTGTGCCCGGCTCCGAAGGGGTCATATTCGCTCTCACTACGGCAGGTGAAGCCGGAAAGGCCGCCGGGCTGGCGGATAGTGCGGATTTTATCGCGTCTGCCGGTGATAATTTTGTGCGGGTAGGCCTGATGGCCGACATCCCAGATCAGTTTATCGTCAGGTGTATTAAATACATAGTGCAGCGCGACAGTCAGTTCCGTCACTCCAAGCCCTGCACCTAAATGCCCGCCTGTCACTGATACGGCTTCTATGGTTTCCCGGCGCAGTTCATCACAAAGTATTTTCAGTTCCTCCACGGATAGGCATTTAAGATCATGCGGGAATTTTACTCTGCCTAGTAGTTCGGTAAATGTGCTGCGCTCTGTATCCATACAGATTTATATAAACCTTATTAGGTGGTTAACAAGCTATACTGCTCGCGTTTCAAGAATGGAATTCTCTTGCGACCGTAAGGGAGCGCGCCGGCGCGGCGGGGGAAGCGCAAAGCGCGGGGGCGGCAGCCCCTTAATATATAAAAAACATACCCCTGAAATGACATCATTCAACCACACTCTTCAGACGATAGGGGTATAGGTTACTGGGATGGTTGCACGAAGGGGGAGGGGGTGGCCGCAGGTGCTGGCTGCCCAGCAGCAGATGGTGGTTGCTGAACTGGTGCAGGGCTGGATGTCTGGGGCTGCTCAGATTCGTGTGCTTGCGGAGCAGCTACTGGTGGGGTATTCTCCCCACTCTGGTGGCCGCCGCTGAGTTTCGCAAAGAATGCATCAGGCTGAAGGCCATTAATAGTCGCGGTGTTGTCCTTCAAAGCTATGCTGACTATGTGATTGCCATCCTTATCCTTCGGGCAGGTGGATTGCAGTGTGGTAATGAAGGAGGTGGCCTGAGTCGCGCTTTCCTGCTGGATCAGTCCGGCGGTCTGTAATTCGCCTACCAGTGGCAGGTAATTGTTCAGAAGCAGTTCTATATTCCCGGAGATTTTCGGATTAGCAGCATCCTTCACATCCATATCCACCTTGCCGGTGGAGGAAATGAAGTATTGCCCCAATGATGCTTTAAAGGGCGCAAATTCAAAATGCTCAGGTAGTGGCCTCCCAGGGTCGCTGACATTAATATTAGTAGAACCTGTAAACTCCAGAGCCATAGGTTTGGATTGCAGAAATGCTTCCAACTCCTTTTTCTGGGGGATAGGCGCTGCCGGTGGCAGAATTAGCGATATACCATCAATCTTTGCATTATTTTTTGAAATTATCACACCTGGTTTTGCCGGATCATTGCTTTGCTCGCCAGCACTGGTAACGGATGCTATTTTGACTCCCATCCCTACCGCCGGGTACTCGATAATCAGATTATTAGCGTTGGCATCTGCGGTTATCTGTTCACCGCGTGATGTGTATGAAATGGTGGAACCTGCGCCGAATACCAGTTTCAGCACTTCAGCACCAGCCGCTTTTATTCCAACCATTCCAGGGAACGTCATGGTTGTTCTGGAACTGCTATCATCGGTTTTTGTATTTAAATCAAACGGCTGGCCAAAAGATATTTCAAGATTCTGTGGCATTGGTGGCGGCGTTGCTGCTCCAGCAGGCGGCGTTAATGCCGGGGGAGGGGGAATCATCAGAGAAAGCGAGCCTGGTATGCTTAGTTTATAATCCCGCTCAGTGTATGATGCGGCTGTAACAGTTGCCGTTCCGACATTTAAGATGCTTCCCTGTGGCAGATTGACGCTGATGCCTGTAATCTCATACTTTTTGCCCAAGAGATCAGCGGATTTTATGTCCCCATAATTAATTCCACCGCCAAAGCGCGTGAGATGGCCACCAAGATTGTTTTTTACCGCTTTTCCTATTTCCTCTATTGCTTTGCTGGTCAGATAATACCGCACACCAGCTAAAGCACCGATAATTAGCCCAATAAATACCAGTAGTATAATGGATATTTTTATCAGTTTTTTCTTATCGGCCATAACAGGAGCTTCTCCACACTTTGACCAAAGCTATCATTCAAATATATGTGTTCAAGAATTTAATCATGATATACTGCTCGCGTATCCGATGTGTGGATATTATCCTATGAGTTGCGCGCAGTATATAATGCGCATGGGGTTGGGTTGGCGGCCATGCGCAAAACAAAAAAGATATACCTATCGCACTCTTGAAGTGCGATGGGTATATGTCTTAAGGTAGGGGATAAAAAAAAGCGCCGATATACGGCGCTTTTAATTCAGTAAAGCTACTAATTGAATTAGTGGCTTTTCTTTTCCATTTTCTCTGCTTTAGCATCATGCTTCTTATCAGCTTCTGATGCTTTAGCTTCGCAATCAGCGCGCTCTTTGGAGCCTTCAGCCAGAGTTTTGCAGTCCATCATCTTTTCCATTTTCTCTTCTTTGCCCATGTTGGCATTCTCAGATGCATTGGTTGCGGTGGAAAATGCGAACATAGCTGCTACAGCGGCCAGTACGGTAAGCTTTTTCATAGATTTTAGTCTCCAATTGGATTTTAAGTTTAAAAACAAAGTCTTTCTACAGCTGATAAATGTGTTTTTGCACTAAAAAAATCATCAATCAGGCATCAAAATTATAATTATACACAATAAATATGGGATTGTTGCAAAAAGACAACTTCGCCAATCTGTTCTGGGTTCTGTCGACTGGCCAGTGGCATGAATTTTTAATGACGGCTATTTTTTGGGAGATGTTAACGTAATTCAAAAATGCTTGAGAAATAAGATGTTATGAGTACTGAAAAAGACAAAAATTAACCTTTAGTGAATTCGCTGTGAATACATATTCACGTAATGGAAAAATCCATTTGTATTAGCCAATCTATTGATTATAACAATAGTTGTAGTCTATTTGTTTAAGAAAATATTGAATCGCCAGCATTGGCGTTAACTATTTATAGGTTTGGGGTTAATAATATGGCTAGAAGGTCAACTGATGGTAAGAAGGTTAATATTGCGTCCAGGATGCAGTATATTAATATCCCGCAATCATCGCAGAATGGGGCGAGTGATGATCAGGAGCTTCGCGTAATGTCGGATGCCAGGTATCTCAGGCAATCGGCTTCATTGATTGGGGAGGCGTTGCAAAAGGGCTTTGATGTGCTGCAACTGGCTAATGGGGATATAGTCACCACCGGCACGAAAACTGTTGTTTATACCTACACCTGGGATGAGGAAAAAGGCAAACTTGTACGCGCAAAGGCCAAGTCGCCGAAGAAGGGTGAGGGGCTGCCGAGCATTGATGAGGAGCATGACGACGCCGAGTTTGAGTCAATATAATACTGACGAGTATTATAATTTTACTCAGCTATCCTGTATTCAGCACGGACTATTGATGTAATACTGTCTATGCTTCCTTAGGCGTTAGATAATCAACTGCCTGAATTTCAATTATTGATACGCTGCGACTATTATTATAATGACTGTACGGGTCTAAAGATAAAATTATGCATAGGGGGTATATGTTGGGTGTTTTCAGAAAGCTTGGTTTGTTGTCGTGCGTTTGTATAGCAACAGTTATGCCGATAGATGCTTATGCTTGCAGTGAGTGGCATGAAGATGATGACGCTTCCGTAGAATCTCAAAAAAGCGCACTTGTGTCAGAGAGCTATAACCTGGAAATGCCGCAGGAGCAGCGGGAGGGTGCCATTGCCTATATAACTGGTGGTGTAGGCTCTGAGGAGCGGGAATATCTGGAAAGCCAACGCGCAAAGTATAACTTAAGGGTTCTAAGCGCCAGTAAAGTCGGTGATTTCCAGGGTGACACTAATATTGTGCTCTATGACAACAAGGGTGCGGTTCTGTTGAGTGCTGAAATTGGCCCTATTTTTTACGCCAACCTGCCCAAAGGGGCATATACACTGATTGCCAGGGACGGTGATAAGAAAATTACCAAGCAGCTTCGCATCGGCAAATCCCAGCAAAATACTGTGCTATCCTGGTAGGGGCTTTCCGCAAAATTACTCCGTGACACGGGCTGTTTTTTAGCTATGTAGAAGTGCATTTTATTAGGGGATGAAATGCAACTTCGGGAAGCTTATACTTTTGATGACTGTCTGCTAGTGCCGAACGCTTCCAGCATTCACCCGATTGATGCAGATACAAAAACCCGCCTGACCAGGGCAATTATACTTAATACCCCTTTAATATCCTCCGCTATGGATACAGTGACTGAAAGCGCACTCGCCATTGCTATGGCGCAGAATGGTGGTATTGGCTGTATTCACAAAAACCTTAGCATCACTGAGCAGGCAATGGAGGTGCGTAAGGTTAAAAAGTTTGAATCCGGCATGGTGGTGAACCCCCTTACCATTTTCCCCGAGGCAAGGCTGGAGGAAGCACTGCGTATAATGCGCACTTCCGGTATATCAGGTGTTCCTGTTATAGAAAGTGGTACGCAAAAGCTGGTGGGGATTCTTACCAATCGTGATGTGAGATTCGCAGGCAATCCCAATCAACCGGTGGCGGAGCTTATGACCAGGGAAAACCTGGTTACCGCCCGTGAGGGGATAAGTAAGGATGATGCGCGAAAACTCCTGCACAAATACCGCATAGAAAAATTACTGGTGGTTGACGATAACTTCCGCTGTATTGGCCTCATTACAGTCAAAGATATTGAAAAGGCTGAGAAATTCCCACAGGCCGCGAAGGATGAGTTAGGGCGGCTACGAGTAGCGGCGGCGGTAGGTGTAGGGCGGGACGGGCTGGAGAGAGCCGGGTATTTGCTGGAGGCGGGAGCCGATGCAGTGGTGGTAGATACCGCGCATGGCCATTCCAGAGGGGTGATAGACACTGTGCGGGAGCTTAAAAAGCTACACCCTGATGCGCAGGTGATAGCGGGTAATATCGCAACGGCTGAAGCGGCGGCTGACCTGGCGGATGCCGGGGCGGATGCGGTGAAAGTGGGCATAGGCCCCGGTTCAATCTGCACAACCCGCGTGGTTGCCGGGGTCGGTGTGCCACAGCTTTCCGCAATTTTTGATGTGAGCGCCACATGCAGAAAACTTGATTTACCCCTGATTGCCGATGGTGGGATCAAATATTCGGGGGATTTCGCAAAAGCCATAGCCGCAGGTGCTTCCTGCGCCATGATCGGCGGACTATTCGCCGGGACTGAGGAAAGCCCGGGAGAGATTGTGCTTTATCAGGGGCGCAGTTTTAAAAGCTACCGTGGCATGGGCTCAGTCGGCGCGATGGCGCGTGGCTCCGCTGATCGTTATTTCCAGCAGGATATTAAGGATACCCTGAAGCTTGTGCCGGAAGGCGTGGAGGGAATGGTTGCATTTAAAGGCCCGGTGGCCGGAGTTGTGCATCAACTGGTTGGGGGGCTGAAGGCCGCTATGGGCTATACCGGCAATGCGGATATAAAATCCCTGCAACAGAATGCCAAGTTTATCCGTATCACCGGCGCTGGCCTTAAAGAAAGCCATGCCCATGATATTACCATCACCAAAGAAGCCCCCAATTACAGGGCTAACTAACTTATGATAAAATACACAGTAAGCGGTGAGGACGCCGGAATCCGGCTGGATAGATGGTTCAAGCGCCATCTGCCGCAAATTAGCCAAGGTCTGCTGCAAAAGGCGCTACGCAAGGGTGGGGTTAAAGTATCAGACAGACGGGTAGAAGCGGGCATGAGAATATCCGGCGGGGATGTTATAGCGGTCAGCCCCGGCGTTATCAGTGATAGCGGTAAGGCTGCTATGGAATCCCCAAGTAAAAAGCGGGATATTCCGGAGGGGGCAGTCAGGGATTTCCGCGCCTCAGTGATATATGCGGATAATGATATTGTCGCCATAAACAAACCTTCCGGCCTGGCGGTGCAGGGCGGCAGCAAGGTCAGTTACAGTGTGGATGATCTGCTGCACTACCTGGAGAATGGCGAGCAGTTAAAACTGGCGCACCGCCTGGATAAGGACACCAGCGGGTTGTTATTGCTGGCGCGTGGCGCAAAAGCGGCGGCGGAGCTAACCGGATTATTTAAAGATAGGGCGGTGGAGAAAACCTATCTGGCACTGGTGTATGGTATGCCACTCCTGCGCGATGGCAAAGTGGAAATGGATATTGGCAAGTCAGAGGTGAATGGCGGCGCGTCTTTCGAGAGGGTACAGGCGGGGGAGGGGGGGCGGCATTCCCTGACTCATTATAAGGTGTTGGAGAGTCTGGGGAAGCGCCTTTCACTGCTGGAATTAAAGCCCCACACCGGGCGGATGCATCAGCTCAGGGTACATTGTGCGGAGCTGAATTGCCCGATAGTGGGGGATGATAAATACGGCACGCGCAGCGAAGTATTGAAAGAACTGGGCATTGAAAACAAGCTGCACCTTCATGCCTTAAGCATCACATTCCCCTGGCGCGGCAAGCAGATAAACCTGGGTGCCCCTTTAAGCGGACATATGCAGAAGACCTGCAAGCTCCTGGGTATTGGCGGGTAAAATACTGGGTTCTTCCCCCCTCCTGTACACGCCTTTGAATAACCCGAAGTAAATTAACCATTATTTTACTAAAAATTGGTAGGATTTTAGTAAAATGCTAACTATTGCAGGTGTCGTCCGTGATACTGAAGAAATCAGGATTTGGAAGGGTTCTAATCAGGTTTGTCACCTCAAAGCTTAGAAAAAAGCTCCGGGAGGGAGGGGAATATTTAAGCTACATTGCCCGCATTAATCAACTCAAGGATGAGATTGAGCTGCTCACCGCCTACTCATCCGATACTGTTTACCGCCTGAGATATAGCGATATGAAGTATGATTATATCAGCCCATCCTCAGCCAAGCTTTTAGGCTATACGCCGGAGGAGCTTAAGCAGATGAATATCAGAAGTTTGATAGAGGATACCAGGTTGGTGCATGACAGCATGAAAAAAGTGCAGTCATATTCATGGCTGGAGGCGGAGAGAAAATCCGGTGAAGCCAAACAGTGGCAGGCGGATTATTTAATGAAAACCAGAGACGGCGGCAGGATATGGGTGTCGGATGTATCGTACCCCTGGCATGATAAAAATGGCTCTGTGATCGGTTCAATCGGGGTACTGCGGGATATAAGCGGACGTATAAAAGCGGAGGAAGAAGCGCAGGCGCAGATGATTAAAATGGTGAATACTGATCTGCTCACCGGATTTATCAGCCGCAGCAGTTTCTTTGAACGGCTGGAGGAGGAGCAGAAACGCGCCCGCCGTCATGCCATGGATTTCTGTATCATTCTGATAGACATTGACCGTTTTAAGAAAATTAATGCGTCTTACGGCCATGAAGCGGGGGATGCAATTATAATCAACGTATCGCAGCAGATAAGAAAATGCTTAAGGGAAACTGATATGGCCGCCCGCCTGAGTGGGGAGGAATTCGGTGTTATTCTGCCGGATACCAGGCTGGAGGGCGCATATTATGTTGCTGACAGAATCAGGGAGTTGGTTGAGGTGTCAACCATTAATAGTAATAACCAGAAATTATCCTGCACGGTTTCCATAGGTGTGGCGGAGCACCCGCATGATAATGTTATTGAGATTAATCAATTGTATAAAACCGCTGATACCAGGCTATTCATTGCCAAAAGCACCGGCCGCAATCAGGTTTCAGTAGATGAGATAATAAGCTGATATACCTATCGCACTTCAAGAGTGCGATAGGTATATCTTCTATATTTTGCGCATGGCCGCCCCACCAGCCCCATGCGCTTATATACTGCTCGCAGATTAATGGCAAAGAATCCGCACATCGGAAATGCGAGCAGTATATAAAAAAAAGCCCCGCTGTGTGATTCAGCGGGGCTAGGGTAGTTTATGCAGTGCTTATTGTTTTAAATTCAGTTCGTCACGAACATTGCAGTGTTCCTTATCCCTGATCAGGTTCTGATCATCTTCAAGGAAGGAGTTAGCGCAAGCCGTACTGTGATCCGGCCTGCCAGCGCCAGGTCCTGCAGCCGGGGACAGATTAGCCAGAGCACCAACTGCAGGCCTGCCGTTCAGGCTCATATCAAAGTTTTCCGCCTTTACTTCAAATGGTTCAAAGTAACGGGAATACACAATACCCTCATCAGCCGCTGACTTTATAGGCCTGTGCAGATTAGGATTCTGCTCATCTGGCCTGATGTTCACATTAGGGCTTTTTGGTGCAGGAGCAGGCGGTTGTGGAGCTGGTGGCTGCGGCTGCGGAACAGGCTGCGGCTCAGGAACTGGTTGTGGAGCCGGGCCAGGTTCAGGCTGCGGCTGCGGAACAGGCTGCGGCTCAGGAACTGGTTGTGGTTGTGGTTGCGGATTTGGGTTTGGGTTTGGGTTTGGATTAGGATTCGGGTTTGGGTTTGGGTTTGGATTTGGGTTTGGATTTGGGTTTGGATTTGGATTTGGATTTGGAGTTATATCCAGCTTAATCCCTTCATTGGTTGCTACAATCCGGTTGGCATTAACCATACCAGCCAGGTTGATAGCACCGTTGAGTGCTGAATCAACAACATCAGCCGCTAATATGACCTTACCGCCTTTAGCGTCTATCTTTCCGGTGTTTGAAACACTCACCTTGCCGGAATTGCCCTTTACATCATCCAATGCGAATGGAATACCAACCGGGCGCTCAACAGGATCAGGATTTGCGATCGGGTCAGCATCAAAAATGTCATTTTTTACATAGATGAGGTCACATCCGCACAGGTCTACAGCGAAGGATTGTGTGCCAAGCAGGCCAACCGCGCCGTTATTCGCTTTAATATAACCGGTATCGCCGTTTTTCACATTAGGTGCAGCAAGGAACACTATGCCGTTATCATGTACTTCTATTGTGCCGTTATTTATCACGAAAGCATCAGATGCACCTGCTTGCGTAAATTTAAGTAGCGGACTGCCGGACATAATTTCAGAATTCGGCAAATCAATACTGGAAGCGCCGAAGCTTTTGAAATTAAGCACCTTCCCGGTGGAATTTATGCTGATGCCATTCGGGTTAACCAGAACCAGAGCACCTTCTTTACCAGCGCCGGATTTAAGCGTGCCTGCAATAGTGCTTGCGCCTGCACCCGTTACGCGGTGCAGACCAAGTGACGTTGGATCAGGAAAGTTAACGGTTACCGTCTCACCGTTTCCAATATTATAAGAATCCCAGTTTACTACAGCGCGGTTAGTAGTCTGGTTTACCGTCAGATTATTGCCTGATGTTGAGGTATTTGCAGAACCTGCTGCAACTACAGGATTAGTCGGCAGAGCCGATGCCTGGGTAGACAACACCGCACCTATAGCACTAACC
The DNA here is from genome assembly GCA_964439415.1 of uncultured Rickettsiales bacterium. Classification (GTDB taxonomy): domain Bacteria; phylum Pseudomonadota; class Alphaproteobacteria; order Rickettsiales; family CAZAGG01; genus CAYTOJ01. The sequence continues at coordinate 11,925 of CAYTOJ010000036.1, forward strand.
ACCATTATAGCACCGACCCGGCACAAAGAACTGGTAGCTTTCAAAGCAGACACATCCAGGCCAGCTAAAAATACTTTTTTCATATATGCACTCTCCTAAAAAATAAATTCCCTGCAACTGTTATTGATTAAAAAGTAGTTAAAATCAACAGGAAATTTATGACATGTTTTTTGTAAAATTAATCAATTTTTAAGAAGTAAAAAATGCCTTAATTACCATCTTGCAGGACTGGGTGATTACTCCTTTATCAATAAGAAGTCAATAACTTAAAGAAAGAGTTATTAACATTTACGCAAAGAAAAAAAAGAAAAAGGATAGAGTATGCTTAAATTACACACTCTATCCTATACTGCTCGCGTTTCCGATGTGTGGATTTTTTGCAGGCAAGTAGCGAGCAGTATAGACGCGCATGGGGCTGGATTGGCGGCCATGCACAAAACAAAAAAAATATACCTGCCGCACTCTTGAAGTGCGACAGGTATATAATTAAATTAAAGATTCCTGATTAGAATCGTTTATTCAGGCTGAAGAATACCCTTGGCTCGTCACCCCTGCCACGCTCGGCTGCTATATTTTTGGTAAGCGGCCAGTTAACCTCGACATTTCCGGTCAAGTCATATGCAAGATTGGAGCGGATACCCACACCTGCTGAGGCTAGGGAGCTTGAATCGTCAACACCGGCTGGCATTTTCTTAAGCCATACTCTGCCTATGTCATAGTAACCGTATACCTGGTAGTCCTTAATAACAGGGGTATTAATCTCGTTTGAGAATCTCAGCTCGATTTTACCGGCAACTCCTGAATCACCAGAGATTTCAGCCGCATCATAAGCCCTGCCATAGAAAGGCCCACCTACCGCGAACTGTTCGGATACAAACAACGGGTCAAAGCTGTACTGGCCAGATACGCCGCCGAATAACGACAGTTTACCAGGCAGTGCCTGCACACGGTTTACTTCACCCTTTACCAGTGTGAAGGCTTCATCGCCATTCCCGCGGGAGCGGATAGGGCTGCCCTTAGCTGCACCAAACACATCAACCCCTTGGCGAACCTGAGCGACTGCCTGATTAACCCCGCGCAGGGAATCGGCTTTATCATACTCAAAGCCAACATAGGCTGTGCGTACCCTATCAGTATAAAGTTGCAAAGTTGTTATGTCATAATCTGACTGGAAATAGTCAAGCCCGACAAAACCATTTAAATTCTCTGATCGGGTGCGGATAAAGGGGTGATTGACTGTAACATCCAGTTCACCGATTTTACCGTCAATGTTGAGGTCACGGATTGGCCCACCTGGTTGTGCATGAGCATAAGAACCCCTGATAAGGAGTTTCGTACCCTCTGCCCCAAGCTGTTGTTCATTAAGTATATCAATATATCGCAGTTCCTCAGATTCTCCGGTTGTAATGCCACGCACCGTCAGGCGGTCATACAGCCCCATGCCATTATTAAGCGCGGCAACGCCGGTAAGCTGGTAGCGCCCCAGATAGCGGCTACCGCGATTATCAGCCTGCAGTGATGCATCATGTTTTTTATGATCCAGAGTTATTACAAGTTCAGAAGCCCATGGTATGCTGGCTGATGGCCTTAAAAAGCCACGCGCCTTTACGCCGGGCAGATCATCAATCAGCAATAGGTAACGCTCAAGGGATTTTATATTCAGAGGTTTATTATTAGTTATCTTTCCAGCCATACCCTCTACAAGGCTTTTACGTGATTCCGGCAACCCAACATAAGAGATGTTGCTAACATAGCCTTCAATCACCTGAACCGTGACATCCCCGCCGGAAATGTTCTGCGGGGTAATAACAGCGCGGGAGAGAATATAACCATCCTTCCTGTATCTGGTGGTGATGGTATTTACCAGAGCATTCAGATCAGCCACGCTGACTTCACGCCCTATTAGCCCGGAGTATGCATCACGGAATTCTTCTGGTTTATAAACCGTCGAGCCAACTATACGTACATTAGTAAGCCGGAAAGCTGGGATGCTATCGCTAACGCCAGCAGTTGACGCAGGGGCTTCCACTGTAGAGCCGCTTGACCTTGGCGGAAGCGGTGGTTCAGCCGTCTTTCTTATAACCTGGGGATTGGCTCCATAAGGAACCGTGACGGCTCCAGCGTTGTTCCAGATTGACAGATAGCTCACAGATGTAGCCAAAACAAGCGCCAGGCCTGAAACAGAGTTTCGCGTTAAACTGTGCATCGGATAGTCCTTCAAATTATATATTTTATTTTTCTAAAATGCGTTCTTAGGCTTATTGCATTATTAACACAAAGTAAATTATTAAATATACAGAAATGATGTACTTTTCATTAAACATATACAGACCATACTTAATAATTCAGTATAACTTTCAGTATTCTACTTAAATCTCAGAAATTTAAAAGCGCGACTTTTATGCAACACTAAATGGTTAATTTTTGTAATCATTTTTGTTAACATCGGTTTACAAGTATTGAGGGGGTTGGTGGTCAGTGCAACATATTGATATCAATGACTAATTGGCTGTAGTATATTTTACACATTTATTTGATAAAATTTTTCTTGATGTTTACTAAATTTTAATTATTTAATAGCTCCAGAAAACAATTTAAGGAGTTATTCAATGTCTGTACTGAATGGCACAAATAGCAGTGAAGTTTTAAACGGTACTGCCAGCAACGATACCATATACGGTTTTGGCGGCAGCGATACCATAAATGGTTTGTCAGGTGATGACGCGCTTTATGGTGATTTAAGCGGTAGTGACACCGTAATTGGTGCGCCGCAGGAATTAGACCTTGGCCGCACAGGTGGCTACTCAGCCAATAACACAACGCAACGCGCTTTGTTTAAGGATGACTGGTTCGGCACATCGAACGTAGTTGTTACCGGGCGCGGCTTTGACGATGTTGAAACAACTTACAACGGTACGCTTCTTAAAACATTTGATCAGAACAGCCCGCAGGTAACATTCGGCAGCACTTTCGGTATTGGCGTAACGGGAGCATATCCAGGTGGTGCGGTTAAGTCCGAAATCGGTTATAATTCCAACAACGGCAAAACCGAATGCCTGTCTTTCGAGTGGTCAGGCGGTTATGTGTCTACGGCTACCGTTGAGCTAGCGAAATTCTTTAATCTTGCAGCAGGCTTTGACAAGGGCACGGAAGTTGGTGAAGTTCGTGCATTCCTGAAGGGTGCGGAAGTAGACCTTAGCGGTGCACAGGTTGGCGGTAGCGGTTCCGGCGTGGCAGAATCCGGGCTTGGCCTGAAACTCACGGCTGATAGCGCGGCAGGCGATTTCAAGTTCAATATCAGCGGCGCGAATTTTGATAAACTGGTATTCTCCACCAGGGATTATAGTGCGCCGACTAATGAATATAAAACGGAAGCCTACCATGTAGACAGTTCCGATTATTACATTCAGCACATTAAATATACCTTCAACGCTGGTAAAAGCACCACGGCAGCTGCGCCTTACAACGATAACATCAGTGGCGGCGAAGGGGAGGACAGCATCTATGGAAACCAGGGCGATGATTACATCAGCGGCGGCACTGGTAACGACCTGCTCTTCGGCGATAAGGACAAACAGGAAGTCACAGGCTATGTCACCTATAATGATACCATAGCGGGCGATGACGGCAAGGATACCATCTATGGGAACTGCGGTGCGGATTCCTTAAGTGGTGGCTCTGGGAGTGACCTTATATATGGTGCAGACGGCACTGATTCCTACAACCCTGATAGCTGGGAGATTTCCTACTTCCTGGCTGAAGGCGAAAAAGCAACCCCAACCCGAACATTCCCCGAAGATTCCCACGACACCCTGCTTGGTGGCGGTGGCAAGGATACTCTGTACGGTGAAAACGGGAACGACCTGCTGAACGGCGGCAGTGGGGATGACCGCCTGATTGGCGGCCACGGCTCCGACACTTTCCAGTTCGACACCACCACCATGGGGCGGGATGTGATTCTGGACTTTGATAACGGCGCGGATAAAATTAACCTCGCCAAGGCCGGAATAAAAATCGGTATGGTGGATAAGAATGCGGATAACATTGTGGATCACCGCGATGTGCTGATCTATAACGGCAGTATGATAATCACCTTTGAGCCACTGCCGATATACCACAACTTCATAGTTGTGCTGGGCAC
>CAYTOJ010000037.1:0-4693 GCA_964439415.1 uncultured Rickettsiales bacterium
AAGGGGAGAGTGAAAAAATCTCTCTTATCCATAACTTAAGGTTCGCTACAGACTGAATCAGCTTCCCGGAAACGCTCCCGCAGGGTTCTGGTGATAATTTGGGTGCGCAGGCGTTTTTCCCTGATTCTGCCAGACAGTGATTTGAGAGATATAGAATGCCCGATAGCATTACCGCCATGCTGGATATAATCGTATAACGCCTGATCTATATATTTTATTGCGCCTTCAGTCCGCTGGCCTGAATGTACGTTGCTTGTCTCCCCCACATGCATAAAGGGGATTAAGGATTGGCATGTGTGGGTACTTTGGTCAGAAGAAAGATGCCCCCCCCCTAGCCCCCCCCGTAAACGGGAGGGGAGCCGAGAGTTCGTGCCGATACCTGGGTAGTTACTATTCCCTGCGCACAATGCAACGCAGGCCAGCCAGTGGTCATGCGCAGCGCGTGGCATATAAGGAAACGGCAATAATTTCTGTTTAAGGCTGCTTTTAAAAACCGCCCCCGCCCCGCTTACTGTGTTAGAGACAATCATCTCCTCCAGGCTTTGCCACTGATTCCTCCGCCAGCGCCAGAAGGTGGGCGAGATTACCGCGCCAGAATCGCTTACTATCCTGCAGTCGCAATACACCAGCACTGTGTTATCATCAAACGCGTTCAGGGATACCGCCAGCTTTTCAGGCCGCCAGACATCATCCTGATCCGCGAAAGCGATAAAATCCACATTATCCGGGGCGAGGCGCAGTGCCGCCTCGAAGTTTCTGTAGAAACCCAGATTTGATTTATTACGGTGAACAATGAAACGGGAATCAACAGCGCAGATTTTCTCTATCTGTTGGAGAATATCATCAGGTGAGCAGTCATCGTTCACCATGCACACCCAGTTAGTGTGTGACTGGGCGATTATTGAATTTATCTGCTTTTGAAATAACCGCAAATCCGGCCTAAAGGTTGCCATGCAGATGGCGACAAAAACAAAACCCTTAGAGTCTGTAGGGATTTCGCTAGGAGCCTGTAGCGATTTCGCTTTGGTCTGGCGAAAATGGCTGTTTTTGAGAACCGGAAGTTCCAGTGTATTTAACATACACGAAAGCCGGAAGCGCAAAAAACTGTCATTTGCAGCAAGCCATAGTAGAAATCGCTACAGGCTCTAATAAACACGCTTTTGCAGAGCTACTACCTGCACCTCGTTAGACAGTGTGTGCAGATGTACCGGGCGATAGTCAATCCTCACCTTGCCTTTACCATCAATCCAGATGATTGTGTGCTTCAACCAGTTTTCATCATCCCGGTTAGGGAAATCCTCCCGCGCATGTGCGCCCCGGCTTTCCTGCCTGTTTCTAGCACTCTCCATGGTCACAACCGCCTGCATCAGCAGGTTATCAAGCTCTATCGCTTCAATCAAGTCGCTATTCCACACCAGGCCACGGTCACTTATGCCTAAATCGCCCTGGTAACTATCAAAGGTTTTAGCTATCAGCTTCGCGCCTTCATCCAGCGTTTCTTTAGTCCTGAAAACCGCCGCGTGATTCTGCATCACCCGCTGCATCTCCAGCCGGATTGCTGCGGCTCCGCGCTCCCCTCTGGAATGGCGGATTCTATCCAGCCTGGCTATTGCCTGCTCGCCATCGCTCTCCCGCAACGCTTTCTGCGGTGCGCCCGGCTTCACCAGTTGCTTCGCCCGCAGCGCAGCCGCACGGCCAAATACCACCAGATCAAGCAGGGAATTGGAACCCAGGCGGTTAGCACCATGCACTGAAACACATGCTGCTTCCCCTATCGCCATTAAGCCTGGCACTACCACATCAGCATCGCCATTTCTGCTGGTTAGCACCTCACCGTGATAGTTGGCCGGAATACCACCCATGTTATAATGCACGGTGGGAAGTACGGGGATAGGGTCACGGGTAACATCCACCCCTGCGAATATTTTAGCGGTCTCCGCGATACCAGGCAGGCGTTTGTGGATTATATCAGCATCCAGATGGTGCAGATTAAGGTGGATATGATCCTTATGCGCGCCAACGCCGCGCCCTTCGCGGATTTCTATGGTCATAGCGCGGGATACTACATCGCGGGATGCTAAATCCTTGGCATTTGGGGCATAACGCTCCATAAACCTCTCGCCAGCGGAATTGGTGAGGTAACCACCTTCACCGCGCACACCCTCGGTTATCAGGCAACCCGCCCCATACACACCGGTGGGGTGGAACTGCACAAATTCCATATCCTGCAGTGGCAATCCAGCGCGAAGCACCATGGCGTTACCATCGCCCGTGCAGGTATGCGCCGATGTTGCCGAGAAATAAGCCCGCCCGTAACCACCGGTAGCCAGCACTGTCAGTTGCGCCCGGAAGCGGTGCAATGTGCCATCGTCCAGATTAATGGCAACGCAGCCGATGCAGGCTCCGTTTTCATCCATCATTAAATCCAGCACGAAATATTCGATAAAGAAATTCACTCTGTGCTTAAGGGACTGCTGATACAGCGCGTGCAGTATAGCGTGCCCTGTGCGGTCAGCCGCGCAGGCAGTGCGCTGCGCCGTGCCTTTGCCAAAATTTGTAGTCATACCGCCGAACGGGCGCTGGTAGATTCTCCCCTCCCCCGTGCGGCTGAAAGGAACGCCGTAGTGCTCAAGCTCGATAACCGCTTCCACCGCGTTTTTGCACATATATTCTATGGCATCCTGATCGCCCAGCCAGTCGGAACCTTTCACCGTATCATACATATGCCAGCGCCAGTCGTCAGCGCCCATATTGCCAAGCGCGGCGCTTATACCACCCTGCGCGGCCACGGTATGGCTGCGGGTTGGGAATACCTTGGAAATGCAGGCGGTATTAAGCCCCGCTTCCGCCATGCCAAAAGCCGCCCGCATACCGGATCCTCCGCCGCCCACCACCACGGCATCAAAATAATGGTCAATAATCTTATGCGCCGGAGATGTATTTGAAGTAGCAGTCATTTATTTATCCCGTCACCAAGAAGTGGAGTTTAGCCGTAGCAAGTATGGATAGCACACCCAGCACCAGGCACGCGCCTTTCATTATCACCAGTATTGCTACCTTGCTGCATGAACAGCTTATATAATCCTCAAACACCGTCTGCAGCCCCAGCATCGCGTGATAATAGGAGAGGCCAAAAGCCAGAGCGCAAGCGGCCGCATTCCAGGGCGATGCAAACCAGCCGCGCATGGCGTCAACATCCGCCCCGGCAAGCATAACAAGGGAATACACAAACCAAAGCATGAGCGGAATCAGGAACACCGAAGTCAAGCGCATATGCCACCAGTGATGAGTTCCATCCTTAGCGGAGCCATGCGAGAGAACTTTTGCCAATGCAGTTTTATAAGCCATTTTTCAGCCCCCCCATAATCAGAAACCAGAATCCGGCAGTCAGCACTATTGAGGCCAGAATTGCAATCCAGCCCGTGGCGTTCATGGTTTTTACCTCATAGCCCTTGCCCATATCCCAGAACAGGTGGCGTATGCCTGTGCATAAATGAAAAAACAGAGCATAACTGAATCCGCCGAGGACTATTTTTATAATCAGGCTATTATACTTACCCGTGCATGTTTTCAGGCAATCTGGATTATACGCCAGCGCGAACAGGTAGAACGTGCACATAGCCAATCCCAGACACAGCGCAACGCCTGTAATTCGGTGCAGTATGGAAAGCGTTGATGATATTTGCGGGCGGTAAATCTGCAGATGCGGCGATAGCGGCCTCTCATGTGCGCCCGAACCAGAATTTTCTGATGTAGCATTCATATATTTGACACTTAGATTATTGAGGGAACCTAATACGAAAAAACATTTTAGCAACCTGGCACTGTGAATAAAATCTCATCCCAGGTGGATTTACACACATATTTAAACTTTAATAGCGTCAGCAAAAAATTCAGGGCTGATTATACGTTTATGTAAGCGAATGATGTAACCCCTCACCGATTTGCTTTGGCTGCCTAACTCGACTGTTGCAAGTGATGTACTTGCAGCCTTGCAAATCGTGCGTTGCGCTAAGAACAGACGGTACATTAAGTACCGTGTGTTTAAGCTGCACGCCCCCAAGGGTAGAGCGAAGTATCACTCTCCCCTTGGGGGAGAGTCGCAGAGAACAAGCCTCAAAGAGGCGAAGGTCGATGCGGTGAGGGGTAAAATCAATGTATTGCACAACTTTAATCAGTCCTGCAGAAATTAAAATAGAAAATAAACCAAGGGACGGGAGGGGCTAAGCGATGAGCAGCGAATCTCACATTATAGTATTAGGCAATGAAAAGGGAGGATCAGGTAAAACAACTACCGCGATTCACCTGATTGTCTCGCTCTTAAAATCAGGCTTCAAAGTTGGCAGTATTGATATTGACGCACGCCAGCGCACGTTGTCACGCTACCTGGAGAACCGCCAGAAAACCGCCATCACCAAGGGGCTGGATTTACCTATGCCCGCAAATTTTCTGGTGACTAAAGCAAGGCAGCCCCTGCTGGAGGATAAGGAGAAGGAAGAGACTGAGAATTTTCTGACTGCCCTGAATCAGGCTAAAGCAGATACTGATTTTACCGTTATTGATGCCCCCGGCAGCGATACTTATCTTGCCCGTCTGGCGCACTCCTACGCTGATACGGTTATCACACCAATGAATGACAGCTTCCTGGATCTGGATGTAATTGGCGTGGTGGAGAGTGAGACTTTAAAAGTCC
>CAYTOJ010000037.1:4703-15876 GCA_964439415.1 uncultured Rickettsiales bacterium
GTTTACAGTGAAATGGTTTTCCAGCAGAAAATATCACGCGCTGGGCGGGATGGGAAAAGCATCGACTGGATAGTAATGCGCAACCGCATGAGTTCCACCGCCGCCAAGAATAAGAAAAATATCGAAAAAGCGCTTGCAGAACTTTCCAAGCGCGTGGCTTTCCGCGTTGCTCCCGGCTTTAATGAGCGGGTGATTTACCGTGAGCTTTTCTTAAGCGGTCTAACCGTGCTGGATGTGCTGGACAAAAAACTGGGAATCAATATTTCCATGTCTCACATCGCCGCGAGGATGGAGGTACGCAACCTTATCCGCGCACTGAACATAGAAAAGTTGAGCGATGCTAATCTGGAAACCAGACAGGATCAGGCAAAGGCACAATCAAGCAGGGCAGTGGAGGCGGCCAACAAACAAAGCGGCAGCCCTTTCGTGAAAACGCCTGAGGATGATAATCTCTACGCCAATATAGCCTACCAGCTTGGCCTGATCGCTCAGATGCAACTTGAGGAAGATTAAAGTGAAACCAGAAACCAGAAACCAGAAACCAGAAACCAGAAACCAGAAAAAGGTTGACGGGCTTTTAGGTACTGTCAAGAGCAAAAATGCTGGTTTTACGCTGGTTGAGCTTTCAATTGTTCTAGTGATTATTGGCCTATTAGTGGGGGGCATACTCGCCGGTGCGGATTTAATCCGGGCGGCCAAGGTTGGTAAAATCATCAGTGAGCGGGAACAGATAATGACCGCCATCAACACTTTTTACCTCAAATACAACTGCATTCCCGGTGACTGCTACAACATCTCCACCTACCTCTCAGGCGAAACCAATGGCGATGGGGATGAGATAATAGAGCATGCCTCCGCCGCAAGTGGGCCTGGAGAAACATATGCGGCATGGAAACAACTGTCCGCCGCCGGGCTTTATCCCGGTACTTTCACTGGTTTAAATGGCTCTGGTCACGCAGAACATGATTCGGAAGTCGGTGTGAACATACCTGCATCCAAGGCGGTATCAGGAGCGGCATACTCCTTCCACCGGGCGTTAGTTGTGTCAGGTGAGTACCCGGGGTATTGGTGGAATGGATCGTATAACAACATGATATGGTTCGGGAAGGAATATACTGATTCTTTCGCGCTTAATCCGGCGCTAAAGCCAGCGGATGCCTATAATATTGATAAAAAAATTGACGATGGCATCCCTGGTATCGGTAAGGTTCGCGCCGTGTATGCTAACATTGGCTCGTGCAGTACTTCTGGAAGTTCCACCGCCGCTCCATCATCATCCGCATACTACATCACAAATGATAGCATAGCGTGTGCACTCGCATTCCTGCTGGATTATTAGCTACCTGAGTGTCAGCTTCCCGACAGTGCGTACAACGCGCCAGCCTCCTCTGCTTATTACATCACCAATGATTCTATCGCTTGCATGTTGAGTTTCATGCTTGATTGATAAATCTCCCCAGGGTATCGGCGCGATGAGTATATATACTGCTCGCGTTTCCGATGTGTGGATTTTTTGCAGTTAATTCGCGAGCAGTATATAAGCGCATGGGGCTGGTGGGGCTGCCATGCGCAAAACAAAAAAATATACCTGTCGCACTCTTGAAGTGCGACAGGTATAGCGACGGAGTGATATGAAAAATTCCAATTATTCAAACGATAGCGGTATATGAATCATGAAGCATCTTGATGGTGCGTTTGATCCTGAAGTCAGCGTGTGGGTTTCGGCCTCAGCGGGGAGCGGTAAAACCTGGCTGCTGGTGCACCGTGTGCTGCGCCTGCTGCTGGAGGGGGTAAGGCCGGCAAAAATCCTGTGCATCACCTACACCAAGGCGGCTGAGGCGGAAATGCGCGGGCGCCTGAACGCCATGCTTGAGGAATGGATGGTTATAGGTGAGGAAGAACTTAAACAACGGCTTATGGTGATTCAGGCTAGGACTACACCGGAATATATCAAACGGGCGCGCAGCCTTTATCTGGAATTGCTGGACTGCCCATCCGGCATCAGAATCTACACCATACACGGGCTATGCCAGCAGATACTCTCCACCTTTCCGCTAGAGGCTGGTATTGCGCCATCTTTCAGTATTGTTGACGGCAAAACATCGCAGGAGTTGCTGGAACAGGCCAAGGCGGCAGTGTTTGAAACCGCCGCGAAGGACGGAGAACTTAAAAACAGCCTGGCGGAACTTGCCATCGCCACCAGTGATTACGGGCTGGACGTGCTGATAAGGGAATTTCTGGGGGAGAAAAACTTCTTCAGAGGAGTGCTGGAGCGCGAAGGGAATCTGCAGAACCTACCCACCAGCCTCGCCGCATTTTTAAATATTGATCCGGCAGTTACAGAGGCTGAAGTTACCGGAAAAATCACCGATTATATCGCCGCCAACTACAAGAAGATACTTCGGGCGGCAGAGATTATCGCCGGGGCTGATTCCCCATCCACCGCTAATGAAGAGAAGGAAAAAGCAGCTAATGTCCTGCGCTGGTTTGAGGATGGCGCGAATTTGAGCAACCTGGAGCCGCTGCGTGATGCCTTCCTCACCAAAACCAATTCTCCACGCGCAAAAATACCATCGAAGGGAGTAACCACAGCCAAACCGCAACTGGCCACGTTTGTGATAGAGGTAAAAAATACGCTGGCTGAGTTATATACTGAACTTGCCTGCGTGCGCCTGCTTGCGGCGAATCAGGCATTGTTCAAAGTGCTGGAGGGGATTCTTCGCAGTTACCAGAATCTGAAAGAATCAAACGGTTTCCTGGATTATGATGACCTGATAGCCTATGCGCACAAACTGGTGCGGGATGAATCAGCCGGATCATGGGTGCTGTTCAAGCTGGACGGCGGCATAGACCACCTGCTGCTGGATGAAGCGCAGGACACCAGTTCCATGCAGTGGGAGCTTACCGAAGCCTTGACCCAGGAGTTTTTCGCCGGAATAGGAGCCGCAGGAACCAGGCGCTCAATATTCGTGGTGGGAGATGATAAACAGTCCATCTACAGTTTTCAGGGCGCGGAGCCTGAGGAATTCAAAGCGCGAGCCGCATATTTTGCCAACCAGGCAGAAGCCGCATTAAAAACGTTTAAAACCATCAGCCTGGATAACAGCTACCGCACTACGCATACGATTCTAAGGCTGGTGGACACAGTTCTGGAGGTTTTAAACGCAAAATCCATCAGCGGCGGCAAAATAATCCATACCCCAATCAGGCGTGGCGATGGGGAGTTTATATTATGGCCATTACTTGCGCGGGAAAAGGTGGAGGACACACCCTGGAGCCTGCCCATTCCGGCGGCGCGGATGCAGTCGGCGGAAAGTGAACTGGCCTTGAAAATCGCCGAATTCATTAAAGAACGGCTGAACACCTTGAATGTGCCAAGCCGCTCCCGCCCTGCCAGGCCGGAGGATTTCATGATTCTCCTTCAGCGCCGGAGTTCACTTTTCCTGGAAGTATTCCGGGCGCTAAGGCGCATGAATATCCCAGTTACCGGCCTTGACCGTCTGGAATTGACAAAAAGCCTGCCTATACTTGATCTGCTGGCTTTTGCCCGCTTCCTGCTACTGCCTGAGGATGACTATAACCTGGCCTGTCTGCTTAAAAGCCCTATCTGCAATTTAAGCGAGAATGATCTATTCAATGCATCATATAACCGGGGTGATAATTCCATCTGGCAGCGGATAAGTCAGGATGATTCCAGCAATGCAGTTAAAAAAACCGCCGCATTTTTAAAAGAGTATCTGGATACAAAGCTTGGGTTATCGCCATATGCCCTTTATTATGAACTGCTGGAGGGGCGGGGTATGCGGATGCAGTTCCTGGATCGTCTGGGGGATGGCGTGCACGATGTGCTGGATGAGTTTCTGAATCAGGCATATGAATATGAGAAGAATCATACACCCTCGCTTCAGGGTTTTGTATCCTGGTTTACCAGTTCAACGTTGGAGATAAAACGGGATATGGAGAAGGAATCCGGCAAGGTGCGGATTATGACCGTTCATGCCTCCAAGGGTTTGCAGGCACCGTTTGTGATACTTCCGGATACGGCGTACAGCCCGAAACTGCGGGATAAAATTCTATTCAGCGGCGGCACGGATGAATTCTGCTTCTGGAATGCCTACCCCAAAGTAGCATTGCCGGAAGTTGAGGAAATAAAGGATGCCACGCGCCAGAGCCAGTACGCCGAATATTACCGCCTGCTCTACGTGGCGCTTACAAGAGCGGAGGATTTTCTCATGGCCTGCGGCATCGCCGAGAATAAAAACCGGAATGACAAATGCTGGCACGCGATTCTGGAGACAGCACTGCCGCAAATACCATCATCCATACGCGCCGCTTAGCGACTGTTATAGACTTGTTTATATGCCAGGCTCTTAACAAGCTGGCAACACACCATTTGCATTTAAACAAATAACCGCTTATTACACCGCCATTATGATTGCAGATATTTGTTTTTATTTGTTTGCTGGAGTTTTGTTGCTCGCTGCTGTGGGGGTGATTTCTGCGCGTAATCCCGTCCATTCCGTGCTGTTCCTTATTCTCGCTTTTTTCAATGCCGCGGTATTGATGATATTCATTGGCGCTGAGTATATCGCCATGACACTCATAATAGTATACGTTGGCGCGGTTGCCGTGCTGCTGCTGTTTGTAGTGATGATGCTGGATATTGATATTGCAAAAACCAGAGCCGGATTTGTGCGGTATTTACCCTTCGGAATCAGTGCCGGAATGCTTATCCTGGCTGAGATTGTCTATGTGTTCAGCATCTCCGCCGAACATCTGCCAGGCGGCGGTTCTGCCGCGCAAGCCCAGGCAAAAACAACCAATACGGAAATGATAGGTAATCTTCTCTACACTGATTATGCTCTACCCTTTCAGATTTCAGCACTGATTCTGCTGGTGGCGATGATTGGCGCGATCGTCCTCACGCACCGCCGCCGCCCTGGGGTTATAAGGCAAAGCGTGTCAGATCAGGTGGGTCGCAAACGCTCAGAATCGGTGGAAGTTGTTCAAGTCACCAGCAGGCAGGGGGTATTATGAGCGTGGAATTTCTAACCCGTTACCTGATTATATCCGCAATATTATTTACCTTAGGAATTTGCGGCATTTTTATCAATCGCAAGAATATTATCACGATACTGCTCTCCATTGAGCTTATGTTGCTGGCGGTGAATATCAATTTTGTGGCATTTTCAGTGGCTCTGAATGACATTTCAGGGCAGATTTTTGTTATTTTCTCGCTGACTGTAGCAGCGGCTGAAGCCGCCATTGGTCTGGCCATACTTGTAGCCTACTACAGGCTGAGGCAGACTATTGAAGTTGAGGAAGTAAGCAGCTTGCGGGGGTAAATGGAAGCGTATATAAAGCTTATTGTGTACTCACCCCTTGTGGCGGCAGTCATAACCGGGCTGTTTGTGCGTGTTATAGGCGATCGCCCAGCGCAGATACTAACCTGCGGTGCTATGCTAATGTCTGCCGTGCTATCCGCCATTGTATTTAAAAATGTAGTTCTGGATGGTAATGTATATTCCCTGCAACTCCTGAAGTGGATTGAATCAGGTGATTTGAATCTATCCTGGGCTTTGAAGGTTGATTCACTCACTGCTATTATGTTTGTGGTGGTCACCTGGGTGTCTGCCGTGGTGCATGTTTATTCAGTTGGCTATATGTCGCACGATGAGCATCAACCGCGCTTCATGTGCTACCTGTCGTTGTTCACCTTCTGTATGCTCATGCTGGTATCGGGTGATAATTTTCTTCAGGTATTCTTTGGCTGGGAAGGGGTTGGCGTATGCTCCTACCTTTTAATTGGCTTCTGGTTCAGGAAGGATTCGGCCAATGCCGCAGCGATTAAGGCATTTATAGTCAACCGCGTTGGTGATTTTGGCATGATCCTGGGCGTATTTGCCGTGTATATGCTTTTCGGTACTCTGAATTTTGAGCAGGTGTTTGCGGCTGTGCCAGCAAAGGCAAATGAATCAATGAACATTTTTGGCCAGAATCTGCACGCCCTTACCGCCATATGCCTGCTGCTGTTTGTGGGCTGCATGGGTAAATCCGCGCAAATCCTGCTCCACACCTGGCTGCCGGACGCTATGGAAGGCCCAACCCCGGTATCGGCGCTTATCCACGCGGCTACCATGGTAACGGCGGGGGTTTTTCTGCTTGCCCGCTGCTCGCCAATGTTTGAATACGCGCCGCAGGCTCTCATCGTGGTGACTGTTATTGGCGCAACCACTGCCATATTTGCAGCTCTTGTGGGCTTAGTGCAGACTGACATTAAAAAATCAATCGCCTACTCAACCTGTAGCCAGCTTGGTTATATGTTTTTCGCCTGTGGGGTATCGGCTTACACTGCCGGAATATTTCACCTGGTCACACATGCTTTCTTTAAAGCCCTGCTGTTTTTAGGTGCAGGTTCCGTTATTCATGCCTTAAGCGGTGAGCAGGACATGCGCTCAATGGGGTCAATGCGCAAAATAATTCCCTTCACCTATGCTTTAATGATGATCGGCACACTTTCCATGATTGGGCTGCCCATGTTATCCGGTGCTTATTCCAAGGGGGCAATAATAGAATCGGCTTACCTGTCCGGCACTAAATACGGCATGTATGCATTTTATATTGGCGTATTTGTCGCCATGCTAACCGCATTTTATTCATTCCGGCTGATTTTTCTCACCTTCCACGGTAAAAGCCGTGCAAGCCATGAGGCGATGGAACATGCGCATGAATCCCCCATGGTAATGCTGCTGCCGCTATGCCTGCTGGCTGGTGGGGCGCTGGTGGCAGGCTGGTTGCTGGAGCATTGGGGGATTCTGTCCGATCAGCAGAAATTCTGGGGCGGGGCTATATTTAATCTGTCTCACACCGCCGCCAGTGAGCATCATGTGCCTTTCTGGGTGCACGCATTAATAGAAGGCGCGGTGATTCTGGGTTTTGTTATCAGCCTTGTTTTCTACGTTCTTAAAACCGGTTTGCCTGCACTAATTGTGAGAAAATTCAACTGGCTGTACCAGATACTCATGCACAAGTTTTATTTTGATGAGATATACGAAGCTATGTTTGTGAAACCTGTGCAGATGCTGGGGGCTTTGCTCTGGAAAAAGGGCGATGAGGCCATGATAGACCGCTTCGGGCCGGATGGGGTGGCCGCACTATCATACAGCGGGTCGGAAATGACATCAAAAACCCAGACCGGATACCTTTACCATTATGCATTCGCAATGCTGATAGGGCTGGCTGTCATCCTGGGCTATTTAATACGGAGCTATAAGTGACCGACATCATTCCAATCAGCTCTAATCTCCTCTCCGCGATTGTTTTTCTGCCCTTATGCGGCGCAATCATCCTGTGGTTGACCATTAAGGGTGATGATACAGGTGCGCAGCAGCGGGCGCGCTTTACCGCTCTCTTTACAACTCTCATCACCTTCGCGCTCTCGCTGTATATGTGGAGTCTTTATGACCCATCATATAAAGGCTACCAATTCACTGAGAGCATGAAATGGCTGGAGAGCAAAAACATCACCTACTCCCTGGGGGTGGATGGAATATCCATATACTTTATCATCCTCAACTGTTTTCTCATGCCCATTTGTATTCTTGCAAGCTGGAACATTGAAAAAAGGGTAAAGGAATACTTGATCCTGTTTTTAGGGTTGCAGGCCTGCGTAAACGGCGTTTTTGCAAGCCTTAACCTGGTGCTTTTCTATATTCTTTTTGAGGGTATGCTGATACCCATGTATATGCTGATCGGCATATGGGGAGGTGAGCGCAGGGTTTATGCCGCTTATAAGTTCTTTCTTTATACCCTTTTAGGCTCTGTTCTTTTTCTGGTTGCCATTATGTACCTGCAATCACAGTTTGGCAGTACGCACATACCTGATCTAACTCAGTCAGCGCCGAAACTGCCACTGCATGTTCAACAATGGCTCTGGCTTGCTCTGTTCGCGTCATTCGCGGTGAAAGTTCCGATGTGGCCGGTGCATACCTGGCTGCCGGATGCTCACGTTCAGGCTCCCACAGCAGGGTCGGTTATCCTGGCCGGGATTCTGTTGAAACTGGGTGGTTATGGCTTCCTGCGTTTGTCCATCCCCTTCTTTCCTGATGCATCACACTATTTCGCGCCGATGGTAATTGCACTCAGCATAATCGCGATTATATACACTTCACTGGTTGCGCTGGCGCAAACTGATATGAAAAAACTGATCGCCTATTCTTCAGTTGCGCACATGGGCTTTGTAACCATTGGCATGTTCAGCTTTACTACCCAAGGTATAGAAGGCTCTATCTTCCAGATGATTTCCCACGGACTTGTCAGCGGCGCGCTGTTTCTTTGCGTCGGTGTACTCTATGACCGTATGCACACTAAGGAAATCGCCCGTTATGGCGGAGTGGCAAACCGTATGCCATACTTTGCAGCATTCTTCCTGTTTCTCACCATGGCCTCTGTAGGCCTTCCCGGCACATCCGGTTTTGTTGGTGAGTTTTTATCCCTGCTTGGCATCTTCAAAGTTAATTCAATAGCATCCGCGCTGGCTGCCACAGGCGTGGTTCTAGGTGCGGGTTATATGCTTATGTTGTATCGGCGCGTGATGTTCGGCGCAGTCACCAACCAGGAAGTCGGTAAGCTGAGAGACATAAATACCCGTGAGGCTTTAAGCCTTGCTGTTATCTCTGCTTCCGTACTGATGCTTGGGGTGTACCCTGAAATTGTGCTGGGTGGTATCAGGGTATCCACGACAGAGGTGCTGAAAAACATACAGCTTGCAAACAATCCTGGTTTATCCATCGCTCAAATTCTGGATTTCACCAAATGACTTCTGATATTCACTTAATGTTGCCGGAGATTTTCCTGAGTCTGGCTGGGCTGGCTCTGCTGCTATGTGGTTTATTTCAGCGTGAATCATCCTTCAACAGCATTACCTTGCTGACCACTCTTGCCTTCATAATGACAGGCTATCTGATTTTCAGTAAAGCCCCTGAAGGAAGAGTTTACGGCTTTGACGGGCTAGCCGTTGTTGATGGCTTCAGCATTGTCGCCAAATATCTGATATTGATTGCCGCATCTCTGGCGCTTTTAATGACAATCGGCTCACAGGACAAACAACATATAAACAGGTTTGAATTTCCAATCCTGATACTTTTTTCCACCCTCGGCCTGCTGCTCATGGTGTCCAACAGCAACCTTCTGGTGGCTTATGTCTCCCTGGAATTATCAAGCCTGTCGTTATACATCCTGGCCGCTCTGGCGAGGGATCGCGTAGTTTGCGTGGAGGCCGGGCTTAAATACTTCACCTTAAGTGCACTGGCTTCCGGATTATTGCTTTACGGAATATCAATTGTCTACGGTTTCGCGGGGAGTACTGATTTCACCGCCATAGGGCAGGCACTGAAGGGAGCCTCCTCCCTGAAGGATATTACCCCGGGGCTATCCTTAGGCCTGGTATTTATTCTCAGTGGTTTTCTGTTCAAGGTTTCCGCTGCGCCGTTTCATATGTGGACGCCGGATGTTTATGAAGGCGCGCCCACTTCCGTTACGGCGTTTTATTCCTCAGCACCAAAAGTAGCTGCGTTTGCCCTGTTCTTCAGATTCTTTCAGGACGCACTACCTGATTCTCATTTTATCTACCGCGATATTACCACAGCAGTTGCCGTACTCAGTATGCTGGTTGGTGCTTTCGGCGCAATCAGGCAGACAAGTATAAAAAGGCTGCTTGCTTACAGCTCTATCGGCCATGCCGGATATATGCTTATAGCATTTGTATCAGGCGGGGAAGAATCTGTGCAGAGCCTGCTGATATACCTGTTCACCTATATCTTCATGACTATCGGGGCTTTCGCCTGTGTTTTATACATGCAGCGCGCTAATGAACTTACTGAGAAAATTTCTGATCTCTGCGGTTTTTCCCGCAGTCATCCAAAAGTAGCCTTCGCATTTACGGTTCTGTTATTCTCCATGGCGGGAATCCCTCCCCTGGCCGGTTTTTTCGGCAAGTATTACGTATTCTTAGCTGCGGTAAAGAATGGTTATTATGTGCTTGTGGCTATCGGTTTTGTTACAAGTGTTGTTGCTGCATATTATTATATAAAGGTCGTCAAGGTTATGTACTTTGATGAAGCCACCCTTGCCTTGCAGCCTGTAAGAAATATTTCATTAAATCTGGTTCTTTTTGTGTCAACGCTGGTCACTATTTTCTTTATTATTTTCCAGCCGCCACTGCTATCCCAGGCGCAATCAGCCGCCTCCACGCTGTATAATAGTAAGTAGGCAATTTCCAAGCGCATTTTTACTTATTTAGCTTCATATAGGTTTGGCTTATATGCTGGCTTATGGTAGATAAAGGTAACGACATACGCGAGAACATCAGAGAAATAGCTCGTATTGCAAAACTATCCCACTCCGCCCTTGCGAAGAAGGCCGGGCTTGCGCCAAGCACCGTCAACAAGATTCTCAACAGCGAAACCAATCACAGCATTAGCAAAACCTCTCTTGATAAACTGGCTAAAGCCGCTGGCTTTGGATCATATGAGGATTATGTGCTGGAGCACCTCTCCACCGCGCCTGTCCCGCCTTTTGGCATGGCGCGTGATGGCGCGCATATGCACAGCCTTGGTGATGCCAGTGTTGCAGGTTTTGAGGCAAATCCCCTGCGTTTAAGGCAGGATGGAATTGTTGCCATGCGCATCGAGAATGATGATTTAAAACCAGTCCTCAGCCAGGGCGATCATATTTACTATAAAGAGCGTGCAAGTGGAATAGCCCCAGAGGCTCTAGGCGCGCAGGCAGTGGTAGAAGATAAGTACGGGCGCAGATATATTGGAATATTGAGCGAGGATATAAGTACCGGAAAATATGAGCTGCATAGTCTAAGCAGTGGTGAAACTATTTCCGGGTTGAGACTGAAATGGGCTGCAAAGATACTTCATATCTCGTTTAAATGATTTCTATACTGTTTTCCCATCGCTTCTAGAGATACACGCAATCGCTTCAGGGTATACTCCTCACGTATCAAGAGTGACATTTTCTTGCGACCTTCGGTGAGCGCGCGCTGCCGATGGCAGCAATAAATATAAAAAAACATGCCTCCGGCATGCGCGGCGGGGGAGTCATAGCTTGAAAGAACGTGGGGTATCCCACGTTCTTTCTTAGCAATGACCAAAGCGCGGGGGCG
>CAYTOJ010000038.1:0-15248 GCA_964439415.1 uncultured Rickettsiales bacterium
TGAAGTCTTTTCCCGCCTGAAGGCGGGGGTTTTAACCTCAGAAGGGACTATAAACGCCTTTGCTGCGCCAGGCGGCAAAGTGGTTGTATTCAGCAAGCTGATAGAGACATCCCAGGAGCAGGAAGAGCTGGCCGGTGTACTCGCACATGAAATGGCGCATGGCATAAAACTGCACCCGACACAGAGCCTGGTAAGAAGCTTAGGCCTGAGGGTAATGGCAACACTTTTATTTGGTGGCGGTGATTCCGCATCAGTTGCCTCAGCAGCGGGGGAATTATATTACCTTCGCCATAGCAGGCAGTTTGAAAGCGAGGCCGATGCAATAGCCGCTGATATTTTGTATAAAGCAGGACTGAGTAATGAAGGATTCATACAGTTCTTCAAGCGTATGCAGGCCAGACCTGAAGAGAAAATAATGAGCAAACTGTCATATTTATCATCACACCCGCCTACGGGAAAAAGAATAAAAGCACTTAGAAAATTCAAATCACCACCTGGAACCAGGCATATCTTGAGTGCTGAAGAATGGCAGGCACTTAAGAAGATATGTAATTAACTCACCATACAATGTAACTACCCAGGTGTTGGTACTGCCTCTCGGTTTCCCCCACCGCCTGCGGGGGGGGGCTAGGGGGGGGAACCTTTCTTCTTTCCATAGTACCAACACATTCCCCCCCCTTAATCCCCCTATGCTCGCGGTGGGGGAGACAAGCAACGTACATCCAGGTAAGCAGACCTGGGGAGTTACCATACAATAACGGAACTGAACACGCATCTTGATTCGGTGTCGTGTGCTTGCTATACAACTGCCAATACATCTGCATCATAAATTTAGGTAAAAGCCATGACCGCCAATGCTAAAAAAATTGCCAATGCCAGCCTGACCCGCACTGAGACTGATACTTTCGGCCCGCTACAGGTTCCCGGGGATAAATACTGGGGCGCGCAGACTGAGCGCAGCCTGGCCAATTTTAAAATCGGCGGGGAACGGATGCCGGGAGCTCTTATAAAGGGTCTGGCTATAGTCAAGCGCTGCGCCGCGCTGGTGAATATGGAAATCGCAGGGCTGGATAAAAAAATTGGGGATGGAATTGTCAAAGCTGCGGATGAAATAATCGCAGGTGATCTGGATGGCAACTTTCCGCTGGTAGTCTGGCAGACAGGCTCCGGCACACAGACCAACATGAATGTGAACGAGGTAATCTCCAACCGCGCTATTGAGATTATGGGCGGCGAAATGGGCAGTAAAAAACCGGTGCACCCTAATGACCATGTGAATATGGGGCAGTCTTCCAACGATTCTTTCCCCACCGCTATGAATATCGCCGCATCAATGGAGATTGAGAAAAAACTGATACCATCGCTTAAAATTCTGGCTGATGCGCTGCTTAAGAAAGAAAAAGAGTTTTCAAAACTGGCAAAAATTGGCCGCACCCATTTGCAGGATGCTGTGCCGCTAACACTTGGGGATGAGTTCTCAAGCTATCGAACCCAGATTGAATATGGCATTGAACGCGTAAAAAACACCCTGCCCCGCCTGCTTCAACTGGCGCAGGGCGGCACGGCAGTAGGCAGTGGCCTGAATGCGAAAAAGGGATTTGCTGAGAAATTCGCAGGCGAGGTAGCAAAATTCACCGGGCTGAAGTTTGTCACCGCACCAAACAAGTTTGAAGCTCTGGCCGCTAATGACGCTATAGTGGAAGCATCAGGCGCGCTTAATACCCTGGCGGCATCGCTCATGAAAATAGCGAATGATATCCGCCTGCTAGGCTCCGGTCCCCGCTGTGGCTTTGGTGAAATACTACTACCTGAGAACGAGCCGGGATCATCCATCATGCCGGGCAAGGTGAATCCCACCCAGTGCGAGGCACTCACCATGGTAGCCGCGCAGATTATGGGCAATCATGTTGCAATCACCATTGCCGGCTCCAATGGGCATTTTGAGCTTAATGTTTTCAAGCCGGTGATGATTTATAACCTGCTGCAATCTATCCGCCTGATAGCTGATTCCTGCGACAGCTTCGCCCGCAATTGCGTGGAAGGGATTGAGGCTAACGAGAAAAACATCCGGCAGCATCTGGAGAATTCACTCATGCTGGTTACGGCGCTCAACCCGCATATCGGGTACGATAACGCCGCAAAAATCGCCAAGAACGCACACAAAAAAGGCATTACCTTACGTGAATCAGCGATTGAGCTGGGGCTGCTGACATCCGAACAGTTCGACCAGTGGGTAAAGCCTGATGATATGCTCGGGCCGAACTAGAAGTTAGGGGCTGGTGATGTGTAATCAGAAGCCTATTCTCCGGAGAGTTTTTTGAGGTTAGAAAACAATGACAAGAGTTTTCCCTAATAGCGCAGCACAGTCTGTTGTTAACGAGTTGGTTCATAAAGCTAAGCAATCAGTTTATGAAGCTGACGCTAACCTTTATAAAAACAAGGTTGACCCTTTCTCTGCCTTGATTGATTCAATGCTTCAGGGAATTCCTTTATCACGCTGGATGACTCAGGAAAAAGTCCGCCAGAGTCAAAAGACTCTTCAGAACTGTATTGGAAACTTTCATCAATCAATCATCGCATCTTTCAGCGGATGGGAAGATTTAGGAACAGGCAACATCGTTGATATTAGAAATAATGAGCGCAGAATTGTTGCTGAGGTAAAAAACAAATTCAATACCACAAAAGGCAATCATAAAATCCAGATTTATAGGGACATCGAAGCTATATTAAAGCAACCTGAGCATAAGAAATTTGTTGGTTATTATGTTGAAATCATCCCTTCTGGTCGTGGATTAAAAACGATTTATGATAAACCCTTTGTGCCGTCTGATAATATAGTAAAAGGGCAACGTGCCAACACCCGTGAAGACATAAGGATTATTGATGGCAGGTCATTCTATACAATTGTAACAGGAGAAGAAGATGCGCTTGCTGAGTTATACCAAAGTCTGCCTGAGATGATTAGGATAGCTCTTGGAAACGACAAATTGAAACCAGAACATGAAGAGTTGTTTGTGCAGCTTTTTGAAAAGGCCTTTAAATAATCAGCTTAGCTTGCAAAAAGCGGCAAATCTTTTTCAAAAGTATCTGTAGATACTACTGAAGCTTCCACTTCCTGCGGTGTGTTCTCCAGCTTCATCATATTCAGAATACACTTTCCCAGGTAATAGCCGAGATTAACGGGAACCGCATTACCAATCTGTTTGTACTGAGAAGTCATTTTTCCGCAAAACTCCCAGGTATCAGGAAAAGTCTGAATTCTTGCATACTCCCTGACGTTCAGCGGCCTTGTCTCACCGGGGTGGCATCTTTCCGTCTGTTTCTGTGCGGGGGCGCAGGTTAGTGTGAGCGATGGTTCATCCCACGCCAGCCTCCTGGCCATGCCGGTTTTTCCGCCGCCCATATAAAAACTGGCTCTCATATATTCTTTCTGTAGTTCAACAGGTAAATCACGCCAGTAGCCGCCGGGTGGAATCAAATCCATTATTTCGGCTTTCCTTTTCGGGTATTTCTGCCCTGATGAATCAGGCGTATCTTTCAAAGCCTCACGCATTGAGATTGTATAATTGCGCTCTCTCGGGAAATAAAAATCATAATCAAGATCGCCACGTATACCCCAGATAATCAAACGTTCCCGCTTCTGTGGAACATCCAGATACTGCGCCCTGGCCACTTTGTAATGAACTCTATAGCCCTGCTGCTCAAGAAGTGACACCATGGTTAACAGCGTGCGGCCATTGTCATGACGCAGTAATCCGCGCACGTTTTCACCAAGTACAATTTTGGGTTTAACTGCCTTTACGCACCTGAGAAGTTCAAAGAACAGCGTTCCACGGGCATCTTCAAAGCCTAACTTTGTACCAGCATAACTGAATGCCTGGCATGGAAAACCCCCGGAGACAACATCAGCCTCCATGCCGGAGTAATCTACATTTCTTGCATCATCACAAACTACATTCCACTCAGGAATATTGTGTTTCAATGTTGCGGCAGCGTCTTTATCAATCTCAACCAGCAGTTCACTTTTTATACCAGCGTTCTTTAGCCCTAGCGCCAGCCCTCCGGCTCCCGCGAATAACTCGATACACTTTACATCATAAGATTTTTTAGCCCCCAGTATCTGATATGGGTGGGAATCGCCGCCGCTGATGTATTTATCGTAGGCTTTCTGAAGTTCATCCTTGTCGAATAAACGATGGTTATTTTTATCTCGTGCGGCTTTTATCAAGCCCTTCTTTTCCCAACGCCTGATGGTATCTATAGATAGCTTAAGCTGGAAAGCTGCTTCTGTAACAGATACATAACCACTCATAATAACCCCCGCATATGCAATGGTTATTATATTTATGCAAGATAGCAACTAGAAATTTACAATACCAATACCAACAGTAATATACCCCTGAATGACATCACTAAACCACACTCTTCAGACGATAGGGTATACCATGATGCGCGCACCAAGCGATAACTATATATCCACCCTGCTTCATAAACTAAGTGGGCTTAGTATTCCACTTTTGTTTATGACCATCTTGTTGTGCGCAGGCGGCGTGGCAATGCAGTATTCAGCGGGCGGCGGCAGCCTGCAACCATGGGCGTATCCGCACATACTACGTTTTGGCGTGGGAACAGCGATTATGCTGACACTGGCTCTGGCCTCACAAAAGGCACTGTTCCGCTATGCGTATCACCTGTACATCGCAGGTATTGTGCTACTTATAGCGGTTGAGATTTTCGGACACATTGGCATGGGTGCGCAGCGCTGGGTGCGCATAGGCTCACTCACCATCCAGCCGTCTGAACCCATGAAGCTGTTTACGGTGCTAGCGCTGGCACGTTTTTATCACATGCTGGGGGCTGAGGAATCATCGAAAAGCATATTCCCCATAATGCCCATTATTATTATTGGAATCCCGGCACTCCTGATACTGCTTCAGCCTAATCTCGGCACGGCGACTATTTTAGGGCTGACCGGATTATCAGTAATGATGGCAGCGGGCACACGTATCGGCTTTTTTGGTATTGTCCTGGCCGGACTATCCATTATGGCTCCACTGGGCTGGAGCAGCCTGCACGATTACCAGAAACGCCGGATAACTACTTTTCTGAATCCTGAGAATGATCCATTAGGCGCTGGCTATAATATACTACAATCCAAAATTGCCATAGGCGCAGGTGGAGTATCCGGCAAGGGCTATCTTCTTGGTTCACAAAGCCAGCTTAGTTTCCTGCCTGAAAAACATACGGATTTTATCTTCACCATGGTAGCTGAAGAATTTGGCTTTATGGGCTGCATACTGCTGCTGGCACTGTTTATGTTCCTTATATATTATATCATCTGGATAACTGGAGCCGCCGCAAACCAGTTCGGGCGTATGATAGGCATTGGCATAGCCACCATGATTTTTCTGCACGTATTCATTAATATGGGCATGGTAATGGGGCTTCTGCCCGTGGTTGGCGTACCCCTGCCGTTTCTGTCATATGGCGGAACCATGCAGTTTACTATAATGGCGGCTATGGGGCTGGTGCTAAATATCTACATCAACCGCGACACCAAACTGATCAGATCATCCGGCGATTTTTACAGGTATGGTTAATTACACGGCAGAAATATACTCATCACGTTTCAAGAGTGACATTTTCTTTCGACCGAAGGGAGCGCGCCGGCGCTGCGGGGAAAGCGCAGGGCGCGGGGGCGGCAGCCCCTTAATATAAAAGAAAATATACCCCCGAAATGACATAATTTAAACACACTCTTCAGACGATAGGGGTATATACGCAAATCCAGCAAAAATTAACTTCTTATTATTGATTGCATTGTATCATTCGCCTTAGATAGGGGTTTGTATGCAACTTCCAAGCGTGCAATTGCCAGTGTCGGATATGCCGGGGCTGGTATATAATTATAAGATCGCGGTAGCAGAGCAGAACTTCAAAGCTGGCTCGCATATCTCGGCGGAAAAACAGATATCCGCTGCGAATGCTCAGCTTGTGGTTGATCTATTTGTATAGCCGTCTGATTTTATAAATATATTGCCGTGCGCGGCAATAAGAGAAAAGGCGAAAAGCAGTATTGCAACCGCCTGATGGGGAGATGCATGTTTTATATCAGCCTGATGCAGCACGGTTAAAACTCCCAGAATTACTTGCAGCAAAGTTACACCGACAAGGATTATACCCATAACAATCCTGGGCTTTTCCCTTGAGCGCAAGGCACTGAACAGGTTCCATAACACCATTATTAATATTACACCCGCGAATACACGGTGTATAAACTGCACAGATGCTGGATTCTCCAGCACACCACTCAAATTAGATAAACTGCTTTTTACCTCCGGCGGAATCCAGTAACCATCCATGGTGGGAAAGGTATTGTAAACCAGCCCAGCGTGAATCCCGGCAGCAAGACCACCAAGGGCAATTTGCAGAAATATTACGGCTGGAATACAGGATATTACCCCCTTCACCTTAATATCATACGCTGATAATCCCCTAATATTCGCTTGAATCCTCAAAGCCTGAATCAGCATCAGCCATAATATCACCACAGCCAGGCCCAGGTGCAGTGCCAGTTTATAATGACTGACATATGGATTATCTTTAAGGCCACTGGCCACCATCACCCAGCCTAAAACACCCTGTAGACATATCAGCAGAAAAATTCCGCCAATTTGCAGCTTCTGACCTTTAGTAAAAGCCTTGACTGCACAGAAATAAAGATATGGCAGCAGGAAAAACAAGCCTAAGAATCTGCCCAGCAGACGGTGAATATATTCCCACCAGAAGATTTCCTTGAACTCATTCAGGCTCATGCCGAAATTCAGCTTATGATACTGTGGGGTGCTCTGATACTTTGCCAGCTCCATCATCCATGCTGCCTCGTTCAACGGGGGAATTATCCCCGTCACTGGCCGCCATTCAACAATGGAAAGGCCGGATACTGTAAGCCTGGTTACACCGCCAACAAGTACCAGAACAAACACCAGACATGCACTTAAATATAACCATACTGCAATTTTTTGCTGCATAACCATTTTCACAAACTAAGCTTTATGATGCATTTATAGAAGTGGGCATTACAATAGCAAACAATGAAAACAGACTGGCTGGAAACTGGCTGAAGCTGGCCGTCGCAGCACTTGGCACGGGGGGGATATTTTCTATACTGTTAGTTCTGGCTCGTGCGCCTAGGCTACAGGAAGTCATACCATTCCGTGATTTTTTCCACACGGCATTAATAACACATGTCAATCTTACTGTGCTGGTGTGGTTTATGGCCATGACTTGCTTTGTCTGGACTTTAAACTCCAGAAAATCATACGGCTGGCTGGTGGATGCAATATCCAAAGCAGGTTTCATGAGCTTCGCAGCAGGTGCGTTTTTAATCGCCGCCAGCCCGTTTATTGGTGAGCCCGCGCCACTCCTCAACAATTACATACCAGTTCTGCAGAATGTTACCTTCGCCTTAGGGCTAGGGCTGATAGCATCCGGTGTGTTACTGATGCTGATCTGGAAGTTCCTGGCGGAGGTTATTGAGCATTATTGTGGCAGTAGCACATCCACCCTCAGCATAGCCTATATGCTGCCGGTTATTCCGGTTGCGGCGGCTTTAATCTGCTTTGCCCTGTCGGATTCGCACCTGAGCAACCTGGGTTCTGAAATCTATGAGGATAAAAAACATTATTATGAACTTCTGTTCTGGTCGGGCGGGCATGTGCTGCAATTCAGCCATACCCAGGTTCTGCTTGCCTGCTGGATCACATTGCTCATCGCCTGCATTCCGCAATTAAAATATGGCAAACTCACCAGTGCTCTGCTCTGGCTTAATGCATTGTTTGTAGTCCCTGCGCCCCTTATACATTCCATTTACCCTATCAACAGTGCTGAATTTTATGACTTCTTCACCTGGCATATGCGCATCCTTGGTGGGGTAGCGCCTACATTACTGGCAGGAGTTATAATTTTTACAGGTATTAGTACTGCTTGTCGGCTTCCCCCACCGCCTGCGGGGGGGGCTAGGGGGGGGAACCTTTCTTCTTCTCGTAGTACCAAGACATTCCCCCCCCTTAATCCCCCCCCGCAAGCAATGGGGGAGACAAGCAATGTACATTCAGACCATAGGACTCCTACAGCATTCCACTATCTAACCTGTTCCTTCATAATGTTTATGGCAGGTGGGGTGATAGGCCTCATGATCAGCGGTTCTAATGTCACCATTCCTGCGCATTATCACGGCTCCATCGTAGGTATAAGCATCGCCATGATGGGGCTGGCGGTCTACAGCGCGCCGCGCCTGGGCTTTGGAGAGCTTAAGAGGAAAACCTGCCTGATTCAGGTTTACCTGATCACGCTGGGGCAACTTATGCATATTATCGGCCTTGCTATATCAGGCGGCTATGGTGCTGCCCGTAAGTCAGAGGCACTTATCACTAATCCTAATGTTAAAATTGGCATGGGGATGATGGGATTCGGCGGGATGCTTGCCATCATCGGCGGCCTGATATTTGTGGTGATGATGTACAGGTCATTCAAGCAACAAAATAACCAGAATCATAGAGTATTTTAATATAATTTTGGCCTTATTTACCAAGTGTTCAGCTTTACGCGCTAACATTGCTCTATAAGATAAAAAAATAAGGAACAAAATGAGCGAAAAGACTCAAAACATTCAGGATTTGTATTTAAATACAGTACGTAAGAAGAAAATGCCGGTAACGGTGTATCTCTCCAGCGGGGTGAAGCTGCAAGGCGTTGTCGGCAGTTTCGATAATTTCTGCATAGTGCTGAAACGCGCAGGGCAAAGCCAGTTGGTGTATAAACATTCCATAGCCACCGTGGTTCCCGTTAGTCCCTTAAGTCTGGCTGAAGTGACGGGGCTGGTGGAAGATAACTCCGATGAGCCTCAGGGATAAATAATCTAAATCGCCAGATTATCTATAAGTCTTGTCTGCCCTAGCATCGCTGCGGCGAAGAGGCGGGCATTATCTGGGTATTCTGCGCTTTTCAGAGTGTCATTATCGCGCAGTTCCAGATACTCAACGTTTTCAAAACCGCCCTGTAGCAGGGTGGTTTTAGCATCGCTCAAGGCATCTTGTGTCGCCGTACCGGATTTTATGCTTGAGCGTGCTGCGCTCAGGACGCTATAGAGCAAAGGCGCAATTTTCCGCTGTTCTTCATTCAAATATGTATTGCGGGAGGATAAAGCCAATCCGTCCGGCTCACGCACTATAGGCGCGCCTATGATTTCCGGCTTCAGGTTTAAATCCTGCGCCAATCTTTTAATTATCAGCAGTTGCTGGTAGTCCTTCTCCCCGAACACTGCATAGTCAGCGGATGTTAAAAGTAATAATTTCGCCACCACTGTCGCCACGCCATCAAAATGGCCGATGCGGCTACTGCCACATAAAACCTCAGACAGCCCTTTAATGCTCACCACGGTGCTGAAGCCTGGGGGGTACATCTCTGCTACATCCGGCACAAAAACCGCCTGACAGCCAACTGAGTCCAGCATTTCAATGTCATTCTCCTCCTGCCGGGGGTAGCGGGATAAATCCTCATTCGGAGAAAACTGCCGGGGATTTAAGAATATAGTGGCGATAATATTAGCGGCATTCGCCTTGGCAACCTCCACCAGGGATAAATGGCCAAGGTGCAACGCCCCCATAGTCGGCACAACCGCAACCCCGCCATCCGACAGGCCGTTTATATGTTCACTTAATTCCTGAACAGTTCGCAATACCCGCATATCCACCTCCTGATAATATATAGCCAACCTGGATGATGGAAAAAGCTGAGTGATAATTCACTCTCCCCTTGGGGGAGAGTCGCAGAGAACAAGCCTCACCGAGGCGAAGGTCGATGCGGTGAGGGGTTATCTTTTTCTACAGTACGCGCCCCCTCACCCAATCGGCTACGGCTCACAGCCTTGCCTCCCCAACCCTCCCCCAAGGGGAGAGTGAAAAAGTTACTACATCTTCATGCCAATTATCCAAAATTTAGGTTAGCCCGTTATAAGCTAAATATTCGATGTGTATAGTAACTTTAACTTGCACCCTGGGTGCTAGAAGCCAAGTGCAGGAGTATCCGGACTAATAATATCAGGCGTATTACTTGTTTTTGATTCGTGCCCTGCATCTACCAGTACTGATTCAGTATATGCAGCAAGTGGCAAATATGCACGCTGATTTAAATGTGTAAAATTCTCAGCATGCGCACTGATAAAAGCCTGAATATTAGAAGTAGTCCCGTTAATAGAATCATTTGTAAGGGCAATTTGCAAATTCTCATGGAATGAACTTATCTGATCCTGCGCTATGCTGGAATAATTGACTATGTAATATTCCCCTCCGGCTAGAATAGGCGTTGTTCTCTGAATTCTACCGGCAGTAAAATCAGCATTTGCCATTAACTCATCAAGTAGCCTTAAATCACCTTGGGTATTATATTCCCTTACCGCATGCCCTATCCGTATATTAAACTGAGTTATCTGCTCATCATTTAAACCATCATAATTTATTTTATAATCCACCGGGTTCAGTCCATTTTCTTCGGCAATCCTTAAAGTGTTAACTCTAACATAAGGGTTATCCATAGTTGGCAACTGGTCATTATTTTTTTGAGCCTCCATTATACCTATGGTGACTATATGAGATTTAGTCTCGCTCCCATACCTATGTGTCCCGCTGCCCTCGGTCGACTCATACCCGGTAGGATCACCACCCGGCTGAGTATTGTATATAACATGCGGTACGTATACGTTGCGGTTATTAGCATATATACCCAGTCCTCCTGTAACAGGGGTTTCTGGTTTTGAGCCATTTGCCGGAATTACATAGCGGGTATTGTCAGAAGTAACTACAGATCCCTCCTCAAATACAGGATTCCATAAAGCGAAAGCTGAAGTACCGTTTATAGCCAGGGTATTCTTAACGGTTAAATTAGTTGCGCCACCATTTGCATTTCCGTTAATAAGTAAATTATTTACGGTATAGTCATCTAACGCGGCATCTGAAGAATTTATATATTCGTGTTGCCTTGGTGTAGTATTATTTATGGTAACAGTATCCAAATCATATGTTGGTTTACCAGCCACATTAAGCAACCTTAACCATCTTTGAGGGTTTGCGCTGGCGTTATAAGTTATATCAGTACCATTAAAATTACCAAATTCAGCATGAGTACTATTAATAACAATGGTGGCTACTTCGCCCATTACAACATCGGTACCATGCATTTTTATATTACCGTCACCATTTATAGTTATCGGTAAAGATATTGCCCCTTGATTAGCAAACTTAATATCAAAGAAATCTTTAGTCGCCTCCCCGTCCTTATATCCTACGGCTTCCATATATTGTTGTTCCGTGTACACAATCTTAGCATCCGTCGCTGCGGCATTAACATTTGTATCCGCTGACTCTTGGGGAGCTACTAAAGGATATTGCGTAAGATCAGTAAGGTCAATGGGTTGCCCGGGCATGGTAATCTCTTATTTTTATAGTTATAATAATTACTCAAAATGACACAAACCGCACATTTCTTCAATCGCATCATAAAAACTTCATTAACCGGGCTAGATTGTTAAACTCTACACCCCCAGCAGCAGGTCGATGAAGTATTTGGACAGAAACGGCCTAACACTAGGCATATGGCCTGCAATGCCAATGGGCTGAACCTAGAGAAAGAAGGAGAGCATACGGCTATAGGTGTTTTTATCCCTACGTTTGATAGTAAGGATAGTCACTACTTTATCTTTATCGTTGACCCTATAGAACATGCGCCAACCTTTGATTTTTATTTTCCAGGTGTTCTCATAGGGACTGCGGAGTTGTTCTGCATAGGGTGGATAGGGATTATTGGGCAAGTCAGCCAGAGCAGACAAAATCTCGCGGCGGATGCTGTCAGGAAGTTGCTTCAGCGCAGTCCGAACACGAGGTAAGCGGTTAAGCTGATACATCGTTCCCATTTTTTGCAGCAGTCAATTCGTCAGCCTGGAACGGTTCTGCCGCTTCGCCCTGAATTTCGGCCAGTTGCGCTTCCATAATATCAACTATATCAGCTTGTTCTTCCAGGCTACGCATTAAAGCATTCCAGTGTTCATAGGAAAGCAGAACGGCAGCGCCTTCACCCCGGCGAGTAAGAAATACCGGCCCCTCCGATAACTTATCCATAACCTCAACATGTCGGTTGCGCATGTCACTGATTGGCAGGATTTGGGGGGCGGCAAACATATCAGTCTCCACTAGTATCATTACAATGATAATTAGATGATATTTGTTAATTTGTCAACTATTATACCCACAATGATCTAGTCGAAAAGAATTCTGTTTGCGCTAGAATAGGAGAAACAACATATTGAAATATATAAAGCAACCAGCATCATTTTAAAGATTCATTACCCGCTTACAACCCCCGCAATAGGTCATTAATGCTGGTTTTGGCACGGGTTTTAGGGTCAGCGCGTTTTACTATCACCGCGCAGTAGAGGGCTGGATCGCCGGGTTTGCCTGATTTTCCAGGCAGGCTGCCCGGCACTACTACCGCATTGGCGGGGACGCGGCCATAAAAAACCTCCCCGCTTTCGCGGTCGATAATGCGGGTGGAAGCGCCGATGAATACGCCCATTGATATTACTGCCCCCTGCTCCACAATCACCCCTTCGGCAATCTCTGAACGTGCGCCTATAAAACAATCATCCTCAATTATTACCGGGCTGGCCTGTAGCGGCTCTAAAACCCCACCGATACCCACCCCGCCGGAGATATGGCAGTTTGAGCCTATCTGCGCGCAACTGCCGATAGTTGCCCAGGTATCCACCATGGTGTTAGCACCCACATATGCGCCGATATTAACAAAGGACGGCATCAGCACTACCCCCTCCCCTATATATGCCCCTTTTCGCACATAACTGCCTGGCACGGCGCGGAAATTGGCTGCTTTGAAACGTTCCTCATCCCAGCCACTGAACTTGAGTTCTACTTTATCGTACCAGGGCACATCCCCAATCAACTTACAGTCATTAAGGCGGAAACTAAGCAGAATAGCTTTTTTCACCCATTCATTCACGTGCCAGACATCACCTTTTTTCTCTGCTACCCTTAAGGTTCCCTGGTCAAGCATCTCCATGATCTTTTCAACCGTGGAGCGAATTATTCCATCGCTGGACGCGTTAAGCTGCTGTCTTATCTCCCAGGCCTCGTTAACTACTGATTCCATTATATACTCCTTGCATTGTAAGAATTGACATTTTTGGAGCGTAGCGACCTGCGCCAGCGCGTAGGGGGGAGCCAGAATGGCGGGGGGTACGCCCCCCTCAATAAACAAAAGATATACCGCCGGAGTGGTATGAAAAACTGGGGATCTTCAGACGATAGCGGTATACAACTCTGCATTTAATAAAAATTAACTCTGTGGGTTTAAAATCTGCTCAGGCTGTACTACGGTATAGTAAAAAAAACAACCCGATAAGAGGGGATAATGGGAGGTATTACTAACTCACACGCCAGCTTAAAGCTGGATCGTGACCGTTTTGTGGCATTTGCATTCGCCCACGCGGATATACTGATAGAGCTGGACGGCGAAGGCAGAATAGTCTTCGCCGACGGCGCTACCCCTACTTATTTAGGCCGCAGCCCTGATACTATGAGGGGCAAGTTATTATCAGAATTCATCCGCCGGGAAGACCGCGACAGATTCCAGAAAATAATCAACCCGGCTGACGGCAAAATAAAATTTGAGAATGTAAAGCTCTACCTGAAGGGCAGCAATCTGGATGTCACCGCTTTTGCAGTTTCCGGTTACGCCATTCCGTATATGCGTAATCATATTTTCCTTACCTTAAGCCGCGTCAAGCACGGTGTCGCCCAGGCGGAACTGGCAACGCATGACGCTAAAACGGGGCTGCTTAATCAGGATGCCTTCGCCTGGCAGGTGATAAACATATCAGCGCAGTTTATTGAAAGCGGCAATGAGCTTTACATGACCCTGCTTGATGTAAGCGGCCTTATAAACAAGCTTGAGGGGAATGAGGATATCATAGAGGCTATTTGTGCGCGGATAAAATCCTGCTCAGTGGATGCCGACTCAGCCGGGATTATTGAAGAAGGCAGAATCGCAGTTATCCATGCTAAAAGCGTCACGCCGGAGGAGATAGCAACAGGCGTTAAGGATGCCTGTGGTCTAAAAGGGGATGAGACTAATCTGGTAGTGGAGACTGTTAAGCTGGATATTCCATCACTAACCGAGGCTGATGCAGCGCGGGCGGTGATTTACACCTTAAATGGCTTTCGCGCCAAGGGCAAACATCCGGCGAGTCACCTTGGCCGCTCCTACCGCCTGATGCTGGGCGACACCATAAGAAAGATCAATGAGTTCAAACGGGTATGCCTGGAGAAGGACTTTGACGTAGCCTACCAGCCGATAGTTGATCTTAAAACCAAAGCTGTGCACCACTATGAAGGGCTGGTGCGGCTGAGGCAGAACCTGTTTTTAAATCCGTATGATTTTATAACTTTCGGTGAGCAGGCAGGTTTTGTGCCGGAATTTGACCTTGCCATGTGCCGTAAATCATTCGAGACCATGCAGGATCTGGATAAAGAACGCGGCGCGCCGATGCTCTCCATCAACTTATCCGGTATATCCATCGCCAGTGATATATTCCGTGAGGCGCTGATAGAGCTTATAAAAAAACATATAATCTTAAACGGTAAGATTCTGTTTGAAATTACCGAATCAGCCAGAATTGAAAATCTGGAAAGCTCAAACCACTTTATTCAGGAACTGCGTAAGCTTGGTAATAAATGCTGTATAGATGATTTTGGCGCAGGCGAATCCAGTTTTGATTATATCAGAATCATTGACGTGGACTTCGTTAAAATTGATGGAAGCTATGTCAATGACTGTGGCAGTAACGAACGCTCCAGGCATTTGCTGAAAGCCATGGTCGGCGTATGCCGGGACATGGGCATAGACCCGATAGCAGAGATGGTGGAGGATAAAAAATCGTCCGACATGTTATTATCCTTAGGCATCACCTACGGCCAGGGGTATTATTTCGGCAAGCCAACCACCGATACCCGCACACTGAAGCCTGCAATGCTGGATGATTCCCTCCCTCGCAAAGCAGCCATATCTACCCGAAAGTTCTCCACATCAGGTTCGCCCTGGTGGGCTAAAAAATAGACTTCTTTGGAAACTCTACTGCGCTGGCAAATTTGCTTGTCGCTGGCTGCGCTAAGCTACACAAA
>CAYTOJ010000039.1:0-15216 GCA_964439415.1 uncultured Rickettsiales bacterium
GCTAAAAACGCTTTCAGCGTTTTCTTCACGCCTACGCTCTGCGATGCTCACTTCGCGCTACTCAAGCTCACCTCAGCGAGTTGCGAAAGAAGTCTAATGCTATGCCGCCAGTTCTTTCAGTGAGGCGGCTATAAGCTTCTCCAGCGGCATCTGTCCGCTGCGGCTGATGGCGTTAGTTACGGCGCGCATGGCTTCAGTCCGCGTATAGCCCAGGCCTTCCAGCGCCTGTACAGCTTCCCGGTCTGGCGTAAGTTTTCCCTGCGCTGAACCAATAGTACTTTCCAGGTCGGAGACTGCAAAATCCTTGCCCCTCAGTTCCGTTACCAGCCTGGTTGCAAGTTTTGGCCCTACGCCACTGACTTTTCTGAAAGAATTAGCATCCTCAAAAGCTATTGCTTTGGAAATATCATCCGGCGAGAGAGCACTTAAGATATTCAGCGCCACCTTCGCCCCCACGCCCTGCACCGTGCAAAGCAGGCGGAAAGCTTCCTGTTCAGCTTTGTTATGAAATCCGTATAGTGTTATTGAATCCTCCTTCAGCACCGTATCAGTCAGTAGTGTTGCCGCCTGCCCTGCCTCCGGCAGTTTTGCCAGTGCACGCTCCGAGCAGTAAACCACAAAACCTACGCCGCCCACATCTATCAGCGCGAATCCATCCCCTGTGGAATCAACCAGCCCCCGGAGCTTTCCAATCATGCGCCCACCACTCTTATTTCCGGTAGTGGAATAATAAACCTGCCGCCCGCCTCAATATAGGCACGGTGATTATTGATGATGGAATCAGCGAAATTCCATGCCAGCATCACCAGATAATCCGGCTTTTTCTCGTATATAGCCTGCGATGATACAACCGGAATATGAAAACCGGGAGTGTACAACCCTGCTTTAAGCGGGCTATCATCCACCACAAAATCTATTATTTTATTATCAATATTGAAATGATGCATCAGTGTAGTGGCCTTTGCAGGCGCGCCATAAGCCGCTATACTCCCACTTTCCGACTTTATTTTATGTAATAGCGCGGTGAGTTCATTCTTCACCTTATCAACTTTCTGCGCATATTGTTTAAAGGTATCAGCATTATAAAGTTCTAACCCGGATTCATAATCGAGCAGTTCTTGCAGGTCATTGGCAACCGTATTACGGCTTGTGGATTTCCTGACGTAACACCTGATGCTGCCGCCGTGGGTATCAACCCGCTTCGCGCTGAACAGTTCCAGACCAAATCTGGTAAAAAATCCAATCAACGGCTTTATGGAATGATAACTGAGGTGCTCATGATAGATAGTATCAAAAAGGGTTTTCTCCAGCACATCCGCCAGATAGGAAACTTCAAAGCTGAAAATTCCATCAGGCTTTAATAATGCATCTATGCCACGGGTTACGCCGGCCAGATCATCAATATGCGCAAAAACATTGTTGGCTGTTATAATATCCGCCTGGCCTTTCTCAGCCAGAATCTTCTGCACTGTCTGCGGCGTGAAAAATACCGGCCAGGTTTCCACGCCATCACTAGTGGCTCCTAAAGCGATATTCACCGCCGGGTCAATTCCTAAAACATTGAAACCTTTGCGTTGGAAAAACTTGAGTAAACTGCCGTCGTTAGAGCCAATATCCAGCACCAATCCCTCAGATTGACCATTTTTGCGGGCGCATAAATCATCAGCATAGTTTTCAAAATGCTTCACAAATACAGGCGAAGTGCCGGATACATAAACATAATCGCGGAAGAGAACTTCCGCATCTACAACATCCAGCAGTTGCACATGGTAGCAATCGTTACAGAAATATACATCCAGCGGGAATTTCTCCTGCAGCTCAGTCAACCTGCCATCCGGCACAAATGCATTAGCCGGGGGAGTCGGCGCGAGGCGCAGCACCATCTCCAGATTTGCGCTATCACATAACCTGCAACCGCCGCGTTTGATTATTTTACTGCTCATACAAGCCTTAAATAACAGTGTTAGATATTCTATACAAGAATTGGTTGGCATAGCTGCGTATGCAAGGTAAATATCACTATAATCATAACATAGAGGGTGGACATGACGGCTCAAACTATACGGCAAAGCTGGTGGATGGATTTATACAAAAGATTTTTGTTGATCCTTTTAGTTCTGCCGCTGTGCGGTTGCGGCATCAACGCCATACCTACGCTGGATGAGCAGGTAAACGCAGCCTGGGCTGAGGTACAGAATCAGTACAAACGGCGCAGCGATTTAATTCCCAACCTGGTGGAAACTGTGAAAGGGTACGCAGCGCATGAGAAGGAAACGCTCACCAGTGTTGTTGAGGCTCGCGCCAAGGCCAGCAGTATCAATCTAACCCCGGAAATGCTGAACGACCCTGAGCAACTCAAACGTTTTGACCAGAGCCAGGGCGCTCTAGGCCAGGCATTATCACGGCTTCTGGTAGTGGTTGAGAAATACCCTGATTTAAAAGCCAATAATAATTTCCTTAGCCTGCAATCGCAATTGGAAGGCTCGGAGAACCGTATTACCGTAGCCAGGAGGGATTATATCCAGGCGGTACAGTCCTACAATACTGAGGTAAGAACCTTCCCAGGCCGCTTATGGGCATGGATATATAACGCCAAGCCCAAGCCAACTTTTACAGCGCCGGAAGGTGCGGAAAATGCACCGCCCGTTAAATTCTGATGGTTAAAATATTTCCATTATTATTTATTCTGATACTGCCAATATCCGCAGTAGCAGTCGATTTAACCTTCCCGCCCCTGACTGGCCGGGTTGTGGATAACGCTGATGTACTAAGCCCAATCACTGAAGAAATCCTTACCAATCAGCTCGCTGAACTGGAGGAGAAAAACAGCACGCAGCTTGTAGTAGTAACTCTGCCAAATCTTCAAGGCGTAACGATTGAGGATTACGGCTACCAGCTTGGCCGTTTCTGGGGAATCGGTTTGAGGGAAAAGGATAACGGAGCCTTGCTTATAATAGCCCCGAATGACCGCGCTGTGCGCATAGAGGTTGGCTACGGGCTGGAAGGCGACCTGACCGATGCCGCAAGCCGCATGATTATTGAGCACAAGATACTCCCTCATTTTCGCCTTGGTGATTTTGATAAAGGCGTAAGTGAGGGGGTGAATGGCATAATAAGCACTATAAGCAGCGCAAATGAATGTAGAGAAACTGGCGATTGTAAGGAATCACAACAAGACTCCGTCGCTGCACTGCTTCCCGTAGCGTTTATAATACTTATTTTCATGTTTATGCTTCTAAACCGCCGGAGAAGTTTAATAACTCCACTTATACTTGGAGGCGGCATACCCAGGCGGCATGGCTGGCATTCCATTGATAGTGGGGGAGGATTCGGCGGCGGCGGATTCTCAGGTGGCGGCGGCAGTTTTGGCGGCGGCGGGGCTTCCGGGCGGTGGTAA
Source organism: uncultured Rickettsiales bacterium (assembly GCA_964439415.1). Lineage (GTDB taxonomy): Bacteria > Pseudomonadota > Alphaproteobacteria > Rickettsiales > CAZAGG01 > CAYTOJ01. The sequence goes on from CAYTOJ010000039.1 coordinate 3,398, forward strand.
TGAAACTGACAACAAAAGAACAGCAGGAAATAATCCAGGCCATTAATAAGGCTGAGGAATCCTGCGGCGGCGAAATACTGGTGGTTTTGGCTAAAAGCAGTTGGGATTGGTCTCGCCATTCGCTTTATTTGAGCATAATAACAAGCTTTATTGTATCCATCGCCATATGGAGGTCAGGCTTTAATATAGCCTACCCGCATTTTTTCCTTGGTCAGTTATCAGTTATACTGCTTATAGAATCCATATTACGCCTCACCGGGCTGGATGCAAGAATATCACCACGCTCTGCCAGGCAATATGCCACGCGCATTCAAGCTCAGTCTGCCTTCTATGGTTATGGTGTCAACAACACCAGAAACCGCGCCGGAGTGCTGATTTATTTATCCATGCAGGAGCGGTGCTGTGAATTGCTGGTCGATACCGGCCTGAAAGGTCAGCCAGCAACCAGTTGGCAGAAAATTGTTGGTGATATAACTTCCGGCATCAAGCATGGCGAATTAGTACCAAGCCTGAAAAACGCCATAGAGGAGTCCGGCATGATTATAGCCAGACATTATCCTGGTTACCCGGATGATAAGAATGAATTGCCTGACTTACGTGTCTGAAAGTTTATTTTGCGTGAGTCCAGTTTGCGTACCCTATTTTAAGAATAAACAAAGAGTGAAAAATGAGAATTTCAGAATTTCTGCTACCTACTTTAAAGGAGAATCCATCTGAGGCGCAAGTTACTTCACACCGCCTGATGCTGCGCTCCGGTATGATTCGCCAGACCAGCGTCGGCATATATAGCTGGCTGCCGTTGGGACTGAAAGTTCTGCGCAAAGTTGAGGAAGTAATCCGTGAGGAAATGAACAAAGCAGGTGCGCTGGAAATTCTGATGCCGACAATACAGCCATCGGAACTGTGGCGGGAGTCAGGGCGTTATGATGCCTACGGCAAGGAAATGCTGCGGATGCAGGATCGGCATGGACGGGATATGCTGTATGGGCCTACCCATGAGGAAGTGGTGACGGATATTTTCAGGCGCAATGTCAAATCATATCGCGAGATGCCAAAGAATCTGTATCAGATTCAATGGAAATTCAGGGATGAAATCCGCCCGCGTTTCGGTGTAATGCGCGGCCGTGAGTTTCTGATGAAGGATGCTTATTCTTTTGATCTCGACTATGCAGGCGCGCTGAATTCATATAATAAAATGTATCTGGCGTATTTTAAGATATTCTCACGTCTTGGCCTCTCGGCTATTCCAGTCCGCGCTGATTCCGGCGCAATCGGCGGGGATTTAAGCCATGAATTCACAGTTCTGGCGGACACTGGAGAGAATCTTATCTATTACGATGAATCCTTTGATGCCTACCGCGCCAATCCGGAAAATTTTGATATTGAAGCCATGAAGGGCATCTATGCGGTATCAGACGAAAAGCACGATCCCGCCAATTGCCCGGTTGCGCCGGAGAAATTAAAGTCCGCCCGTGGTATTGAGGTTGGGCATGTGTTTTACCTTGGCACAAAATACAGCAAAGCGATGGATGTAAAAGTAACCACGCAGGACGGAAAAGAAATATTCCCGGAAATGGGCTGTTACGGTATAGGTGTATCCCGTCTAGTTGCTGCCATAATTGAGGCGCATCATGACAGTAACGGAATCATCTGGCCGGAAGCGGTAGCACCGTTTAAAGCCGGAATTATCAATCTAAAACCGTCTGACTCCAACTGCACACATTTATGTGAAGCTGCTTATAAAAAATTAAGTTCTTCAGGCTGGGATGTATTGTACGATGATGCAGATGCCAGCATCGGCCAGAAGTTCAGCAATATGGATCTCATCGGCCTGCCCTGGCAAATGATAATTGGCTCTAAGGGAGCGGAAAAAGGGCTGATCGAGCTTAAAAACCGCCATACAGGTGAGAAGCTTGAACTGGATTTGGAGAGTGCCTGCGCTAAAATAAGTGCCTGAGCAAGGCTAAATCGGCATTTTGAAGATTTCCTGATAGGCATTTATCACTTTATCGCGCACGGCCACCAGAGTTTGCAGGCTAAGTTCAGCCTGGGTTATGGATGTTACCATGTCAACAGGACTGGCCTTTCTAGCAAGCGCGTCCAGGCTTACTTTCTCAGCCTTTTGACCACTATCAGCCGCTGATTTTAAAAGCCCTGTCAGCATGGCCTCAAAGCCGCCACCTGTTACACCACCGCCAGTACCGCCTATATCCACCCGGTCGCTGATGCCTGAACTCACCCCGGATTTCGCCGCATTTAAGGCATTGGTATATGCCCTCATTCCGGATTGTACCTGTGACGCGCTTTCCATCATACGGCTCTAATTTTTATACAGATAACAATACTTCATAATGCTTTATAATCAGTAAGCAAATACACTAAAACACTTGAAGTGTGTTTTAGTGTATTGTTTATGTTTGCGCATGGCCGCCAATCCAGCCCCATGCGCTTATATACTGCTCGCGGTTTAACTGTACATAATCCACACATCAGAAGCGCGAGCAGTATATTCTGTCTATAATATCTACTTTATCAACAGGTTGATTGTACTGAAAAGCATCCCTTTTGAGGTATCAATCATGTTCAGGTTTGCCTCATAACTTCGCTGCGCCTCCCGCATATCCACCATTTCCATCATGGTTTCCACGTTTGGCATTTGCACATAGCCATCATCGTTAGCGGCCGGATGACCGGGATTATACATCAATTTGAACGGGGTTTTATCAGAGCCAACCTTTTTTACTTTTACCATTTCCAGGTTAGCATCATTATCAAAGTATGATCCAAAGGCTATGGTTTTGCGGCGGTATGGTGCTTCTCCCGGCTTTTCGCCAGCGGAATCAGCGTTAGCGATGTTCTGGGAGATTATTTTTATCCGCTCCCCCTGAACTTTCATTCCTGAGGCGGCAATATTTACCGAACTTAAAAGGTCTATCATAAACGCCTACTTTATTACTGCTTTCATCATCTGCACTGTTTTGCTGTAGAGATTCAGTGCCTCGTTATAATCATAATTATTCTCGCTCACCTTCATCATCATCTCTTCAATGCTGACATTATTACCAACCGGTTTGGTCTCGTATGTCTTTACATTGCCTGTTGCGTTATGGCTTCCTGAATTCCTCTTTCCATCCATATGCAGTGGATTGGTTTTTCTTGCCGTCAGGTGCGAATTAAAACTATCGGCTATTTTATCCATTTTCAGTGGTTTTAAATCCACCATGCTAAAGCCTGGCGTGTCTATATTGGCAACGTTTTTAGCCAGAACCGCCTGCCGCTCACTGGAATATTCCAGCCTGCTTTTAAGTGTGGAAAATAATGTTATGCCGCCGTAATTCATATAACCCCAACGTGATAGGAAGATATTAGCAAATTACGTGCCAGAAACTCACAGCGACATTACAGTAGATTGATGCTAAACTGCATCCAAACAACTAACCTAATGTTTTTGTATGGATTTATACATCAGCTTGCTGCTTAACTCTATTGTCGGGCACTTTTTCCTGCCGCCAAGTGGGGCTTATCTTGCCCCGGCTATGATAGTTTTCAAGGTTGGACATCCGCAGATTGTGCTGTTTGTATCAACAATCGGCGCTGCTATTGGTTATTCAATTAATTACATGGTGGGGCTTGGCCTGATTAAACTGCTGGAGCGCAGCCCGCAACATAACCCGGAACCTTATGAAAAAGGGCGGCAGTTTTTTAACCGTTACCTGTTATTCCTGCTGCCGTTCAGTTGGTATGCTTTTCTCATCGCGTTCACATTAGGTGCTGGAGCAATGCGCACCAGGCCAGTTTTATTTCTTGCGCTTATTTTAATCGGTGAAACTGTGTATCAGTTGTATCAATACAGGTTGTGGATTGGATAACAATTTTACTATAGCAAAAGCACCTGAAGTTTGTAATTAATCCTTATGGATGTTACATACCAGAAATAATAAGTTTCAGTGATTACCCATGATCTCAGAATTTCACCGGATGCGGCGGTTGCCGCCATATGTTTTCGCCGTTGTCAACGCTATGAAGCTGAAGGCACGGCAGGAAGGCGCTGACATTATTGATTTTGGCATGGGCAACCCTGACCAGCCAACACCGCAGCATATAGTTGACAAACTCCGTGAAGTAGCGAGCGACCCCAGCACACATGGCTATTCAGTATCCCGTGGTATTCCCGGCCTGCGCAAGGCCAAGGCTGCGTATTACCAGCGGCGCTTCGGGGTGGATGTGGACTTTGACAGTGAGGTAATAGTCACCATCGGCTCCAAGGAAGGGCTGGCTAACCTAGCCGGGGCTATCACCAGGCCGGGGGATATTATTCTGGTTCCCAACCCCAGTTACCCTATCCATGAGTTTGGTTTTGTGATCGTGGATGCTTCAGTGCGTTACCTGCCGAAATACCCCGAACCGATGGATTTCATGAGCAATCTGCGCAAGGCGGTTAAGCATTCAAATCCAAAACCCATAGCATTGGTGCTCAACTATCCATGCAACCCCACGGCGGAGACCTGCACACTGGATTTTTATGAGGAAGTGGTTGATTTCTGCCTTTTTCACAACATATATATCATATCCGACCTTGCCTATTGCGAGATATATTTTGAGGACAATCCCCCCTGCTCTATCCTGCAAGTAAAAAAGGCGCGGGAGATTGCGATTGAATTCACCACCATGAGTAAAACATATAACATGGCGGGCTGGCGCATCGGCTTTGCTGTCGGCAATAAAAAACTGGTAGCGGCGCTGGCGAAGATAAAGTCATACCTTGATTATGGCGCTTTCACGCCGATACAGGTAGCCGCCGCACACGCCCTGAACGGCCCGCAGGAATGCGTGGAGAAAACCCGCAAAGTCTACCGCGAACGGCGGGATGTTCTGGTGGATTCTTTCAATAAAGCCGGGTGGGCTGTGCCAAGCCCTGAAGCTTCCATGTTCGCCTGGTCACCTCTGCCTGAGCCATATCAGGCTTTAGGGTCACTTGGTTTCTGCAAGCTACTTTTGAAGGAGGCTGACGTTGCAGTTGCGCCAGGTATCGGCTTCGGCGAGTATGGTGACGATTATGTACGCATAGCGTTAGTGGAGAATAAAAAACGCATCCGCCAGGCGGCAGCAAACATCAAGGCATTTCTCAAGCAGGATCCCGGCGAAGTTCTGGCTAAACACCGCGTTGAGCTTGGTTTATAAATATGATAAAATCAAAAGAGACTATGACTAAACTTGAAATATTGAAGCTAGTAGAGGCTGAAAGCTGGCTGAAAAAGGCTGATCAGTTCACGCAGAATTACCTGAAATCCATTGGGTTCAAATGCAAGGAGGGTGCATATGCACTGCTTTTCAGTGGTCAGGGGCAGCTAAAAGGTGCGGTCGCAGTAGTGGCTGAAAAGCCGGATATCTGGGCGGCGGCACACCTGCATGATAAACTACCGCAGGGCAGTTATGAACTAACCGGCAGTTTCAATGCGCATGAGTTCACTAATTTGCTCGCCGGACTGGAGCTGGCGGCTTATAAATATGAGCACTACAAAAGCAAAAAGAGTGACGAGGCTAAAGCACCATCTACTTTTACCTGCGCAAAAGCGGATAATGAATATATAACCAGCTTGAAGGAGGCTGTATTCCTCGTCCGTGACCTTACCAACGCCCCGACTGAGGATATGACGCCAAAACATCTGGCGCATGAAGCTGAGAAAATATCAAAGAAATTCAAAGCTGATTTCAACCAGATTGTTGGCGATGATTTGTTGAAGGAGAACTATCCAGTAATCCACATGGTTGGCCGCGCAAGCTCAACCCCGCCGCGCCTGATAGAAATCAAATGGGGTAAGAAAAAAAATCCGGAAGTTGTGCTTCTGGGTAAGGGTGTGTGCTTTGATTCCGGCGGACTTGACCTCAAAAGCGCATCCAACATGCAACTCATGAAAAAGGATATGGGCGGCGCAGCCAATGCACTTGGACTGGCTATGATGATCATGCGTGCGGAGCTTCCCATACGTCTGCGAATACTGATTCCGGCGGTTGAAAACAGTGTATCCGGCAATGCCTTCCGCCCGCTGGATGTGGTGAAAAGCCGCAAAGGCATAACCATTGAAATCGGCAATACCGATGCTGAAGGCCGCCTGATTTTGAGCGATGCACTCGCGGAAGCTGATTCCAACAAGCCTGACCTCATGATAGACATGGCCACCCTTACAGGCGCGGCGCGTGTGGCGCTTGGCCCCAGCTTGCCTGCATTTTTCACGCCGGATGATTTACTGGCGGATAAAATAATGGAGCACTCCAGGCGGCAGAATGATCCACTCTGGCGAATGCCGCTGTGGGAGCCGTATAAGGATATGCTGAAAAGCCAGGTTGCGGATATCATCAACGCCAGCGATTCGCCATATGGCGGGGCGATTGCCGCCGCGCTGTTTCTGAAGGAATTTGTGACTGATACCAAAGCCTGGGCACATATCGACATGATGGCCTGGAATCCATCAAGTATGCCAGGCCGCCCCAAAGGGGCGGAGGCTATGGCGATCCGCGCTTTATTTTCACTTTTAACTGAGCGTTACCCGGCAAAAAAGCATGACTGATTTTGCAGCAATAGAGGAAGTTTTCTTCGAAAACCGCACCCTTGACCCTGCGTTAGTATCGCGCATAGTGAGTAGCACTTTGCAGGGCATGGATGACGGCGAACTGTTCATGGAATACCGCGCATTGGAGAGCCTGCTGCTGGACGATGGCAGAATCAAGAGTGCCACCAACCATATCAGCAGCGGTTTTGGCTTCAGGGGTGTGATTGGTGATTTATCATCTTATTCCTACGCCACAGATATCAGTGAACAGTCTATCCGCCAGGCTGCGGAAGTGGTTAAATCCATCAACGGTGAGCCGCATACAAAAGCCCTGCCGGGGGAATTTCAGCTTGGAACCAATACAAAACTTTATACTGATGCCAATCCCTTAAACGGTGTCAACCTCGCCGCTAAAGTCGCGCTACTGCAAGAGATTGACAGTTATATCAGAAGCAATGAAGCAAAGGTACGGCAGGTAACGGTTTCACTCTCTGGTGAGTGGCAGGCGGTTGGTATATTCAAAACAGGCGGGGTAACGCTGGGGGATATAAGGCCGCTGGTGCGCCTGAATATCAGCGTAGTCGCCGAACATGAGGGAAGAATGGAACGCGGCGGCGGTGGCATCGGTGGGCGGATGGAATATGCAACCTTTATTGCACCCAACAGATGGAAAGCCTTAGCTGATGACGCAGTGCGCCAGGCGCTGGTCAATCTGGAAGCGCGCCCTGCCCCAGCTGGTGAGATGCAGGTGGTGCTTGGCTCCGGCTGGCCAGGGGTGTTGCTGCACGAAGCGGTAGGGCACGGGCTGGAGGGCGACTTTAATCGTAAAGGCAGTTCGTTCTATTCCGGCAAAGTCGGCCAGCAGGTAGCAGCGAAGGGCGTGACAGTAATTGATGATGGCACTATAATGGATCGCCGTGGTTCACTCTCCTTAGACGATGAAGGAACGCCAACCTCCCGCACTGTTTTAATTGAGGATGGCATTTTGAAGGGCTACATGCAGGATAGAATGAACGCCAGGCTCATGGGCGTGCAACCAACCGGCAACGGCAGGCGTGAGAGTTTCGCTCACCAGCCCATGCCGCGCATGACTAACACTTTCATGCTGCCGGGGCTGGAGACACGAGACAGCATAATCTCCGGCGTGAAGAAGGGTATCTATGCGGTGAACTTCGGCGGCGGGCAGGTTGATATTACTTCCGGCAAATTTGTTTTCTCAGCCTCCGAAGCCTACATGATAGAAAACGGCGAGGTGACGCATCCGGTTAAAGGCGTAACGCTGATTGGCAACGGCGCGGACACCATGAACCGCATAACCGCAATCGGGAATGATTTAAAACTGGATGATGGCATAGGCACTTGTGGCAAGGCCGGGCAGTCCGTTCCCGTAGGTGTCGGCCAGCCCACCCTGCTGATTGACCGCATTACCGTAGGCGGCACGGAAATAAGCGCATAAATTCCCATGCTGAACTGGCTGAAATACCGTGTAAAAACTTTTGATACTGCGGCGCTGCAAAAGGCCAGTCTTGAACTGGGTGCAGCGGCGAAAAGCTCCGAGCCTGATATTATTATCGGCATTCGCAGCGGGGGTCTTACAGTGGCCGAATATCTAGCCCCAGCTTTTCCCCATGCTAAAGTTTTACCTATAACCTGCCGCCGCCCCAGCACTAAGATAAAACAGAAAAACACCTGGTTAAAACCCTTTTTATCAAAACTTCCCCGCTGGCTGAACAATTGCCTGCGCGTGGCGGAACATATCTACCTTACAAAGCCAGACGCAAAACCAAAAGCACCTATGGTCTACATCCCCGATGAAGCGGAGCTGGCGGCTATACGCGGCTGCGGCGGCAAAAAATTCCTGATTGTGGATGACTCGCTGGATAGCGGTGCAACCATGTTAGCCGTGCGCGAAATTGTGCAACATGCAGCAGGGAAAGGCACGATAATTAAAACCGCTACCATAACTGTTACCACCAGAAACCCGCGCATAAAACCTGATTATTATCTGTACCGGTATATCCTCTGCCGTTTTCCATGGGCGCTTGATGCTTGATAAACTAAGTGCAGAATCCTTAAGTGATACGATCCTCATTTTTGACCTGGACGGAACAATTCTAAGCATTAACAGCTTCCCAGTCTGGGCATGGTATATGCTGAAGGGAGGCTCTACTAGCCTGACAATGTCTACCAGAATAAAAATTGCTTTCCGCACCGCCTGCATAATGTTTAAGAGGAAAGTATGTCGCCGTAGCCATTTTGCAACCAAACAAGCCTTGCAGAAATTATGGATTCAAAGTCAAGCTAACGCGGATACTTTAAATAATGCGCTTCTGAAACACATAAGGCCGGAGCTTGCAGGCTTGCTGCAACTGGTGAGAAGTGGCCAGGTGAAAGCTATTCTCGCCACTTCCGCTGCCGCCTGCTACGCGGTAGAACTAGGGCAAAAACTGGGCTTTACCTATATAACCGCAACTCATTTAGGTGGACTGGAAAACCGTTCTGAAGAGAAACTTGATAGCGTTATGAGGCTCATTGAATCAAACGGCTGGAGTGATTTCAAGCGGATACTCCTTACCGACCACCCGGAAGACCTGCCACTGATAAAACAATGCCAGCAAACTATCTGGTTCGGTGATAATGCCGGGCTGGAGGTTGTGAGACTTGAGACACCTGGCACAAATATAGAGATTTGGAATTAATGAGTACGGGCATACAGCTCAGTTTCCACTGCCGCCCTGAATTCTGGTGAAGTCTGCGACGTTTTCCATAATCTTCTGAATTTCAGCAAGTAATGCCAGGCGGTTAAGGCGTACAGATGCATCAGAGTCATTTACCATTACTGCATTGAAGAAGTTATCAACCGGGTCTTTCAAAAGGGAGAGGGCAAGCATGGCCTTTTCAAAATCACCGCTTTTGATAAACGGGATTATTTCATTTTGCGCCTGATTTAAGGCCTTTAGCAAAGCTTCCTCCTGCACGGTTGTAAAAATAGCAGGGTTGGGCGATTCCGGCCATTGGGCTTTGTCTTTTTTCTCCTCAATCTTCAATATATTAAGTGCTCTGGAACAGCCTTGCAGCAAAATAGCACCATCCGGTGTTTCCAGCATCACTGCCAGAGCATGAGCCTTTTTAACCGTATTTGCCAACGCCCATTCCTTATCCACACTGAGGCAGGCATCCAGTATATCATGGCGCAGCCCCCTCTCCTTCATAAACACCCTTAAGCGTTCCAGCAGGAAGCCCCCAACTTCCGCCAGCAGAATTTCTGCTTGCTCCGCCGTTGTAATCCCTAAGTTAGCCGCGCCGTATTCTAAAATAGGGCGCATGGGAATATTCAAATCATTATCCAGCAGAATCATGATAATGCCCAGTGCTGCGCGGCGCAGCGCGAAAGGGTCGCGGGAGCCGGTAGGTTTCTCCCCCGCCTTGAATAGCACCAGCAGGCTATCAGCTTTATCCGCTATCGCTACGCATATGGTGGTTATCTCCTGCGGGGATTTATCCCCCTGCCCCAATGGGCGGTAATGCCCGGCCAGTGCCATTGCCACTTCCTGCGGCAAACCCTGGTGCAAGGCAATGTATTTACCCATTATACCCTGCATCTCCGGCATTTCACCAACTACGCCGCTGGCAAGATCAGCCTTGCAAAGGCGGGCTGCTGATTCCACCAGTTTATTGTCAGCACCTGGTGCATTTTCTGCAATGCGCATAGACAACTTGATTATACGCTCCACCCGCTCATACATGCTGCCAATATTTGCATGATGAACAACGTCCCTTAATGTTTCCAAACGGTCTGCAATGGGGGTTTTAAGGTCGTCCCGCCAGTAGAATTTAGCATCCTCCAGCCTGGCACGCAGCACCCTGCTGTTCCCCTCCATAATCAGTTTTCCGCCATCATGCGGGATAATATTGGCCACCGTTGCATAAAACGGAGCCATAGCACCATTTATATCTTTGAAACTGAAATAACGCTGATGGTTTTTCATAACGCTACGTAGAATTTCCGGCGGCAGTTCCATGTATTCCGGGGCTATGGAACCAAGTAGTGGTACTGGCCACTCCACCAGGCCGCAAACCTCTGCGAGCAGTGCTTCGTCCTCCTCCAGCAGTAGACTTTCACTTGCCGCCAGTTCATGCAGGGATTTAAGTATTAACTCCCTCCGCTCGGCAAAATTGGTGAGAACATACGCCTCGCGCAGTTTATAATGATACTCAGCCGGATTATTTATAACTATATTACCACTGGATAAAAAGCGATGCCCTCTGGTGATTCTATCAGCTTGCAAATGACCGTAACGCACAGGCAATACAGCATCATCCAGCAGGCAAAGTATTGAGCGCATTGGCCGTATCCAGCGCATTTCATTACTGCCCCAGCGCATGGATTTCGGCCATGGTGTTTTTGCGATTGCATTCTCTGTTATCTCACATGCCAGTTCCTGGATAGGCCGCGCTTTTTTCAGCAGTTTAGCGATATAAAATTCGTCGTTGCCTTTTTTCTGGATTTCCAGGTCATCCAGCTTCATTCCGGTAGACTTCAAAAATCCTTGAATGGCAGCATCTAACGCACCCAGCCTGGGGCCTTTTCTCTCCTCAATAACATCTGATAGCGCTTCGGGTAGACCATATGCTATAAATCCAATACGGCGTGGGGAGTAAAACGGCTCCACCCTGCTAAGTGTCACCCCGGCTCCAGCAAAACCGGATATAACCAGATCAGCTAACTGCCTGGCTGCGATTGGTTGCATACGGGCGGGGATTTCTTCCGAGAAAATCTCAAGCAATAAATCCGGCATTACTTAGCCCTGTTGGAAGAATCTACTACCAGAACTTTCGGCTTGTGGCTTTTAGCCGCGCCCTCTTCCAGCATACAGTACGCGCAGATAATAACCAGATCCCCCTTCTGGCAAAGCCGCGCCGCTGCACCGTTTATCTGCACCCTGCCGCTGTTTGCCGGCAGTGCAATAGCGTATGTGGCGAAACGCTCACCATTGGTGATATTGTAAACCTCCACCCGCTCATGCTCTATGATGCCTGATTTTGCCAAAAGAGCGGAATCTATGCCGATAGACCCTTCATAGTTAAGGTCAGCTTCGGTCACCGTAGCGCGGTGAATCTTTGATTTAAACAGTGTCAGGAACATAAATGGTAGACTAGCAGAGCATAAATCTAACTTCCAGCGAATTTATTGGTCTGTACGCGGCCAAGTGTAATGAGACAGCTTATGCGGCCTTTTTGAGAGTATTATTGATATACTGCATAGGG
>CAYTOJ010000040.1:0-15115 GCA_964439415.1 uncultured Rickettsiales bacterium
GCACCCCCCGGCTTACAGCCTCCCCCCAGCGCGCTGGCGCAGGTCGCTTCGCTCCAAATGTCAACTCTTGAAATGCGAGGAGTATAAATGAAAACAGCAGTAATCCTGTTCAACCTTGGTGGGCCTGATCGGCTGGAGAGTGTAAAACCCTTCCTGTATAACCTGTTCAGCGATCCGGCGATTATTCCTGCGCCGTGGATTATCCGCAAATGCATTGCCTGGCTGATATCATCCCGGCGCAATAAAACCGCCATGCATATCTACAGCCTGATTGGTGGAAAATCCCCGATAGTTGAAGAAACGGCAAAACAGGTGTGCGCGTTGCAGGATGCTCTTGATGGAGAGCAGGCCGGGCAGTTCCGCGTGTTTCAGTGCCAGCGTTATTGGCATCCCTTAACTGATGCGGCTGTCGAGCAGGTAGCGCAGTATAATCCGGATAGAGTTATTCTGCTGCCGCTATATCCGCAGTTTTCAACTACAACTACCGCATCATCAATAAAGGAATGGAAGCGGGTTGCTGCGGCAAAGGGTCTAGAGGCCGAAACCACTGAGATATGCTGCTACTTTAATGACCAGGATTTTATAGCTGCGCATGTAGAGGAAATAAAAAAAGTAATTCCGCAAGCAGAAGCGGATGGCAAAGTGCGGTTGTTATTCTCCGCCCATGGCCTGCCTGAGAAAGTAATTGCGGCGGGTGATCCATATCAGTGGCAGGTTGAGCAGACAGTGGAAGCGATCATGGAAAACCTTGGCAGTGGCCTGGATTATACTGTGTGCTACCAAAGCCGGGTGGGGCCGATGCAGTGGATTAAACCCTACACTGACGAGGAAATACAGACCGCTGCAAAACGGGGTGAGAGCATAATTATAGTTCCGATTGCTTTTGTGTCGGAGCATTCTGAAACCCTGGTGGAACTGGATATTGAGTACCGAAAACTGGCAGAGGAGAATGGCGCGAAAGGCTTCCACCGCGTACCGGCGTTAGGGATAAATCCATTATTTATATCTGCTTTAAAAAATCTGGTGCTAAAATGCGCAGATGGTAAAGACCCATACTGCAAAGTCAGGCAGTGCCCTGATTCATTTAAATGCTGTAGCACTACAAACCCATAACAATTTATGGAGAGGATATATGGCTGCCCGAACGGTAGATGCAAAAACACTGAAAACCTGGCTGGATAATGGCGAGGCAGTGCTGGTTGATGTGCGTGAGCCTGCAGAACATGCGGCGGATAATATTCAGGGGGCAAAGCTTATTCCACTGGGTAGTATCAGCAAAAATATACTTCCCCCATGTTCCGGCAAAAAGCTGGTAATCCACTGCCGTAAGGGTGGGCGCGGCGGCTCCGCCTGCGAGAAGCTGCTTTTAGAAGACCCCAATCTTGATGTTTATAACCTGGAGGGCGGCATTGAAGCATGGCGCGCTGCCGGATTGCAGGTGACATCATCCGGCAGTAAAGTGCTGCCGCTGGACAGGCAGGTGCAGCTAATAGTTGGTATACTGCTTGTTATAAGCAGTGCGCTGGGGCTTATCACTTCACCAGCTTGGTTCTGGCTGACAGGCATTATCGGAGCTGGTCTGACAGTAGCAGGCCTTACTGGTTTCTGCGGTCTGGCGATGCTTGTTGCCAGAATGCCATGGAATAAGGCTCCAAAAACCATGTGCATGTGGAATGGATAATTAGAGGCTGGGTCGAATTATCCTTATTCAGTATATTTGATGCTTTTTGCCTGGTTTGTCGCCCTTAAAATTTATCCGTATCACCAATACGAATTGCATTTTTCTCCTAAAACCAGTCTAAAAATCATCTAAAAATACACCATAAACATAAATCAACCAAGCCTCTTAGCTAGCCACGGCTTGAAACCGTTGCAACTTACGTTCCAAGGTGCAATTAATGATTTATTATATTCGGGTTTTAAGTTGAGTTTATATAAAAGCTTATTATTTCCATTTATCAGGAGGCTGGAGCCTGAGAACGCGCACAATATGGCTCTTGCCGCCATCAAACGCGGCCTGGTTCCGCCATGTGGTGATGAATATGAGAATCTGAAAATCAGTGTTCTAGGGCTTGATTTTGCGAATCCTATCGGCCTTGCCGCCGGGTTTGACAAAAACGCTGAAGCTGTACCCAACCTGTTCCGCTTAGGCTTCGGGTTTGTTGAGTGCGGAACAGTGACCCCTCTGCCGCAGGCTGGCAATCCCAAACCTCGCGTATTCAGGCTGGAGGAGGATGAAGCACTGATCAACCGCTTAGGGTTTAATAACGTAGGCGGAAAACAGTTTATTGAAAATCTGCTTGGTCATAAAAGCCAGAACGTTGGTATTATCGGCATTAATATAGGCCGCAATAAAAATTCCGGGGATGCCCTGTTTGACTATTTGAATCTATTGCAACTGGTAGCACCGTATGCTGATTATATCACCGTGAATGTATCATCCCCCAATACGCCGGGTCTCAGGGATTTACAGGCAAAATCGGTTCTGGATGATTTTCTGCAGGCGTTATCGCAATTAAAAGGCCGCTTGAAGCTGGAGCATGGCTACTCCAGGCCATTACTGCTGAAAATCGCGCCGGATCTGGAGCCAGCAGAGGTTGAGGATATTTGCGAACTGGCAATTAAACATGGGATAGACGGTTTGATTGTCAGCAATACCACTATTGCCCGGCCGGCGACACTCTCCAGCCCATACAGAGGTGAGCAGGGGGGCTTGAGCGGCAGGCCACTGGCTGCTGCGTCAACCGCAATGATCAGTCAGGTTTATAAATTCACCAAAGGGCGTATAGTTATTATAGGCGTGGGCGGGGTATCGTCAGGGCTGGATGCGTATAATAAAATACGCGCCGGAGCCAGCCTGGTGCAGCTATACACGGCGCTGGTATATCAGGGTTTCGGTGTGGTGCGCAGCATAAAATCTGACCTCTCAGCCCTACTCAGGCGGGACGGCATAAATAGCATAAATGAACTGATAGGCCAGCAGGCTGCAAAATAATGGATATTCCATCAGCTATAGATTCTGTTCAATTAGCAGCCAGACTTATACAATGCCCAAGCGTCACCCCTGTTGAAGGTGGTGCGCTGGCTCTGCTGGAAGGTGTTCTGGGCAGAGCGGGGTTCAAATGTGAGAGATTATTATATCATACCGGTGGCAGTTACAAAGTAGATAACCTTTATGCGCGCCTGGGTGGTGGTGAGCCTAATTTCTGCTTCGCCGGGCATACTGATGTAGTGCCGCCCGGGGATGAATCTGCCTGGAAATATCCGCCATTTGCAGCAGTAATTCAGGATGGATTTCTTTATGGCCGCGGCACTGAGGATATGAAGGCGGCAATTGCCGCTTTTGCCTGCGCCGCTTTGAAACTGGCAGATGACTGTAAAACCATACCGGGTTCCATAAGCCTGCTCATCACCGGGGATGAGGAAGGTGAGGGGGTAAACGGTACGGCAAAGGTGCTGGAAACACTGGCTGCAAGGGGTGAGAGCATTTCAGCCTGTATAGTTGGTGAGCCTACAAACCCTGCGAAAATGGGTGAGATGGTTAAAATAGGCAGGCGTGGCAGCATTACCGCAAAAGTACTGGTGAGCGGCGTACAGGGGCATGTGGCATATCCGCACCTTGCTAATAATCCCCTGACAAACCTGGTGAATTTTCTCCATGCGCTTCAAAATCATAAGCTGGATGATGGCACTGAATTTTTCCAGCCATCAAACCTGGAGATTACTAATATAGATACAGGCAATAAGGCGGATAATGTGATACCAGCCCAGGCGAGTGCCGCCCTTAATATCAGATTCAACAACCTGCATACCGCAGCAAGCCTCAGGCGCTGGATGGAGGGGGTGGCGCAGAGCATATCACCTTATATAAGTCTGGAATTCCGTGTAAGTGGGGAGGCTTTTTTAACAGCAAAAGGTGATTTAAGTAAGATAACGCAGGAAGCGGTTGAAAAAATTACCGGGCGGATGCCGGAGCTTTCCACCACTGGCGGCACTTCGGATGCCAGATTCATAAAAGCCTACTGCCCGGTAGTGGAATTTGGCACAACGGGGCTTACCGCACATAAAGTGAATGAGCGCGTTAAGGTGGATGACATATACACACTGGAAAAAATTTATTACGAAATATTGCGCACATTCTTTAAATTGTAATATAGACTTGCTAATGATGCATAATAGGGTTGCACTATATGCTAGGCGTGTTCAGAGGCGTTAATAACGCTGCGGAGAGGATTATAGGGATGTTCCGGCCGGAGCCTTGGCAGGCTGTGGAGCCGGTGGTGGATACATCCGATGAATCCAGCCTCAAAGTTGGCCAGGTGGCGGTTAGAATCGGTGAAATCAACAACTACGGCCTGTCTGTTATACTCACCTGTTATGACCTGTCACACGCACTTATTAATGCTTTTGATGGTAAGGATGAATACACCCGTTCGCAGTTTTTCATCGGCCTGAAGCGTAATCTGGAAAACAGCGGCAGGGTTTTTGGCCGGGTTAATCTAAGCCGGGCAGTTAATGAAATATCCAGCCTTTTAGCCGCGAATCCTGAAACCATGCGTATTGTGGGGCAGAGGTTACAGAGCGAAGGGGATGAAAAAGCATCATCCATATTGCTGAAAGCTGATAGATCGGCAAAAAGCGCAAAGTGGTTTGCCACTAAAGATGGCAAGGACTTTCTTCGGGAGAGTATCCTGCGCCATAAAAGCCTGTTCATTGATGTGGTGGAGGCAGCGTATCACGGCCAGCAGGTGGAACTGAGTGATGTTATCGGTCTTTCCGGGTTTGTGAAGGGGGAACCTGCTGAGGCCAGAAAACGGGTGGATATTATCTTCGGCTATAAATCCATCAATGCTTTGGCGCACAAGGCTACAATGGCGGCTGAGGTAACCAGCCCTGAAGAATTTATTGAAAAGGCTGCAAAAATAACCAGGCCAATTGGCAAAATCAGGCCGGAGCTTCGGGGTGGTCTGTTTGGTGCGCTTGAATCAATGCGGGATTTATACTCCAGTTATTTGTATGATCTATCCAGAGCCTCGCCAAGTCTTGAGCAGATAAAGAAGGCATCGGAGGTAGGAAAAAGCTTCACCAAAGCCGGGCTGGATATGATTTATGCCGTGATGGTGCAAAATGAGATTCATAATCCCCTCCGCCGTGACCTGGAAAGCAAAGGCATCACTTATGATAAAGCAAAACTGGAGGATACCAAGCGGTTTGTAACGGCAAAAGCGGCGGAGATTGCCCTTCCCATGTGTGAACGTATGATCCGGGCGGAGCCAGCACTTGCCGAGGCGCAGGACTTCAGAGATTTCAGCACCGCGCTGGAGAAAATGGAAAACACGGCTCCGCTGATAAAGTTGTTAACAATTATCAACCAGCTTAATGTGCAGCCAAAAGTTATAACTGCGGCCATATTCAATAAAATCAGCGCATCAAGAACTAACACTCTCCCAGCAAAGGAGTCAGCTATTAAGCGGGATGCGCCTCAGTTGAATGATAATGTGAATGATAATGCGACAGATTCGGCGGATATTCCGTTGCAGGAGGTTAATCTTGGTGCAATGGCGAGCCAGAAAAGCCCTGATATGGCTGTGGCTTGAATTTAAATTATATCTGTAACACATGAAGATGAGGTTGTTGCAGATACTCCCCTTAGAGGCTAGTTGTTAACGACTATACTGCTCGCGAATGAAGAATGCTGATTCTTTGCAGTGATTTTGCGAGCAGTTATAATGCGCATGGGGCTGGTGGGGCGGCCATGCGCAAAACAAAAAGATATACCTAATCGCACTTTTGAAGTGCGATAGGTATATCTATTCCGTCTGCAAATTGTTTATGGTTTTTTTATGCAATAAAGACTACCTGATCAGCGCTTGATTCCAATCAAGTATATCTGAAAACTATCCGTTATATCGTAGGCAGAGCATATTAAAACATGGGGCATAAAATGGCAGTTATAATTGGTGATGATAATGCGAATCTTCTGCTGGGGACATCTTTAGCTGACACTATTGATGGCGGGGCAAGTAATGACACTATCTGGGGTCATAGTGGGGATGATTATCTTTTCGGTAATGGCGAATCCGACCTTATCTACGGCGGCAAGGGGAGTGACTATATAGATGGTGATATTGACGGCGACACCCTGTACGGTGACTCCGGTAACGATACCATTATAGGCGGCGAAGGTGATGATACGGTTTATGGCGGAACCGGTAATGATTCCATCAGTGACACAGGTGACAATAACGGCAGCAACTGGCTGTATGGCGGTGATGGTAATGATACCATAATTGTATCATCAAGTGGCGGCCAAAGCACTATAGTGGGCGGCAAGGGTGATGATTTTCTCGATGCCAGAAATTCCACTTTTGGCCAGTTGCTGATTGCCAATTCCGGGGCGGATACTCTGCTGGGTGGCAGCGGTGATGATTCACTGGAAGGTGCTTTGGGCAATGATTATATAGCGGCAGGCGATGGCGCGGATACTATGCGCGGTGGCGATGGCAGCGATACAATAGTTGGTGATGGCGGTAACGATGGCCTGTGGGGCGATGCTGGCGATGATTTTCTCGGCGGCTCTGAGGGTGATGACAGCCTCTATGGTGGCAGCGGCAATGATACTTTCCAGGGGGCAGACGGCAACGATAATATGCGCGGCGCAGCCGGGGACGATGTGTTCTTCGGTGGCGCAGGTGATGATCAGATGGATGCCGGAAAGGGCGATTATGACGACACCATGATCGGCGGCGAAGGCAACGATATCTTCACTTTCCATGACAGTGGCGGTCATATCAATGACTTCACGGTGGGGGAGGATAAAATTGATCTCTACGATCCTTCCGTGCATTTCGAGGATATTACCTTCACACTGGAGGGTGATGCTACAGTAATCCGGCTGCATAATAGCCAGGATCAACTGCTGTTCACCATCTGGGCGAAGGGCGATATTGA
The DNA here is from genome assembly GCA_964439415.1 of uncultured Rickettsiales bacterium. Classification (GTDB taxonomy): domain Bacteria; phylum Pseudomonadota; class Alphaproteobacteria; order Rickettsiales; family CAZAGG01; genus CAYTOJ01. Next base: position 6,952 of record CAYTOJ010000040.1, read on the forward strand.
GTTCACTGAGAGCGACTTTCTTTATCTTTTATAAATTTCCCAACAAGATCAACTGGCGCGGCTGGCATTGCAACCAGCCGCACAAAATCCTGAGGTTACAATGGCTATATTCAACGGTTCAGATAGCAGCGAAACGATTAAAGGCAGTTCCACGGCAGATACAATCTATGGCTTTGGAGGGAATGATACTATTTTCGGCTATAGTGGAAATGACAGCATCTTCGCTGGGGATGGTGATGACCATATTCGTGGCGCGAAGGGTAATGATTTCCTGCTGGGTGGTGGTGGGAATGATTACATAAATGGCGATACTGACAACGATGTAATATACGGTGATGAAGGTAGCGACACATTGATTGGCGGGAGTGGTAATGACACTCTGCTTGATGAATCGGGCAATAATTATCTGGATGGAGGTTCAGGTAATGATGAAATTGCTGCTGGGGATGGACTGAACACAATTCTTGGTGGTGTGGGTGATGACACTATCGATACTGGTAGTAATAGCTACAGCGAGACTAATCAGGCAGGTGCGTTTGCGGGTGCGGGTAATGATATTATATATGGTGGCTCCGGCTACTGGCTCCTGCAAGGTGGAAGTGGCAACGACACCATTTATGGTGGTAATGACTATTCAAATTTGAATGGAGCAGAAGGCAGAGATTCGCTTGTTGGCGGAGATAGTGGAGACGCCATCAATGCAGGTAAAGGTGGTTATACCGATACTTTAACTGGTGGCGGCGGCAACGACACCTTCATAGTCTGGGATGGTACTGGCATTGTGACTGATTTCGAGCAAGGTTCTGATCGTATCTTGCTTGATGGAACAGATATTCCATTTGCTGATATGCAAATTAGCGTAGTTGGTTCGGATTCTATAATTGAAGGCTATGAAGATGGGGATCTGATAGCAACTGTGGTACTTAAGAATGTTACCTCGCTACTAAGTGAAGCAGATTTTATTTTATAAAATGGGGGAGGAATACAATGGCAATAATTAAAGGCACCTCTAATGCTGATGAAATATTTGGCTCCAACAGTAGCGATACCATTTTTGGTTACAGCGGGCATGACCGTATCTTCGCCGGAGATGGTAACGACAGTGTAACAGGTGGCGCGGACAATGACGAGATAGAGGGTGGTGCAGGGAGTGATTCCTTGTATGGCAATAGCGGCAATGATTCCTTGTATGGGGAAACAGGCAATGACTTGTTATATGGTCATGACGGAGATGATTATCTGGTTGATGACATATTACTCTCGAATCCTAGCGCAGTATTCGGCGATGACACTATATTCGGCGGCTCAGGGAATGATGAAATCCAGACCAGCGGCGGCCATGACTTAGCATATGGCAATGAGGGGGATGATCACCTCAATGCAAAAAATTATAATTATGCTAATGCCACTACCTCAGCAACCCTTTATGGCGGAGATGGTGATGATGACATTACCATCGGCACGCTGTCGGACGATGAGGCGGCACGCTGGGACGTACGCGGGGTTTTATCTGGCGATAATGGTAACGATTATCTGCGTGGCGGGGTTCTTGCCGATGTTATCAGCGGCGGCACAGGAAATGATTTTATTGATATAAGCCAGGGTGCCGACACAATTTCCGGCGGCTCAGGGAATGACACTTTCGGCATCGTGACTGATTATGTAGGTTGGGGTGGCAGTGGTTTTAGCATTATTGATTATGATCATGAACACGATAAAATTGTATTCGATTTCAGCGATCAGCTTGAAGGTTTATACGATCTGCCAAGCGATATTGATATAAAAATAGAAAAATTGAATGATGGCCGCTATCACGCCACAATAGGCAGTATTGATTTTTATACCAGTGAAGCGGTTGATAAAAATAGTTTTTATGTTGGCTACTACAACCCACTGAAGCTGATTCCCGGCACATCCGGCAATGATAGTATTAAGGGCGGCGGCGCGGCTGAACTGTTTTTAGGTCAAGCTGGCAAGGACACCATAAAAGGCGGGGATGGCGGCGATCAGATATACGGTGGCAATGGCAGCGATAAGCTTTATGGAGACTCAGGCAATGATACCATAAATGACGACATACCCTACTGGCAGACTGATAATGCCAGGGATACCATCTATGGCGGATCAGGGAACGATGAGATTACCGCTAATGGCGGAAGCGATCTGGTTTATGGTGATTCAGGAGATGATCGTATCTCCGATAGTTATTACAGCAGTGGCGATGATACATATCACGGCGGTGACGGTAACGACACGTTAGCTTCCAATGCAGGGCTGGACAGGCTGTTCGGCGGGCAAGGGGCGGATGTTTTTGATATCAGTGGCGGATCACACGCAATTATAAAGGACTTTGAACATGGTGTGGATCGTCTGCTGATTACTATCTGGGATGTTAAAAGCCTCGCCGATATAACTATTAAAGATACCGGAGATGATTTTCTGATTACCTCAACAAAAGCACCGGAACTGGCGGTTCATCTCAACGGCAACCTGACAGCGGCGGATATTGATTTTTATTTCGCTTTTCCAGTCTGAAAGAGGTGTATTCAGGGTTTTTTCATAAATTCTGTAACGTAGATTTAATAATGTGGTAGTATTATGCCTTTATATAAGAACCAGTAAAAGGCGGATGAAATGACTTTTTCCAACGGGAATCCTATCGCGGCACGGCCTAAAAAGGCGTTTATAGTTACCCGTGTGAGCGATTTTTATCAGGATGCGCAGAAAATCATGTGGGAACTTGGCTACATTGCCGAGGAACAGATGCGCAGCATCAAGGAAGCCGTAGAACGGTTGATGGAAAATCCCGTGGCGGTGGTTGTAGACCAACGCTTTGAAAAAGTTGCAAAAGGTGATTTGCAGAAGCTGATTATGGCCTGCAAAAAACTTGGCATCGCCATTCATATCATCCTGGAAGCGCTGAAGCTTAAGCCGCTGCTGGCGGAACGCAAATTGCAGAGCCTGACATCAGAATACGCTAAAGAAGCAGCCGTAGCCGGGCGAGCGTGACGGTTAGTTCTTTATTATAGGGCATCAGGCTCTATACCTTAAGCTTATGACCACAATATACGCACTGGCAACACCGCCGGTCAAGTCAGCAATAGCCATTATCAGAATATCCGGGGGGGATAGCCTTAAGGCGTTATCCTTTTTTGGAATTACAAAGCCGCTGGAGGCTAGAAAAGCCTGTTACCTGAAGCTTAAAAATCAACACGGTGAGCTGGTGGATGATGTAATCGCCATCTATTTCAAAGCACCAAACAGCTTCACGGGGGAGGGTTCGCTTGAACTGCACACACACGGCGGCAGGGCTGTCATAGCTGAAATACTGGGGATTCTAGGGCATATACCAGGCTTCAGACCCGCCGAGCCTGGCGAATTCACCAGACGCGCCCTGATGAACGGCAAAATGGACTTGTTGGAGGCGGAGGGAATTCAGGATCTGATAGCCGCAGACACCATAGCTCAGAAAAAGCAGGCGAGGCGGCAGATGGGCGGCGGGGCATCAAGCCTGTATGAATCGCTCCGCACACGCATGATTAAAGCTCTGGCCTACCTGGAAGCATACATAGATTTCCCGGATGAGGACATGCCAGCGGAGGTAATCAGCGAGATAGAAAGCGAAGTTGCAGTATTAAAAGAAGAAATATCAGTAATACTCACAGATGGCAGGGCAGGGGAGATGGTAAGGGAGGGGGTGCGGGTGGTCATCACCGGTGCGCCCAATGCTGGCAAGTCCAGCCTGCTTAATGCGCTGGCTGGGCGTGAGGCGGCTATTGTTTCCGCCCGCCCGGGCACTACCCGCGATATTGTAAGTGTGCAAATGGAAATCGGCGGCCTTCCTTTTATAATGTATGACACGGCTGGCATCCGCGAAACCGCTGATGATATTGAGATTGAGGGCATCCGCCGCGCCGTTAAAGCTGCCGCCGAAGCCGATATTGTAATTCATCTTACATCGCCGCAGGATATGGAGCCTGAAGATATAAAACCGTTTCCTGAATCAAATACCCTTAACGTACTGAGCAAATGTGATTTGCCAGCTACGCATACACTCAAGCATGATATTCAAATATCAACCCAGACCAGGGAGGGGCTGGAACAACTGGAGCTTTGGCTGGCTGGGCAGGCGGCGCAAATACTGAGCCGTTCAGAAGGCGCATATATTACTAACCTGCGCCACCGCACCCATCTTGAGCAGGCTTTAATCTGGCTTGATGAATTCACACTGACTAAACCCATAGAACTGGCCTGTGAGGACTTACGGCTGGCCGCAACCGAGATAGGCCGCATAACAGGCCGCATCGGCGTGGAAGAGCTTCTGGACTCCATATTCAGGAATTTTTGTATCGGGAAGTAATGCGCATGGGGTTGGTGGCCTGTCGTCCGTAGCTTTAGCGTAGGATGAGGCGGCCATGCGCAAAACATAAACTTTGCATGGGGCTGGCGGCGTGTCGTTTGGAGCTTAAGCGTAGTATGAGGCTAGCTTGATTTTCCTGCTGCTTCCGGAATTATTATCACCTGGGAGTGGGGGAAGGCGGTGAGGAGGGCTGATTCCAGCCTCCCGGATACATCCTGCGCGGCGGCCAGGCTGATGGAGCCATCCAGCACCAGATGAAGCTGGATAAAAAGATCACCCCCGGATTTGCGGGTTTTAAGCTCGTTCACGTTTAGCACTTCCGGTAGGCTGAAGGCTATGCCTATTATGTTGTCCCGCTCAGGCTCGCTCAGTTCCTTATCCATCAGGTGATCCACCGATTCCCTGAAAATGCTGAACGCGCCTTTCAGCATGTAAAGTGCTATAGCAATACCGAACAGGCTATCAAGCATTGGCAGGGCGAAATAGCCGGTTAGAAATATCGCCAGCAGAGCCGATAAATTGCTTATAATATCTGTCTGGTAATGCAGTGAATCAGACTTGACTATCAGCGAGTCGGTACGGGTGATTACCCACCTCTGGTATGCCAATAATATGGCTGTCAAAACAATGGAGAATATCATTGCCGCCATGCCATAGCCGTGGTGCGTAATTGAATGGGGATTTATCAGCCGCGAAGCCCCTTCCCATATCAGGTAGATGCTAAGCACCCCCAGTAACAACCCTTGCGCGAAGGAGGCTATAGCCTCAGCCTTGCCATGACCGTGGCGGTGGTCATCATCAGCGGGTTTGAGTGAATAATGCGCGGCGGCGGCGTTAACGGCTGACATGGCCATATCAAACAGCGAATCCACCATGGATGATAATATGGTAAGTGAGCCGGAATAAATCCAGGCTGTAAACTTGGCGATAGTAATCAGTAATGCGAAAATAAGTGCCAGTGCGGTAACATTGCGCAGCATTTTCGCCCTGCTGCTGAAACCACTTGCTCTTTCTGGCTTATTATCCGCCATTAAAATTTTTTAATTTGATAAGTAGGTTAGTCAATTGCTATCTTACGTGAGACTTCAATATACTGCTCGCGTTTCAAGGGCACTGATTCTATGCAGTTGATTCGCGAGCAGTATAGATGCGCATGGGGCTGGATTGGCGGCCATGCGCAAAATACAAAAAATATACTTGTCGCACTTTCGAAGTGCGACAAGTATAGAAGAATTTCAAAGATAAGGAACTTAAAATATGAATATCAAGCAACTTGGTGCGTTGTCACTGGTTGGTTTTATGCTGGCGGGATGCGCGGATCAATACGGAAATCAGGGCGGCAACTCCATACTGAACAAGCAGAACGTGGGCGCAGTGCTTGGCGGCGCTACCGGCGCGGCACTAGGCTCTAATGTCGGCAAAGGCAAGGGGCAGATAGCTGCGATAGCAGCCGGAACACTGCTTGGTGCAATGGCTGGCAGTGGCATAGGCGCATCCTTGGATCGGGCGGATCAAACTTATTACGCGCAAGGCGCGAATCAGACTTTCGAGAGTGCTAAAACCGGGCAGACTGTTACATGGGTTAACCCTGATTCCGGCAATTCCGGAACTTTCACACCAACCAATACCTACCAGGCGCAGGACGGTAAATATTGCCGCGAATACACCCAGACCGTGGTGGTATCAGGCCGCAAGCAGCAGGCCTACGGCGTTGCCTGCCGTGAGCGCGACGGTTCCTGGCGCATAGTTCAGTAAGAGCGTACTCGTAAGAGATAAATAACTCCCCGGGTGTAGGCTCAGGGAGTTGTTATTATTGCAGTCCAGGAATTGATATTTTCTTGCTAACCTAAGGTAACGCTTCGGCGTTGCGGGGGAAGTGAGGGGCGCTAGCCCCTTGTTATACAAGACAATGTACCCCCAAATGACATCATGCAATCATGATCCACAGACGATGTGGTATAACTCATCTTAATATAATATTAATGTAAACTTGTAACTCCCCAGGTCTGCTGGTCTAGATGTACGTTGCTTGTCTCCCCCACTGCGAGCATAGGGGGATTAAGGGGGGGGAATGGGTTGGTACTAGGATAAGAAGAAAGATTCCCCCCCTAGCCCCCTTTGCCTGCGGTGGGGGAAACCGAGAGTTCGTGCCAACACCTGGGGAGTTACCATTATTCTCAATGCAAAAGTACGGGATGCACTTAATACACCTCTTATCCACACCATCTAAACACGGTTGCTGGGGGAGAGTCGCAGAGAACAAGCCTCAAAGAGGCATAGCTCGATGCGGTGAGGGGTAAAATCAGTATGTTGCACAAACTTTAATCAGCCCTGGCCTAAGCTTGCTACTCTACCTTCAGTTCGCACCATATGGGCGCGTGGTCGGAAGTTTTGTCAGCAGCTCTTGCTTCCTGATCCACCTCCGCCTTTACCACGGCATCGCTGGCGGTGGGGGATAGTAATAAATGATCTATCCGCATTCCCTTGTTGTGCTGGAATGAACCCGCCCGGTAATCCCACCAGGTGAACTGGTGACTGTTTGGGTGCATCGCCCGGTATGCATCAGTGTAGCCTGAGTTTAAGATTGCCCGCAGCATCCGCCGTTCATCCATATGAAAGCAGATGGCTCCTTCCATACTTATGGGGTCATAAACATCCGGGTTCTCAGGTGCAATGTTATAATCACCGCCGATTACTAAATACTCGCCCTTCTTCAGAAGATGCTGCATATGGCTCTTTAAGGCACTCAGGAAGCCCAGTTTGTAGGCGAATTTATCGCTGCCCGCCTCAAAGCCATTGGGCACATAAACACTGGCAACCCTCACCGCCGCGTTTTTTGTACATACAAAACCTTCTATATACCGCGCCTGTTCATCACCAAATTCAGGCAATCCTTTTGCAATAATATCCAGTGGATATTTTGATAAAATGGCAACGCCATTATAACTTTTCTGGCCATGCAAGGCCAGATTATAGCCTAAGTCTTCAATTTCCAGTCTGGGAAATTGCTCGTCCTGAACTTTGATTTCCTGTAGCAGGGCAACATCCGGCGCGGCCTGTTTCAACCAGTCCAAAACATTAGGCAATCTGGCGCGGATTGAATTTACGTTCCAGCTTGCTATTTTCAATGTCTGTGCCATTCATTTTAATTAGATGATTATACCAAACAAACAAGAAATCATTATCGGCTCGCGGGCGAGTGCGCTGGCGGTGCGTCAGGCGGAAATGGCGGGGGCGGCCATATTACAGTTACAGCCGCAAACAGAACTGGTATATGACAAAATCGTCACCAGCGGCGATAAAATCCTGGATAAACCACTCTGGAACAGCGGCGGCAAGGGGCTGTTCATTAAGGAGGTTGAGGATGCGTTGCTGGAAGGCCGCATTGATCTGGCCGCGCATTCATATAAGGATATGCCGGTGCTAGCCCATGAACAGCTTATCATAGCCGCAGTGCTGCCGCGTGATAATCCGGCGGATTGCTTCATATCCAAGCATTATAAAAGTATAAGTGAATTGCCGGGGGGTGCGAGAATCGGCACATCATCCCTGCGCCGTGCGGCACTGTTACAGGAAATCAGGCCGGATTTGCAGACAGCGGACTTGCGCGGAAATATCAATACACGATTACGCAAGCTTGACGAAGGTGAGTTTGATGGAATTATTCTAGCCTCAGCAGGTCTATTCCGCTTGAAATTAGACGAGTGTATCACCGAAATACTGGATACAACCAGCTTTATCCCCGCCCCGGCGCAAGGGGCGGTGGCACTGCAATGCCGGAAGAATGATAATAAAACGCTGGAG
>CAYTOJ010000041.1:0-14888 GCA_964439415.1 uncultured Rickettsiales bacterium
ATATGCAATCATTCATAAAACCACAATACCAATTTCCGCTGGCCGCGTCAGAGTCTGAAGCATTGACGGGATTTGAGAGGCTCTATGAAGCTTTAAGCACTCACCCGCCGCATATCAGAAGCAGGGTTGAGGGTTTGCTGATGCACCCCTCGCATCACCGTTTTCTAAGCGGCGTGTTTGGCTGCTCACCGCATCTGACTAACCTTATTATCCGGCATCTTGATTTCTTCAGCGCCTTTGCTGATGCAAGCCCGGAAGCTTTGTTTACATTAGTACTGGAGGAAATAAAAGCCTTTGATGCTGGTAACAGCACCGCACTTAAAAAAGTGCTGCGGATTGCCAAGGGTAAGGCTTCCCTTGTGATAGCCCTGGCTGACCTCGGCGGAGTATGGAGTCTGGCGGAAGTCACGCGCTGCCTGAGCATACTGGCGGAGGAATCCTTAAAAGCCACCGCTGACTTTCTGCTTCTGCAAGCGGCGGCAAAAGGGCAGATTGAAATTACCGATCCACAAAATCCATCCGCTAATTCCGGCCTGGTTATCTTAGGAATGGGCAAACTGGGGGGCTTTGAGCTTAACTACTCCAGCGATATTGATATTATAGTGTTCTTTGAATCGGGCAAGGCGGGACTTACGGAGAATATCAGCGCGCAGAAGTTTTTTGTGAGACTCACTCAGGATTTAACTGCCATACTCCACGACCGCACTGAGGACGGCTATGTTTTCAGGGTGGATTTGCGGCTACGCCCTGATCCCGCTTCAACACCCGTGGCTATTTCCACTTCCGGCGCGCTGACATATTATGAAACCGTAGGCCAGAACTGGGAGCGGGCGGCAATGATAAAAGCCCGGCCAGTCGCGGGGGATATTGAAGCAGGCGAATATTTCCTGAGCCAGCTAAGGCCGTATGTATGGCGCAAGAACCTGGATTACGCTGCGCTACGTGATATCCATTCAATCAAGCGCCAGATGGATGCGCGGCAGGACAAGCGGCAGAATGATTTCACTGCATATAACGTAAAGCTTGGCAGAGGCGGCATCAGGGAGATTGAATTCTTCGCCCAGACCCAGCAGCTTATATGGGGCGGCAGACAACCACTGCTGCGCGTGCGTGGAACCTGCGATGCGCTGGCGGCACTCACCACTTATGGGCACATCTTGGAGGAGACACGCGCCATTCTGGCTGATAATTATTTAAACTTACGCATACTGGAACACAGGCTGCAAATGGTAGCTGATGAACAAACCCATAGCCTGCCTACCACTCAAGATGGCATACTGAGAACTGCCAGATTCTGCGGCCTGGAGAATAACGAGGCTTTAGCAGAAAAGCTAAGAAACATAACCACATCCACCAGCAGAATTTACGGTGAATTATTCAAGGAATCCCCCACGCTTAGCCACGGCGGCAACCTTGTTTTTACCGGGGTGGAGAACGATACGGAAACCTTGAATACCCTGCGCGGTATGGGTTTTGTAAACCCTGATTATGTCTCCACCGTTATCAGGGCATGGCATCATGGGGGCAGACGCTCAACCCGCACCAAACGCGCACGGGAGCTTATAACCGAATTAATGCCGGACATTCTGAGAAATATATCAAAAAGCCCTGATCCTGATGCAACATTCAAACTGTTTGATGATTTTGTGGCGAAGGCTCCGGCGGTGTCGCAGATTTTCTCAATATTCTCCGCAAATCCGAAACTGCTTGATCTGCTCCTGATGATTATGAGTGCCTCCCCCTGGCTTGGCAGTCTTATCGCCCGTAAATCCAGCCTGCTGGAGACATTGCTTGAGCCTGGATTTTTTGATCAGTTCCCAAAAGAGTCACAGATAAAACGGGAGGTTCTGAATACGCTGAAAATAGAGCTTAACTTTGAAAACCGCATGAACCTGCTACGCAGATTTATTCAGGAGAAACAACTGCAAATAGGCGTGCATCTGCTCAAGAAATTCATGACCCCTGCGGAGGCGGCAAAGAATTTATCAATACTGGCTGATTGCGCGGTTGCAAACTGCATTGAAGCAGCGCGGATGGAGTTTGAGGAAAAATACGGCAGATTCAGCAGTGCAGACTTTGCGGTTATCGCTTTCGGCAAGTATGGCGGGGGGGAGCTGCGCCTTGGCGCTGACCTTGATATCATCTTTGTATATGATGCTAAGGATGAGAACGAAATCTCAAACGGTAGTAAAGCCTTTCTGCCCAATGTTTATTACATGCGGCTGGCGCAGCGCATCATCAGTGCATTAACCATTGTCGGGGATGAAGGAAAATTATACGATGTTGATACCCGCCTGCGCCCATACGGCCTTAAAGGGCCGGTAGCAGTCAGTCTGGATGGGCTTGACAAATATTATCAGACGGCAGCCTGGCCAATTGAGTTTTTAAGTCTTACCAGGGCGCGGGTAGTGCGCATAGGCAGTGCCCGGGATTTTGAGAATAAAATCAATAGCGTTATCTTGGCCGCACTTATGTACAGACGCGACTACGCCGCCTTAAAACAGCAGGTGCTGGATGTAAGGGAAAAGATAGAAAAGAAAACCCCGGCAAAATCCTGCTTTGACGTAAAATATGTTCGCGGTGGCCTGGTTGATATAGAACTGGCGGTGCAGTTTCTGTATCTTGCTGAATTAGCGGAAAACAGCCCTGTTTTGCATACATCAACCCTGGCGCAGTTGGATTCAATACGGTTAAATGAGCCTCAAAAAACCAGAATAGCTTCAGCGATAAATGTATTCAGCGCGTTTCAGATGTACGGATATTTATTCTCCGGCGGCACATTTGATGAAAGCGATTCCGCTACTGCCAGGGAGGTGGCGCAAAGCATGGGAGTATCCGGTATCCACGAACTGAAAAGTATGCTTGAAGAGTGTCAAGCGGAGGGATATAAGTTTTTCAGTCAAGTTTTCAGTGGGGATATATATGACTATTATGGCGGCGGGTCTTGAAATAAGTGGGCATGAACTGAAAAAAGGCATGAATGCGCCTGATTTTGAAATGCAGTCCAACGGCGGCGGCAATGTATCGCTGAAAGAACTTAAAGGCAAAAAAGTCGTTCTGTATTTTTATCCTAAGGATGATACTCCCGGTTGCACTATAGAGGCCAATGATTTTTCGCGCCTGAAACCCGAATTTGAAAAGGCGGGGGCGGTGATAATCGGTGTTTCCAAAGATTCCCTGCAAAGCCATGACAAGTTCAAGGCCAAGCATTGCCTGAGCTTTGACCTGGCAACGGATGAAAACGGCAGTGTGTGCGAAGCCTATAACGTATGGGCGCAGAAAAACATGTATGGCAAAAAGTATTTCGGAATTGAACGCGCAACCTTTCTGATTGACGAGGCTGGAGTTATCCGTGAAATATGGCGGAAAGTGAAGGTGGACGGGCACGCGGAAGAAGTTTTATCAGCCATAAAAGCAATGTAATCTCAGAGCCATTTATGCTTAAATTCAAGGCTGACCTGCCGCTGGCTAAAGACGATGCAAACCGCATCATGCCATGGATTATCGGATTCATGATTTATCTGGCTTGTCTTGCGCTTATTTTCAGTGTCAGCCTGAATCGTTATTTAAAATCCCGCGATCTGGGTGGAAGCCTCAGCCTCATGGTACAGGTAACAGGCAGTGCGGAGGCAAAAAAAGAAAATGCCGCCAAGCTTGTGGATTTCCTTCAGGAAAGCGGGTATTTTACCGATGTGGCATACGTGCCGGAGGAGAAAATAATATCCCTGATAGAGCCGTGGATAGGCAGGCAGGGCGATACTTCAGCCATTCCGCTGCCGATTCTTATTGAGGCCAAAGTTGCAAAGCGTAAGCGCGTGAATATTGAGGATTTGCGCACACGCATTGCGGAGATTTCCCCTAACGCGCTGGTGGACAGTAATGCAGACTGGATCAAGCGCCTGGATCGTCTGGTTGGCTCATTGCAATGGTTATCCGTTCTTGTAGTGGCGCTGGTGTTGATAGTCACGTTCGCCATTATTGTGCTGATGCTGCGCACCACTATCAAGCTGCATTCTGAGACTATATCAATACTCAACCTGGTTGGGGCGACCAGGCAATACATAACCCGCCAGTTTCAGGCTAACCAGCTTAAACTTGCGTTAAAAGGCGGGGCTATCGGCTTCGCGCTTCTTATGCCAACCATAATTCCGCTGCGTATACTGGCATCCAGGCTGGAATTGGCTGCACCGGCGCAGTCCATGCCATCGTTTGAACTGTTAATAGCACCGCTGGTGATAATGGTGATTGCAGCAGTCGCCTGGCTGCTGGCCAAAGTGGTGGTGATGGGCATGTTAAACCGCGCCTGATGAGAGGGCTTAAAACCATATTCTGGCTGTTAGCCGTTCCGGCTTTAATCTGGTGCTGCGGTCTGGTGTGGTTTCTACTGTTAATACCTGGGCGGGATGCAGACACCACCACAAAAACCGATGCCATAGTGGTGCTGACAGGCGGTGATTTACGGCTGGAGACAGGATTCAAACTGCTGGAACAGAATCTGGCTCCGCAGTTACTTATCAGCGGTGTAGGGCGGGAGGCTACTCTGCGCGAGATTCTGCAAGCTGCCGGAATAAATAAGCCTGCTGAGGATATTCTTCAGCGGATACATCTGGATCGCATATCCACCAGCACTATGCAGAATGCTGAGGAAGTATCCAAATGGGCAATCCAGCACCGTATAAAACATATCAGGCTGGTGACGGCGGGTTATCATATGCGGCGCAGTCTGCTGGAAATCAGCGCGAGAATGCCGGAGCTGAAAACAATTCCCCACCCGGTTTTCCCCTACACCATTACCCTGGATACTCTTACGGAAGAAAAGAAAGCCCGTTTCCTGATTCTTGAATACAATAAATATTTGATTACATACCTCAGACTTAGAATTGAGGGGCAAAAATTCAGTTGATTAATGACATGCTTACAAATGATGTTTTTGCTTATGTGTGGAGTGGTGCGCGTCTGGCTCTCCGGCCAGTCAGGAATCCTGAGATTCCAAAGCTTGATACTCTACTGGGCATAGACATGCAGAAAAAAGCCGTGTGCGATAATACCAGCCGTTTTGCATCCAGGCGGCCAGCTAATAATGTGCTGCTCTGGGGCGTTAAGGGGATGGGTAAAAGCACGCTGGTGCGTTCAAGTATGCTAAGTGCTGCGCAAAGCAGCGGTGGCGTATTACTGGCGGTGGAGATTCTGCGCAATGATATATCCACCCTGCCTGAGCTTTATATGAACCTCAGGGAATGCCAGCATAAGTTTATAGTGTTCTGCGATGATCTGGCCTTTGAACCGGGGGATGGCGGCTACCGCAGCCTGAAAGCAGCAATGGATGGCGGCATAGCAGGCAGGCCGGAGAATGTGATTCTCTACGCCACCAGCAATCACCGCAATGTAGTGGCTGAGGCCACGGCTCACCGCGCCGGTGACCATAGCCCGGCGGATGCGTTGAACGATAAACTTTCCCTTTCCGACCGTTTTGGCCTGCGTCTTGGCTTTCATGAGCCGGATCAGGAGTTATACCTGGCGATGGTGCGTGCTCATGCAACCGCTCATGCTATTAATCTGATGCCGGATGAATTACACAAACAAGCCCTGCAATGGGCTATGAGCCATGCCTCCCGCAATGGCCGCACCGCCTGCAATTTTATACGAAGCCTGGTTTGATTTCTGGCAATTGTTTTATTTCGGTAGCCAGCCCATATAAACCAGTGTGCCGGATGTTGCTATAACAGCCACCAGTGAGAACGGTAGAAACACCTTCCAGCCCAAGCGCATAAGCTGGTCATAACGGAAGCGTGGGAAAGTTGCGCGGATCCAGACAAACAGGAAAACCATAAACGCCCACTTCAGGCCAAACCAGACGAAACCAGGTATAATACTCAAAGCTTCATGATTTATCGGCGGCAGCCAGCCACCCAGGAACAGCACCGTCATTACCGCGCTCATCAACAGCACATTAAGGCATTCACCAAGGAAAAACATGGCAAACGGCATGGATGAATATTCAACGAAATAACCAGCTACAAGCTCACCTTCTGCTTCCGGCAGGTCAAACGGTATGCGGTTAGTCTCCGCCAGCGCGGAGATTAAAAACACCAGAAAAACGGGAAACAGCGGCAGTATGAACCACATTCCTATTTCCTGCTGCCTGCGGACTATATCACTAAGATTAAGCGAACCCACACAAAGTAGCACGCAGATAATCACAAAACCGATGGATACCTCGTAAGAGACCATCTGCGCGCTGGATCGGATACCACCTAAAAAGGCGTAGCGTGAGTTACTCGCCCACCCGGCAATTATCAGCTTGTAAACCCCGAGCGACGAAACCGCGAACAGGTAGAGTATACCCACATTAATATCCGCCAGTACCACGCCATCATCAAACGGAATCACCGCCCAGGATATCAAGCTCAGGGCAAATGCCAGACCAGGCGCCAGCAGAAAGATTACCTTATTGGCGTTATTGGGAACTATCACTTCTTTGAGCATCAGCTTCAGCCCGTCCGCCATTGGCTGGAGCAATCCGAACGGCCCCACCACGTTAGGCCCTTTGCGCAGTTGCATTGCGGCTATTATCTTACGCTCCGCATAGGTAAAATAAGCGGTAGCCAGCAACGCCGGGATTATAATGGCGAGAATGTAGAAAACCATCAAGCCCAGTTGCTTAAGCAAAGTTACCGATTCAGGTGCAAACCCGAAGAATTCCCATAAAAAATTTAACGGATCAGGATTCATACTGCCTTTCCAGTTCATATTACTGAAAATAAATCATAAGCACCAGAGGCCAATGTTCAACTCCATAATTTTTAGAGGTGCAGCAAGATGCAAAAAACGAACGCCACGGATACAGGAGTTAATCTGCATTGCCGGGGCGTCCTGCTCAGCTATCCTCGTTGATCTCTTTTTACGATCACCTCCAGTCCGCTTTTTTCAAGCTTTGCCACGATCCGATTCCTTGCAGTGGACGTGGCCGATTCATAAAACCAGATTCGTACTTTATGGTTTCCAGGCCTCTGCTGAACCAGCGAAACTGACTGCCAATCGCTCTTGTTTAGCACATCATACACATATGCTACCATTTTTCCCTCCTTTCAAAGGGAACGAAACGATCACATGTTCCGGGAACGGAACTGACGAAGGCTTAAAAACCTTGATTTATAGAGAGGTCTTTTTAGCCTCTGTCAGTTCAGTTTGAACATGCGATAAGCCCGCAGGCTATAGCTATCCTATTGTTTTTTTGCACTTTTTTGAAAGTTTGGTTACAGTAGTCGCTTATGTTTCCAACTTGTCCGCACAATTAAGGCACTTGGGCTTGTTAATTCAGACAAAGGATTATATCTAGAGTTATCAAATTTATTGACGGGGAAGTTACTTGCGTAAAAGTATCATCACACTGCCTATCATAATGTTGCTTGTCGGTTGTTCGGCTTTCAATACTGATGAAAAGGACACACTGGCGCAGCCGGAAAAACCGGTGGAGGAATTATATAACTCAGCCCACAACCTCCTTAAAAATGGCAAGCTTAAGGAAGCAATTGAAGGCTTCGAAGTGGTTGAGCAACAGCATCCATATTCAGAATGGGCGATTCGCTCCAAGATTCTGGGCGCATTCTCCGCCTATAAACTTCAGGAATACGAAAAGGCCGTTCCTGCATTAGAGAATTTCATCAAGCTGCACCCGGCGAATAAGAACACGCCATATGCGTTTTATCTGCTGGCGCTGTGTTATTATGAACAGATAACCGATGTTGGCCGCGATCAGGCAACCACAGAAAGGGCGCTCCGCAGCCTGGAGGATGTAGTAAACAGGTATCCCGGCAGTGAATATGCAAGGGATGCAAGGCTGAAGCTGGATCTGGTGCGTGATCATCTGGCGGGTAAGGAAATGGAAATAGGGCGGTATTACCAGTCCCGCCGGGAACTGACTGCGGCGATTAACCGTTTTAAAAACGTGATTGAGAATTACGACACCACCTCCCACGTGCCGGAGGCTCTGCACCGCATCAGCGAATCATATTACGCGCTGGGGCTGACTACGGAGGCTAATAACTATGCCTCAGTCCTCGGCTATAACTACCCGGATAACAAGTGGTATAAAAAAAGTTATCATCTGCTGACAACCGGCAAGCAGATTAAAGAGCCTTCCAAAGGCGGCCTGCTTGGCATTTTAAAACAAAAATAAGTATATACATGCTTGCGGATAAAGACAGAATATTCACCAATCTCTACGGCTTACAGCCCTGGAATTTAGAGGCGGCGAGAAAGCGCGGGGACTGGGTGGAGACAAAAAACATCCTCGCAAAAGGGCAGGATGCGATAATAGAGGAAATCAAGGCATCAGGCCTGCGTGGGCGTGGCGGCGCAGGATTTTCCACCGGTATGAAGTGGAGCTTCATGCCGAAGAAATCGGACGGGCGGCCTTCCTACCTGGTGGTAAACGCTGATGAATCCGAACCTGGAACCTGCAAAGACCGGGATATTATCCGCTTCGAGCCGCATAAATTCCTCGAAGGATGCGTCATCGCCGGTTTTGCCATCCGCGCTGTAGCGGTATATATTTATATCCGCGGCGAGTATTACAATGAATATAAAGTGCTGCAAAGCGCAATAGATGAAGCCTACGCTGCCGGGCTTATCGGCAGGAATGCCTGCGGATCAGGTTATGATATTGATGTATACCTGCAACGCGGCGCAGGGGCTTATATCTGCGGGGAGGAAACCGCGCTGATTGAAAGTCTGGAGGGCAGAAAAGGCCAGCCGCGCCTGAAACCCCCCTTCCCAGCCGCAGTTGGCCTGTACGGCTGCCCTACAACTGTGAACAATGTGGAGAGCATAGCGGTTGCGCCGGAGATCATGAAACGCGGCGCGGCATGGTTTGCAGGTATTGGGCGGCCTAACAACAGTGGTACAAAAATCTTCTGCATATCCGGCCATGTCAATAAGCCGTGCAATGTGGAAGAAGCAATGAGCATACCGCTTAAAGAACTGATTGAAAAACACGCTGGCGGAGTGCGCGGCGGGTGGGATAATCTTCTGGCTATAATCCCCGGCGGCTCATCAGTTCCACTATTACCTAAGAACATCTGCGATACTGTGTTGATGGACTTTGACGCTCTGCGTGAAGTTAAATCCGGCCTTGGCACAGCGGCGGTAATTGTTATGGATAAATCTACTGATATTGTAGATGCCATAGCCAGACTATCACGCTTTTACATGCATGAATCCTGCGGCCAGTGCACCCCTTGCCGGGAGGGCACAGGGTGGCTTTACCGCATGATGAAAAAGTTTGTACGCGGTGAAGCTGAGCCAAAACAGATAGACACGGTGGAGGAGATCACCCGCCAGATAGAAGGCCATACCATCTGCGCACTGGGCGATGCTGCCGCCTGGCCGGTACAGGGCTTGATCCGCCACTTCCGCCCGGAGCTTGAGCACCGCATGATGGAATGGGAAACCGCGCAGAAGGTAAACCGCGCCGCAGCGTAAGAACAAGTGATAAACATACTTGCTTTCAGCCTGATAATTTTTCTGCTTGGCGGTGCGGGGGTATATGTAGGCTTGCTGGTTATCTGCTTTGCCGCTGCGGTTTATGCTATTCTCCGGCATGGCACAAGGGACTTTTCAAATGCTCTGAGGCTGATTTTCGCGGAGAAAATTCTTTTCTTTCTTATTCTCGCGCTTGCTTACTCCTGGGGAAGCATGTTTTGGTCAACCATGCCGTATAGAAGCCTGAGTACCGCTTCCAAACTCCTGGCAATTACCGGCTTCTTTGCCGCCGGCATGGCAGCCATTGTATTACATAGGGGAAAAGGTAAGTCCTTAAGTATAGTTACTATCATTTTATGCATTATGCCGCTGCTTCTGTTTATGGCAGCCGCGCTGGAAAATAAACTTATCAGTAATACCTACCTTAATGCTGGAATTGTCAGGAATCTTGATAAAGGGCTGGCATATTTTGTTCTGCTTTCTTTCCCGCTTTACCAGTTATTTCGCACTCAAAGCGGCGAAATTCCAAAACGCCTTATAGCAATCATAGTTACCACCGTAATAGCTCTGGCCTGCCAGAAAATGTTTGCCGCAATGCTTGCCTATCTTCTGGGATTATGCGTGTTAATTTTATGCCGCAGGTATCCGGTGAAGATGATACAAATCCTGTTCAGCACTTTACTGATTCTATTGTTTTCAGAACCGCTGATACTTGCCGTTATAAGCAATAACGATCACGCCTTGCGGGTAACATCCCACCTGCCATTATCCTGGCAGGCGCGTATGGATATGTGGAAACTGGCGTGGGTGGTTATCATGGAAAACCCCATCGTCGGTCACGGTTTTGATGCCACGCGCAGCATCATGCATGATGGAGTCCAGGCGTTCCAGAATCACCCGCATAATATCATACTCCAGATATGGGTGGAGCTTGGCGCGGTTGGCGCATTGCTGACATCCGCGATTTTACTGGCCGCAAGAGATAAGCTGCTGGCCATGCATAACAGGGGCGCGCAATCAACATTACTCGCCATAACTGCCGCATATTCAGTATTTGCCCTAGTCAGCTTCAGCGCCTGGGCTGAGTGGTGGTACGCCAGCCTGCTAATGGCTATATTAGCTGCTAAAACAACTGAAAACAAAACTTAAAGTCCGCAACGCAAGCGTTATACCTATCGCACTCTTGAAGTGCGATAGGTATATATAAAAAACTAGTTGGTCACCTGTCATATCAACCGTGAAATTTAGGCAAGATAACCCACTAGTTCTCCGTATTGTTTTATAAAACTTGACTAGCGAACTTTCTGACGTAAATCAGGATTCAACATATGGCTGGGTAGCAAAGTGGTAATGCAGAGGTCTGCAAAACCTCTATACGGCGGTTCGATTCCGCCCCCGGCCTCCAGTTTTAGTCTACCTTGTAGCCCACGGTCTGTTGCCCCGCATTTCATTTGCGGTATTTATTTTAAACGGTGTGAGATAAATCTCATGCGTACCTTTTTTTAAGAGTTCCCAGTAGGTAATGGTGACAGGAGCCTGGCAGTTGACGCCGCGCACCAGGCTTATGCTTATATCGTACTCACCGCAAATCAGGCTGTAATTATCATTCATTATCAATGCCATGCGCTGCCCTTTATGGGTCAATTCGCATAATCCTTCCATGCATTTAAAGCTCCCGCCAATGGCATCCGTAGCCACAGCAACCGCCGCCAGACTGTGCACCCAGCGCTCCCCCGTGTAACTATCGGCACTGCCTTTCAGCATTACCACCCGGTTATCATCCAGATGGAGCGCAATATTATCTTTATCCACCAGAATGTCAGGGGCTGATGTATGCAGCGCCGTTAACATGCCCATCACAAATGGTATAATTCCAAGCAGGCGCACTCTGCCGCGCCAGATGCAGAACCAGAACAAGCCTGATATAACCAGCCAGATACCGGCGCGGGTTGGTGCATGTACAAATATTTCTGCCTCCGGAAAAGTGCTTAAATACACGGCTATATCATTCTGAATATCTATGCTTTTCTCCAGTATCCAGAAAAACGGCGCATCCAGCCCCAGCGGCATAAGCAGCAGTGCCGCCGCCGCCGCAGGAATGACAATAAAGGAGGAAAGAGGAATCGCCGCCAGGTTGCCTAAAAAACCGTATGGGTTTACCTGATTGAAGTGGAAGATAATCAGCGGCGCAGTTGCTAAGCCAGCCACCAGAGAGGTCAGGATTATGCCAATAAAATAATATATAGATTGTTTGATATAGCCGCTGCCGTGGAATCTGACCGCTATTTTGGGAGCCAGGCTTTCATAAAAGCTCACCAGCGCCAGAGTTGCCGCGAAAGATAACTGAAAACTGGGACTAAGCAGGCTGACAGGGCTGGCAATAAGAATAAGCAGCGCCGCCAGGCAGACATTGCGGATAGATATGGCCTGCCTGTCCACCAGCACTGCCAGAGCCATAATAAGCGCCATAATAAAAGAGCGGATAGCCGGAACCTGCATACCTGATATCAGCAGGTAAAACAGAGTAGCGAAAATGCTGACTACGGCGGCGTACTTCTTGATGGGGTATTCCAGTGCAAGCTTTGGTATCAGCGCCATCAGCAGGCGCGCCAGCCAGAAGGAGAAAGCCGCCACCAGGCCGATATGAAAGCCTGATATTGAGAGTATATGCATGATTCCTGATGCGCGGTAGGCATCGTTCAGGTGATCGGGAATCAGGCGTTGCTCCCCGGTTATCAGAGCAAGAGCAATGGTATTTTCAGGAAATGAAACCGAATTCATTATATAATCGCTTAAACTTTTCCTGAAGCGTTGCAGGCGTGGATGGAAGCCGCTCTCCTGCCGCTGATCCAGTACTGATGCGCTGCCGCCATAACCACTTGCACCTATGCTATCAAAATACATCTGCCGTCCGGGGTCAAATCCACCCGCCCGTGCCGGACTTGGCGGCGGGAAAACCGTGGCTTTTACGCTTATATAATCACCCACCTGTATATTAGACCTCTTTCGTAACTCTACTGCGCTGGCAAACTCGCTTGTCTCTGCGCTTCTCAAATCCGCATGTACTTCTTTGTACACTTGCGTTTCTGCGATGCTCGCTTCGCGCATTTTGCTCACCGCAGCGAGTTCCGAAAGAGGTCTATTGCTACTCCCAGCCAGGCTGATACGCAGGCGCTGCGGGGTTTTATGCTGGTCCAGCCTCTCGATCACAGGGTTATCAATAGTCACCCGGGTTCTTCTGCTTAAATACTGTATGTCACTCACCACGCCTTCCACCTTTACACCGGAGAGTTTAAAACCCAGCACAGGGGCATGGGACTTCATCTGCGCCACCTTGGCCACGCTGAACCCCAGGGCGATAGTGCCAAGAGCAATCAGAGCATACCTGGCAAGCGCCACCATCAGCTTCTCCCCGCCATCCTGGGAATGCTCAAAAGCCTTCAGCAGTATTGACACACCGTAACAGGCCAGCATAGGGAGTAGACCATAAATAAGCTCAGGCTCATCAGGTAGATAGAAATAAAGGGCTATGCCAGCGGCGGTGAGAAACGGCAGAAATAAAACCCACCGCTCCCGCTGCCTGTGCACCTCCTGCCACATATATGCCCCTATCATCTAAAGAGTGTGATTGAATGAAATCATTTCAGGGGTATATTTTTTTATATATAAGGGGCTGCCGCCCGTCACTGCTAAAAACAGACATGGGATACCCCATGTCTGTTCAAGCTGTGACGCTTTGCGCTTCCCCCGCAGCCCTTGCCGGAGGCAAGCTATATATCTATATAGCTGCTTCCAGCAGCGCGCACTCTCTTACGGTCGCAAGAAATTTCCATTCTTGAAACGCGAGAGGTATATCACCCAGACTTCAGAGTATACTTTGTATAATCAGGATAAATAGCTGCTTGACAACTTCTTCTAAATATCACCTATACAGTGGTTTCTTAAATATGCATCCAGGGCATTATGGGGGTGTAGCTCAGTTGGTTAGAGCGCTAGCCTGTCACGCTAGAGGCCGCGGGTTCGAGTCCCGTCACTCCCGCCATTGCCAGTGCTATCAACTTGATTTGCTTGCGTATTTACTTGATGGAATTTCCCAGTCCCACAAATCGTCCCACAAATTATATGCGGATAAAGGCTAAACCAAATTACTTACTTATCCTTAAGTTGGATAGTGAATCGCCGATGCTCTGGAAGGCGGCCTGGAGGTCAGCGCTGGTGGGGGAGTTGAAGTAAAATCCGCTCTGTGTGGCGCAGTTACGCAGCATATTCTGGCTGGAGGTGGAAATACTGCCGTAGGATACTGTGTAGACGACGATATTATTATTCTTCATTGCTGTGCACACCTGCGAAAGGCGCGTATCCAACTGTGCTTCAGCGGTGCTCTGGGTGGTTGTTCCCAGCTTGCCATCGCTTAAATACCAGTAAGCGCCGTGACTACCATTGCTGATAACATTATCACCATCTGTCATGATAATGGCGGCTTTATTCATCTTTGGAGTATTATAGTTGAGCGGCAGGTTATTGGTATCCATCTCCCCGCCCCATAAGCCCCGCCAGTTGGGGGAGAGCATCCGCCAGCCCCATACCGCGCCCAGGTTGATATGGGTATTGCCCTGCGCAGTCATGGCGTTGATGGCGGTGAGAATAGTATTTTTATTAGATGTCATGCCGGTTACAGCCTTCGGACAGTCCTTATTCGGCCCTTTACTGGAGTTTAGAGGGCTGGAATAGCTTTTTTTGCCCTTGTTATAACTGATCCAGTTGTTGTTGCCATCATCGTCCCAGTAGTAGGCTTTGAATTTCTGAGTGGATGGAACGGTATCGGTAATGTCGCCGCCACTATCACGCGCATCCACACATCCACCCCAGCTTGTTGGCCCCCAGTCCAGGGAATTTGTATAGGTGCTGTCCAGCCAGGCTGCGTGCTGCGTGCCCACATTCACGGCCTGCGAGAATGGCACAAGACCCACCCATAAATTAGATGGCGGGGTGGCACTGCTGCCGAATAATATATTCACCAGGTCAGTCGCGGAAGTTTTAAGGGAACTCAGCTTAGTTCCACTCATGGAGCCGGTATTATCCAGCACCATCACCAGTTCCAGGCCACTGCTGGCGCGGGTGATTTCTGAACTGGCAGAGAAGGACATATCATTCTTGCCGAAAATCCGCATGAACAGCGTTGGCATACTGGCGGTGGCGGACAGCGTTATCACGCTGTTATCAGTACTGGCTGCTGCATTCAGGTTAGTTATATTTGAACCCAGGTAATTGCCGTAGTTCACTGTCATATACTTACTGACCTCCGTGCTGAGGTTAGTGGTGCTGACAGTGGAACCTGCGGCAAGGCCTGCTGCATCCAGTGAGCTTGAAAGCTTGGCTTGCGCCAGGCTAGCCCGGCCTGCATC
>CAYTOJ010000042.1:0-14871 GCA_964439415.1 uncultured Rickettsiales bacterium
CTACGGAGCTGTTTTCCCCGCTGTAATTTCTACAATTTTTAAACTTGTCGGGTGGTGAGGGTGCTACCAGTACATTAGGGAGCTACCGCCATTGGCAGTGCACTCACTCTGGTCGCATATAAGTCCCATTCTTGAAATGCGATAGGTATAGATAACCTGTACTTGCTATAGGGGCTTTCTGTTGCCCGGCGCCCCCAGACCGCGTAGTCAATTCAGCTTTTGCTGCCCTTAGGCGGCGAGAGCCTCGTTAGCTACAGGTGCTTCATTGTCGTTTGCACCTAGATTTTGACCCTTGTAACAGAGGAATCATGCCGGGTAAAAACTATAACTTTCAACGCGCGTCGATCCTGTTTCGGCCCCATACAGAAGGCTGAAATTAGAAATTATGAGTCTGAAAAGAAAAAGTTTTTTTACTTTTCAGGTTTCAGGTTTCTGGATTCTGGCTTCTGTATGGTGGAGCCGCCGGGTACCGCCCCCGGGTCCGTTACATCTATTACTTACAGCGTTTATCACCATAGCTTATAAAAGCAGTAGCACTATACACCAGATACTCAGATTATAAAAGCGCTTTTTAAAACTTGCCGTTAATCAGGCGTTTCGAAGTTTGACCAGACGGTTTGCACGTCGTCGTTATCCTCCAGCGCATCAATCAGCTTAAGTAGCGTCGCTGCCTGTTCTTCGCTGACCGGGGCGGTTGTTTTAGGCTCCCAGGCTAGTTTTGCGCTGGAAGGATCACCAAATTTCGCCTGGAGAAAATCCCGCACTGCGCTTAAATCATCCGGACTGGTGGTGATGAAATGATATTCCCCATCTGATATACAGTCGCTTACTCCAGCCTCAATCGCATTTTCCAGCATTGCATCATCACCTATGCTGGCGCGTGGGTAGACTACTCTGCCAAGCCGCTCAAACATGAAGCTGACACTGCCGCTCTCCCCCAGATTGCCACTGTATTTGTTGAAGATTGACCTCACCTCAGCCGCTGTGCGGTTGCGGTTATCGGTCAGCGCTTCCACTATCACCGCTGCGCCGCCTGTGCCATAACCCTCGTAGCGCACTTCCTCAAAGTTTTCCCCTTCGCCTGCTCCGGTTGCTTTTTTAATTGCCGCATCTACCCTGTCCTTCGGCAGATTAGCCTCCCGCCCGGAAATCAGCGCCGCCCGCAGGCGCGGGTTGGAGTTTGCATCAGTCCCG
This sequence comes from uncultured Rickettsiales bacterium, assembly GCA_964439415.1. Lineage (GTDB taxonomy): Bacteria > Pseudomonadota > Alphaproteobacteria > Rickettsiales > CAZAGG01 > CAYTOJ01. The sequence continues at coordinate 1,195 of CAYTOJ010000042.1, forward strand.
CCGCTTTTTACCGCTACGGTTATTTCCCTTATAATCTTCGTGAAGATTTTTGCGCGCTTGGCATCCTGCGCGCCTTTGCGGTACATGATGTTTTTAAATTGCGAATGCCCTGCCATCGCGCCCTACCTACCTTTTATCCTCTATACTCGTGCAAGTAATTCCATAAGTTCTTCCCACTCGCGCCTGCTCATGCCGCTGGATTCAAAATCAGCTTTAGTGCCAGTCGCCAGTTTCCTGATTACCCCCAGCGCTTTACTGGAGAGATGCGCACCATTCATGCGGTAATCCATAAAGGCATCATAGGTTATCGGCATCCATTTTTTCAGTATTTCTAGCAGAACATCAGCATAGACTCTGATTTCCATCTGCGCGTGGGAGTCAGCACGCAGGCTCAGGAAATGCAGGAAGTTATGCAAATCAACCTTCCAGTACCACTGTGTGTAGAAATTCAGCCCCAGATTCATCCGTGCCAATTCACGCGCCAGGCCTTTTTTGTCGGGATTTAAAACATTGCCTTCCTCATCCATATTCAGCATTTCTGCATAATGGCGGTACTGATTTTCAGCGTCGGTTTTTAATAATTCCAGTGCTTTTGCCGCTTCCTCCCCCTCCAGCACTTCGCCGCGCCCCTGCCGGTTGGAAGCAGACTGCGCCGCCAGATTCTGAGGCTCAGGTATATAAAATTCCTTATCCATGATTGAATAACGGGCGGAATATTCGTTAACATTGGCGGTGCGATGCCTGATCCACTGCCTGGCTACGAATATGGGAAGCTTTACGTGCAGCTTAATCTCGCACATTTCAAACGGGGTGGAATGGCGGTGGCGCATCAGGTAGTTTATCAACCCCCTGTCTTCGTTCACTCGCCTTGTGCCTTTGCCGTAGGAAACTCTGGCCGCCTGCACCACCGATGCATCGTCACCCATATAATCCACCACCCGGATAAAGCCATGATCCAGCACCGGAAACGGCTGGTAAAGAATCTCCTCCAGCCCGTCCGATACCGCCCTTAATGTGGGCTTCGCTTGCGCGCGAAGCTCATTAACCTCTTGGGTCTGCTTAGGTGATAAGGTCATAGGTTTTATTGCAGTAACGGCAGTGGGTCTTGCGGTTCCTTACCCTTGCGAATACTGAAATGCAACTGCGGCGTTTTTACCCCGCCGCTTGCGCCGCTCTGCGCTATTACCTGCCCTTTGGTTATTTTCTCGCCCTTGGCAGCTATAATTTTACCGTTATGGCCGTATGATGTGTAATACCCGCCTTCATGCTTGATGATCACCAGGTTGCCATAACCCTCCAGCCCATTACCGGAATATATAACCGTGCCATCGGCTGCGGCTTTTACTTCGCTACCCTCAGGCAGTGCTATGTTTACGCCATCATTCGCTACGCCATCCTTCATATCACCAAAGCTGGATATAAACTTGCCCCGCGCTGGCCAGGCGAATTTCTGAGTGACAGCCACGGCTGGTGTAGTATTGTCGGGTTTTGCGGCTTTAGCCGCTGGCTGCTGCTCGGTTTTCAGTTCTTCCTGTAATGGATTCGCAGCGTTTTCAGTACTCGCCTGAGTGGTGTCGGAGTTTCCAGTTTCGCGGTAGCTCTTCTCCAGCTCAGTTTCCTGTTTTTGCCATTTCAGTTTTATTTCAGGGGCTTTCTCTGCCGCCGTGTTCTGCTCTACAGGCGCTGATAATTCACGCGAGGCAACAGGCGCAGTCTCCACCGAGGATACAGGCTGCTCATAGTAATACTGCGACTGCTCCCCTGTTTGCGGGCTTGTTGCCAGAACCTTAGCCCCCTGTTCATTCTGTTTTGCTGTAGCTGCGCTTTGAGCATTTTTGCCGTAAAATTCCTGATTTTTATTCACCACTGCCGCGGGCTTTTGCGGTGTAGGCGTACAGGCCGCAGCTAGCAGTAGAACAATAATTTGAGCGTGTATTTTCATATCCAATTATTTAGCTAAGCAATAGACAAGGAAACATACAACTAAAAACGGAGGGGAGAAGAAAAATAATACAGGATTGTTTTACTAATAAAGGTAAGCCCTAATAGCAGAAACACCGGAGAGAAATCAATCCCCGCGATGGGGGGGATTATTTTGCGTATGCGCGATAAAATCGGCTCAGTGAGTTTTTCCAGTATCTTGGTGATTTTATAAACATAGATATTATTGCGGTTAATCATATCAAAGCTGGATAACAATGACACTATAACCGCCAGCAATACTATAAAGCTATATATGCCAATAAGCTCGGTAATTAACCATATAAAGGGATTCAGCATCATTTCAGCCTTGAAGTTTCCAGTAATATACCAAAAAAACTTGAATAGTGTTTTTGGTATATTGTTTATATGTTTGCGCATGGCCGCCAACCCAGCCCCATGCGCTTATTATACTGCTCGCAAATTAAATTTTAAGTTTCTTCAATTCTTGAAACGCGATCAGTATATAAAACAAACTCCCATTCCCACAAGGCGAAAAAGAGAGGTGCTTTGAGAAACATTATTAAGAAACATCTTCCCACTTTACTGGCGGGGGCGCTCAGCGCACTGGCACTGCCACCGTTTGAGCAGCTATGGATACTATTTATAATATTTCCGTTTCTACTCACGCGCCTGACTAAACTGCGCACTATACGGGAATCACTTTTTGCAGGCTGGTGGTTCGGCTTTGGTCATCATCTCGCCGGGCTTTACTGGATAGCTAATTCACTGCTGGTGGACGCGCCGCGTTTCGCCTGGCTGATACCGTTCGCAGTATCCTTAATTCCGGCAGTTCTCGCTGTTTATATTGCTGTTTCGGCTCTGGTTTTCAAGCTGATACTACGCGCCAGCGGCGCAAGTCTGGCCGTGCTGTTTTTCTCCCTGGCCTGGCTGGCCAGTGAGTGGATACGCGGGCACTACACCCTGCCTTTTCCCTGGAATCTGCTTGGGTACTCGTACTCAGGCTCTATAAACATAATGCAGGCGGCGCACCTGGTTGGCACATATGGCCTGAGCCTGCTGGCGGTATTCACCTGCTCCCTGCCGTATTTACTGATAACGCCGCTAACCAGGCGGGAGAGAATAAAAACCCTGCCACTGATTATCACGGGTATTCTGCTGCTATCAGCTGCATATGCTTATGGCTGGCAGCGAATAACACTAACAAGAATAGAGTTTGATGACTCCACATTGCTTACTCTGGTGCAGCCAAACATAAAGCAGAGCATGAAGTGGGATCCCGCGCAGCTTGACAAAAACCTGCAAACTCTGGCCGGACTTTCAAATTCAGTAGATGGAAACAGAGAGACGAACATAGTGATATGGCCGGAATCGGCTTTCCCTGAACCAGTTTCAGGCGTTGATGATCTGCCGTTGGCAGTAGCGGAGGTATTACAGAAAAATACCTATCTAATCGCCGGGGGCGTGCGCAAGCAGGAAAGTACTAATGCAACACACTACTGGAACAGTATTTTCACCATTAGTAGTGAAGCCGGAAGCGTAAAAATAGCTGCCGTATACGATAAATTCCAGTTAGTGCCATTCGGGGAATATATACCGCTGCGCTCATTACTGCCAGCCTGGGTGAGTAAAATCACCGGGGGCGGTGGGGATTTTCTTAAAGGCACAGGCACAAAAACCATAACCGTTCCAGGCACGCCGCCGTTTAGCCCTATGAACTGTTATGAGATTATTTTCCCCGGCCAGGTGATTGACCGTTCTAACAGGCCGCAGTGGATACTGAACATCACTAACGATGCCTGGTTTGGCGATTCCTCCGGCCCCCGTCAGCATCTGGCCATGGCAAGGTTCCGCGCTGTAGAGGAGGGCCTGCCGGTTGTGCGCGTTGCCAACACCGGAATCACCGCATTGATTGACCCCTTTGGCCGTATCCTAAATTCCATCCCCCTCAACCAGCAGAGAGCCATACAGGTTAGTTTGCCGAAGTCGGCAGAAATACCCTGAAGCGAAAAATCGTTCTAAATCAGTAGACTTTGCATCTTGTTAAGTGGTGGCGCATGTAGTAGTATGAATGCTCATGAAAGCTCAAGGATGTTATGTCCACAGTTACATTTGATACATACAGATTTGCTCAGATACTGAGACATAAGGGATTTACTCAGGAGCAAACTGAAGGCCTTATAGATGCGGCAAAAGAAATAGACCTGAGCCGCGTTGTAACCACGGAAGTTTTTGACCTGCGCCTGCGGGAGATGGAGCTTCGCCTGAAGCTGCATATAGGGGGTATGATTTTTACTCTCGGCGGCCTGCTGATTGCAGTTAAGTACTTAGGGTAAGCAGACATTATCAGCTGTAAGGATGCATGATTCTCTGTGGCATAAGTTGGTAGCCCATTGCCTCAACAATCGCGCTCACGCTCTCAAAACGGGGCTTGGAATCTTTTGAGAGTGCTTTCCCGTGTGATACCTGCGGCCTCAGCTGTAGCAGTCACGCCTTTCACACGGCTTATCATCCGCAAAGCAGATAATAACGCGCCCGTGTCTTTATCTTTTGCATGTTCTTCAAAGGCAATTGTCAGAAAATCGTCAATTTCTTCAGGATGATTTCTATAATACTCCTCCTGCACTTCATCAAATGTTCTGAGTTTACGCATGGCTTAAATACTCCTGCCAATAAGTCTTTGCTATACTCCTCGCATTTCAAGAGTTGACATTTGGAGCGTAGCGACCTGCGTCGGCGCGTAGGGGGGGGAATATGTTGGTACTATGTGAAGAAGAAAGATCCCCCCACCCTCAACCAGCAGAGAGCCATACAGGTTAGCTTGCCAAGAACGCCTATGGCCTCTATCAAACAAAGTGCAGAAGAAAAACAAAAGCTTACTGAATTACCCGTTTCTGAAAACTGGCTGGGAGACTTGGACTCGAACCAAGATTGGCGGTACCAGAAACCGCTGTCCTACCATTAGACGATCTCCCAAGTGACAGGCAAACTATTATATAAACACGACAGCGCAAGTGAATTTAACTTACCACCCGGCAAGTTATATCTTCAAGTGTTTTGAGTACAGCATCTGGAAGGCCTGCAAGTTCTACACAGATTAATAATCCAGCATAAATATTAGCCTGCAAGCAATGGAATCATTAGTAATATAATAAGCGGAAGAAGAGGGCGCATTGTAAGCACTCCCTGACGTCGCGCATGTACCAATATCAGCGTATGTGGCTCTAATTTTACCAGTACCAGGAATGCCATCATCTATTTTTTTGTCCATATTATGAGCATCTACAGGCTTCAATGCCATTCCATATGTAACCGTATCAGTATATTCCTTACCAAAAAAAATAAAATTTCCATATTTACCATCCCAAAAGCTAGATTCGCCGGAATGTGTCGGGTTATAGTAAAAAGTATAGCCGACTTTAGATACGGCTTTTGAAGCGGGAGTATTAACACCCAAAATGGAATGATTTACAGAACCTGAACCTGCTAGTCCTGTAAAACTTCCTGAATACACCCCCGCCGCTGCCATATGCTTCCATGCCTGGTAAATTTCCCCGGTTGCCCCTGCGGATGCTGCTAAGTCAAGCATCTCATCTCCATCGCCATTAGTCTCTCCGGAGAGGTAGGTGGAGATGTTATAACAATCGCCAGGAATGCAGTTATATTTCAGGTAGAAAGTGTTGAGGGCGGTCATTATCTGTTCCCGCTCACTGATGATTTTGCCAACCTTGGCCGCCCGTATCAAATCCGCCCCGGCTAATATTCCGCCCACTAACAGCCCGATTATCACCAGAACTATGGAGAGTTCCACCAGCGTAAAGCCGCTGTTTTTATGCTTGACAGAGTCTACAAGCCCTTCAATCTGCTTCTGGCTTCTGGCTTCTGGCTTCTGGCTTCTGGCTTCTATCCATATTGCTTAATCTTATTCAAATATCCATTTCTAGGCCAGCGCCCTTAAAATAACGTTAATCACGCCCAGGATGTAGAATAAGCCACCTTCACCGTGCATTGCTGAGGTTTTGAACTATCGAAATCATAACTGACCCGGATGTTTGAGGAATCACTGAAAGTTATATAATGCATAGCTTTGGAGCCGTTAGCGGTTTTGCGGAACTTTACCGGAAAGTCCGGCTCGCCGTATTTTTTGGAGAATGAATCGGAATATGTTTTAAATGCATTCGCGCATTCATTTTCGGTTTTTATAAAATCCCTGGCGGTGGCGGAAGTCAGCTCTATCCTGCTTACGCTATCGGCCTTTTTGTCAAAGTGTACCCAGATATCCAGCACTTCTGCCCCTTGCGCCTCTTTGAAGAAAAGTGACGGTAAATCCTTCGGGTCTACCGGTAGTTCCTGGGCTTTCTGCGCCAATACCTGCCTTACATCCTCCCGCTTCATGCCGAATTTTATCGCACCATAACCAGCAACTTTGCCCATTCGCGCCTCATGTGTCGGCGCTAACCTTGGCAGTGCGGAATAGAAAACATTATTCTCCGGCGCGCAGGCTGTGAGTGCGAGAGCAAAAAATGCGATAACTACCCAGGTGGCCTTCTGGTCTGGATGCACATTGCTTGTCTCCCCCACCGCAGGCGGGGGGGGAAGCCGAGAGTTCGTGCCAACATCTGGGCAGTTACAAATTGTTCTACTCATAATTCCCGCCATTCCTAAATCTCCAAATTCAGGCCTTCCATGAATATTTCCGGCTCTTTTGATTCTATTATATCAGCTAGGGCGCTGGCACTGCCGCAGGCTAAGGTCCAGCCCAGGGTTCCATGCCCCGTATTTAGGTACAGGTTATCGTATCTGGTTGCGCCTATAATAGGCACTCCGCTAGGGGTGGATGGCCGCAGGCCGGTCCAGCGGGTTGCCTGGTTTATATCCCCACATTTTGGGAAAAGTTCAATGCAGGAATTTAGGATAGGTTTGATGCGACTCTCCGGTATATCCAGGTTATATCCCGCAAATTCCGCCGTTCCCGCCACCCGTAGGCGATCCCCCAGACGGCTGTAAACAACTTTATGCATATTATCGGTTATGGATATTTTCGGGGCGATGCTACCCTCAGCAAGCTGGAAAGTCAGGCTATAGCCCTTCATGGGATATACTGGTATATAAATGCCCATTCGCCGCGCAAACAAGGCGCTGTATGCGCCAAGTGCCATAATGTATTTATCGCCGGAGAAGGTTTTGTTGCCAGCTTTCACCCAGCTTACCCGCCCTGCTCTATCCTCAATTTCTGTGATTTCGGTATCATAATGGAACTGCACGTTCAGATTTTCCTGACAGTATTTTGCCAGACCTTGGGTAAACAGCTTAACATCCCCGCTTTCATCATAGGGCATGTGGATACCACCCACAATTACGCGGCTGCCGCTGCCTAGCGCCGATTCCATCTCCAGACATTGATTTGCATCTTTCAACTCATAAGGGCAGGTAAACTGCTTCTGGTATTTTGCCTGAATCTCCGCAAGCCTCATCTCATCCGGGTTTGAGAAAATATGCAATATCCCGGAAGGGGAATTATCAAAATCAAGCTTTACTTCACGCCTCAGTGCATCCATGCAGCGTTTGCTGTATAGCCCCAGCCTGAGGATATTAGAAGCGTTATACCGAGCCTTTGCATGGGTGCAGTTGAGCAGGAACTTCAGCCCCCAGATATACATCCACGGATCCAGGCTGAAGCGGAAATAAAGGGGTGAATCCTCCTTAAACAGCCACTTGAGTATTTTAGAGCGGACGAAAGGGTTAGCCCAAGGCTCAGAATGGCTGAAGGAAAGCTGGCCGCCGTTGGCAAAGCTTGTCTCCAGCGCGGCTTCCTTCTGGCGCTCTATCACCTCAACTTCATGACCCCGCGCCGCCAGGTAGTAGGCCGTAGTCACCCCCACAACTCCCGCGCCAAGAACTATTACCTTCAAAGCCATTACCCTTTTTCACAGCATAACACATATACAACCGATACTTCAAGTGCCGGACATTGTGACTGTAGACATACCGGTTTTGGCCGTAGCGATTCAGGCTGTCCTCGGCCAAGCAGAAGTGAGACTGACAAAAACGGGAATCCCGCATATTTGCTTAGTAGTTCACTTCACTTGGCCAGATTGTGTCAAGACCGCGTAGCGCCACTTCTTGCGTGGTATAGTCTTGATACAATCTGGCCAAGTGATATAGTATGCCATTGCAAAATATAGCGTTATTTGTTCGGCCAGTTTAGTCTCATTTACCCTGGCCGCATACAAGGCTGCAATAAAGGCTTGCAGTTCAGAGCCTTTTATGGTTATAATAGACTATAAATTGGCAATAGCCACCGCAGCCCTTGATTGCAAAATCAGGGGCTGAGTATTTTTAGAACATCAGTCCCTTCAGTTTTTCCTTCACTCTCTCAAATTCATGCGATGGCAAATCGCCCATGCGGTTCTCTAAACGCTTTGCATCGAGCACCCGCAGTTGAGATAGTACGGCGCTTTTGATCTCTGCCTTTAAAATGGATGCAGTGATAAAAGCGATTATCCTCTTTAAGTATCGTGCTGAGAGGCATTCCAAGAAAAATATGCTTGTTGAATTTTTTGATGACCAATATGGGGCGCGAGAAAAATCTGCCCTTGCCGTCCTGCTCATCGCCCACATTCGCACCTAAGCTACACCACCACACATCATGCTCACGAAACGGTGCACGCGCATGTCGTGCGTCGGTGCCTTTCTTTTGCGTATTCCAATTGTCGAAGTCTTTTTGCATGACAAACGATTACAGCACACATGCCATATTTAGCAACGGCATATACCAATCGCACTTCAATAGTGCTATCTACAGCATCCCCAAGCACCAGAGGAGGATAGCCTTTTGTACATGCAAGCGGTTTTCGGCCTCGTCCAGCACGGCTGATTGCGCGCCGTCAATAACATCCGCTGATACTTCCTCACCCCGGTAGGCTGGCAGGCAGTGCATAAATATAGCGTTCTGTTTTGCCAGTTTCATAACATCCGCATTCACCTGGTAGGCCTGCAAAGCGCGTTTTTTGATTTCCGGCTCTTCATCCCCCATTGATGCCCAGGTATCGGTTATAACGCAGTCTGCGCCTGCAAGGGTTTTCATGTCGCTGGAGAATGTAACTCCGGCATTATTTGACTTTATCCACTCCTGAAGCTGTCTGTCAGGCCAGTATTTCTCAGGTGCGGCTATTTTTAAAACAAACCCCAGTTTCTGCGCCGCATGAATCATTGAGTTGCAGACGTTATTAGCATCGCCCGCCCAGGCAAAAACCGCGCCCTGCACAAAGCCGCGCAGTTCTTCAAAGGTGAGCACATCCGCCATTACCTGACAGGGGTGGCTGAAATTGGTAAGCCCGTTTATCACCGGCCTGGTTGAGTTGGCGGCGAATTCCTCAATAGTTTCATGGTAGTTACTGCGGATCATTATTATATCCACATAACGGCTTATCACACGGGCGGTATCGGCTATACTCTCCCCGCGCCCCAGTTGTAGATCAGAACGGCTTAGGTACATTGCCGACCCGCCTAGTTGCCGCATGGCAACTTCAAAGGATATTCGGGTGCGTGTTGAATTTTTCTCAAAAATCATCGCCAGGGTTTTGCCGCGCAGAGGTTCAAAAGTTTCACCGGCAAGGTGCGCCTTTTTTATCCTGTGCGCTTCACTCAGAATTTGCCGCAAATCCTCAGCGGCAATATCACTTAAATTCAGGAAGTGCCTCATATCAGCACTCCCTGCATATGATGCATGTTCTATAGGTGAGCACCAGAGGAATTAACTCTTCTTCTGTTCTTCCCTGCTTTTCTCCAGTGCCGCGCCCAGAATATCACCCAGGGTAGCGCCACTATCGGCAGAGCCGTATTCAGCAATGGTTTTCTTCTCCTCCTCAACTTCCAGTGCCTTGACTGAAAGCCCCAGCTTGCGGGCGGTGACATCCAGAGATACTATTTTCGCATCCACGCGCTCACCTACCGCAAAGCGGTCAGCCCTTCTTTCGTTTTTATCCTTGGCAAGTTCCGCTTTTTTGATGCTGGTTTTAAGGCCGCCTTCCACCTCAACCTCTATGCCATCATCCTTGATCTGCGTAACTGTGCAGGTAATTACCGAGCCTTTGGTAAGTTTGCCGAACACTTCAGCGTAAGGATCATTCTCAAGCAGCTTCATGCTGAGGCCTACTCGCTCCTTCTCCTGATCAATCTCTACCACCATGGCCTTTACAACATCACCCTTCTTGTGCTTGCGGATGTTAGTTTCCGGCGCACCATCCCACGAAATATCCGAGGCATGAACCAGGCCATCTATTTCATTAGTGAGGTTGATAAACAGGCCAAAATCAGTGATATTGCGGATTTCACCTTCAATGATGGAACCTTTAGGATGCTTTTCCTGAATCACCGTCCATGGATTTTCCTCGCATTGTTTGATGCCAAGGCTGAGGCGGTGTTTTTCCTCGTCTATATCCAGAACAATTACATTCACTTCCTGACTTAGGGACACCAGCTTATCGGGATGCAGGTTCTTTTTCACCCAGCTCATTTCTGATACGTGCACCAGGCCTTCAATGCCGGGCGCTATCTCAACGAATGCGCCGTAATCAGTGATGGTAGTGATGCGGCCAACATGCTTAGTACCTGAGGCAAACTTGGTATTCGCCCCTTGCCATGGATTGGCCTCAAGCTGCTTCAGCCCCAGTGATACGCGCTTGGTATCATCGTTGTACTTGGTGACGATTACCTTTAAGGTCTGCCCCAGTTTGATAACTTCTGACGGGTGGTTAATGCGCCGCCAGGAAATATCCGTAATGTGCAGCAAGCCATCCACGCCGCCTAAATCTATAAATGCGCCGTAATCAGTGATATTCTTTACAATGCCTTCCAGAACCTGGCCTTCCTTGATGCGGCCTAAGATTTCATTGCGCAGTTCCTGACGAGACTCTTCCATAATGGCGCGGCGCGACACTATAATATTACCACGTTTCTTATCCATTTTCAGGACAATAAACGGCTGCGAAATGCCAAACAGAGGGTCCACTTCCTTCACCGGGCGGATATCCACCTGGCTGCCGGGCAGGAATGCGATAGCACCATCCAGATCCACAGTGAATCCGCCTTTTACACGGCCAAAAATAATTCCATTTACCTTTTCGCCCTTTTCACTGGCAATCTCAAGCCGTACCCAGGCTTTTTCACGCATCACTTTTTCGCGACTCAGGCTGGCTTCGCCGGAACGATTCTCCAGCTTCTCCAGGTAAACCTCAACATCATCGCCAATTCTCAGCTCATGCTTCTCGCCGCCAAGCTGAAACTCCCGCAGCGGAACCTTCCCCTCGCTCTTCAGCCCCACATCCACAATTACATATTCAGAATCAATGGCCAGCACCGTACCCCTGATCAGGCTGCCTTCACGCTTCTCGCCGGTTTTAATATACTCTTCAAACAGTTCTGCGAAGTTTTCTTCCACTTCATTTTGCCGCTGCACGGCATTAGCGCTATTGGCCATAAATATACAATTCTATCAGATGGTTAAGGGTTAATAAAGGACGTGCCCGTAATTAGCAGGCGGCGGATACTACTAGCCTTCAACCTAAAATCAAGTTAATTACAACGCAATTGTCACGGATAAGTGATAGGAGTGTAGCTTCGCCATCCTTGGTACTTCCGCCCATTATTTATCTCTCTTAAGGTGTTTAGACAATCACTAAGGGAGTTAATAATTTATGTCATTCATGGATATTTCCGCACAGGTTGGTCAGCTTGCCACCGCGTGGGAGGAGTTTAAAACCGCGAGCGATGAGCGCATAAGCCAACTGGAACGTAAAAACACCGCTGATCCTGTAACACTGGATAAAATTGAGCGGTTAAATCAGAGGCTGGATGAAAGCAAAGCCGCACTGGAACGCCTTGAAGCCGTTCGAGTACGCCCAGGTTTCAGCACTGATGAACCAGTGCAGACAAATGAGGATAAAGAATATAAGTCAGCTTTTCATACATATCTTAGAAAAGGTCTGGAGTCTGGCTTGCAGAGCTTTGAGCGCAAAGCCCTTTCCACCAATTCCGACCCGGACGGCGGCTACCTGGTAAGCTCAACTTTGAGTGATAAAATCATCACCACCGTTGTGGAGATAAGCCCGATGCGCGGAATTGCCTCAGTGGAGACCATCTCCACCGATTCAATGGAAATCCTGGAGGATAAGGACACCGCAGCTTCCGGATGGACAGGGGAGACAGGCGCAATAACCACCACCGCCAATCCCCGCTTCGGGAAGCGCGTAATTCCGGTTTTTGAATTGTACGCACAACCCAAGGCCACTCAAAAACTTATAGATGACTCCGCCGTGGATATTGAAAACTGGCTGGCGGGAAAAATATCCGAAAGCTTTGCCCAGAAGGAGAATCAGGCGTTCATCAATGGTGATGGAGTGGGCAAGCCTCGCGGTATATTAAGCTATGCTGCGGGAACTACCTGGGGCAAAATTGAGCAGGTAAACAGCGGCTCATCCGGCGCTTTTGACGGGGACGATATTCTGGAGCTTTTCTATCGCTTAAAGGAACCATATGCAGGCAATGCAACCTTCCTGATGAACCGCGCCACTGTAAAAGCCGCCCGCCTATTGAGAGAAACCAACACCGGGCAATACTTATGGCAGCCCGGCCTTGCCGCAGGCGCGCCGGATACATTAATGGGCATTCCGGTTGCGCAAAGCGCAGATATGCCTGTTCCGGCGGCAAGCAGCCTGTCAATCGCTGTTGGTGATTTTAGGCAGGCGTATCAGATAGTAGACCGCAAAGGCATACGCATACTGCGTGACCCCTTCACTGAAAAACCGTTTGTGAAGTTCTACGCCACCAAACGCACCGGCGGCGATGTCACCAATTTTGAAGCCATCAAGCTATTAAAATTAGTCTAGATTTTATTTTCAGGAGATCAAAAATGAAAGACCTGCACAGCAATATAAAGCCTGTTAAGACCATACTCTCGCGCAGCCTCACCGGAACATCCGCCATCACAGGCAGCGATGTAGACCGCCAGGGCTTTGAAGCACTGGAATATATAGTATCCGTAGGTGCATCCGCCGATACTTTATCCGGCGCGCTTAAGTTTGATATTATACTGGAACATGCGGATGCTGACTCTACCGGAGCCGCCGCCGGAACTTACACCCCGGTTAGCAGCGCTGATGATGTAATAGGGGTAACCCCTGATTCCAACGGCATTTTTGCCAGCATTGATGCGGCGGGAAAAGCATCCGCGTTGTATTCAATCGGCTACCGTGGGGAAAAGCGCTTCAGCCGCATTAAACTGCAACCAACCGGAAATCATGTTAACGGCACGCCAGTATCCGCAACCGCCATACTTGGCACACCAGGCCAGCTACCTGTGGTATAAAATTCAGGGGGCTTTGCCCCCTTTTTTAAATTCACGCATAAAAGCAGATGGGGTATGGATTCAGGTAATATACTCCTAGCGTTTCAAGTATGACATATTCTTGCGACCGTAAGGGAGCGCGCCGGCGCGGCGGGGGAAGCGCGGAGCGCGGGGGCGGCAGCCCCTTAAATATACAAAAAATATACCCCTGAAATGACATCATTCAACAACACTCTTCAGACGATAGGGGTATAGCATGGCACTGACAAGCACAATTGTATCGAAAACGAAACGCATAGTATATGATTACAATTCTCTTAGATTACATTCCTTTAGTTTGCATTCCGAATTGACATAATGGATAATGAGGTTTCTACTGAGGCAGTAAA
>CAYTOJ010000043.1:0-1299 GCA_964439415.1 uncultured Rickettsiales bacterium
GGGGGCATCTTTCTTCTTATCATAGTACCCACACATTCCCCCCCCTTAATCCCCCCCCGCAAGCGGTTGGGGAGACAAGCAATGTGAATTTAGGCCAGAAGACCTGGGAAGTTACTACTTTTTTGTTTGTACGGGAGTTAAAAGTGGAAACCGAACAGATACAAGCTAATACCAGTAGCTGCGTGTTTGATAACCGTTTTATATGCTCAAATAATGGTGTTACTGATGGCAATTTATCAGCCGCATATTTAGGCGAGGCCGGATGGGCAAATCTGCCGGAGGATTTCAGGAAATCCGTAAATATCAAACCGAAACGGATAGTATATTCGTATCCGGCAATTTTCTGCGGCGATACGCCAATAGCAGTTCCGCACCTTGCATATAAGGCGGAGGGTTATGAAAAAAACAACTTCATTTTCCAGCTTATAACCTCACCGCAGAAGCGGCTACTGCTGGTTTCAGCCTTTAAATGACCATCTTTCCACATACGCGATTGTCGCATAATCTATATTATGGAAATAAGATGTGTAGTGATAATGATGAAGGTATGTATTTGAAGCTTCGCTAAACAACAAGCACTCTCTAAATATGAGTGTCCAAGTTGTTAGTTCACACTCACAAAATGTCTGCCGCCACGGCCAAAGTGGAAATTCACAACTCCGCCCTGAAGTGCAAATATGGTATGATCCACACCGATACCTACATTCTTGCCTGGGTGTACTTTAGTGCCGCGTTGACGGATTATTATATTTCCTGCCAGAACTTCCTCGCCACCGAACTTTTTTACGCCTAGCCTGCGGCCTGCGGAATCACGACCGTTTCTCGAACTACCGCCAGCTTTTTTATGTGCCATTGTTTTATCCTACCAAGATTAACCGATTGAAGTTATTTTAAGTGCCGTCAATTGCTGGCGGTGGCCATTCTTCCGGCGATAGTTATGCCTGCGCTTCTTTTTGAAGATTATCACCTTATCAGCTTTGCGCTGCGCGATTATCTCAGCCGTCACGCCGCCTGGCCGTGATACGCTAGACCCTTCTGCCTTGAATAAGACATCGCTTAAAGTAATGCTGGAACCTGGCTCACCGGCCAGTTTCTCCACTTCGATTATATCGCCAACAGATACTTTGTACTGCTTACTTCCGGTTTTAACTACTGCAAACATTAATGCTACCATATTAAAGAGCGCGGAATCTAGATTTACACTGCGCATAAGTCAATAGCATTTCTTTTTGATTTTTTATCCTGCTTTGGGTTGTCTTTATAATATTATGGATTATGCATATACTGCTCGCGTATGAA
>CAYTOJ010000043.1:1399-14797 GCA_964439415.1 uncultured Rickettsiales bacterium
ATACTGCTCGCGTATGAAGAGTGTGGATTTTGTGCGGTTAAATGGCGAGCAGTATAGACGCGCATGGGGCTGGATTGGCGGCCATGCGCAAACATATAAAAGATATACCTATCGCACCCTTGAAGTGCGATAGGTATAGCGGAAATTTATCTTCATTAAGATTAAGCTTTCAGGGACATAATGAAACCGGAAATCAAACCAGAGAACCCATTTTTTTCCTCAGGCCCATGCGCTAAAAGGCCGGGTTGGACTATCCAGGCGCTAGAAAAATCGCTGGTTGGGCGCAGTCACAGGTCAAAACCAGGTAAGGATCGCTTAAAAGAGGCTATTGATCTCAGCAGGAAAATACTTGGCCTGCCGGATGATTATCGCATTGGTATTGTGCCGGCTTCTGATACCGGGGCGATTGAAATGGCAATGTGGAGTATGCTGGGCGCACGCGGTGTAGATGTATTTGCATGGGAAAGCTTCGGTTATGACTGGATAACCGATATTCAGAAACAATTGAAATTACAGGATGTTCGCGTATTCAAGGAAGCTTACGGAAAAATACCCAATCTATCCCAGTACGATGGCTCCCGCGATGCGGTATTCACCTGGAACGGCACAACATCAGGCGTAAAGGTTCCAAATGCTGACTGGATACCAAATGATCGGCAAGGGCTGACCTTTGCAGACGCAACATCTGCCGTGTTTGCCATGGAATTACCTTGGAATAAGCTGGATGTAGTTACCTATTCCTGGCAGAAAGTTCTGGGCGGTGAAGGCGCGCATGGTATGCTGATTTTAAGCCAGAGAGCCGTAGAGAGGCTGGAAACATATGTAACCGCATGGGGACTGCCGAAGATTTTCCGTATGACTAAATCCGGCAATAAGCTGAATGAGGGGATTTTTCTGGGCGAGACTATCAATACGCCCTCCATGTTATGCGTTGAGGATGCAATAGACTCCCTGCGCTGGGCGATAAGCACTGGTGGTTTAAGTGGCCTGATTAAACGCTCTCAGACTAATTTGTCTGCTATTGAGAACTGGGTGTCTAAAACACCGTGGGTGGATTTTCTGGCGGAAAATAAGGAAATACGCTCCAACACTTCGGTTTGTCTGAAAATTATAGATGAGAAGTTTGTAAGTTTAAGTGATGAGGAAAAGCAGTCTGTGATAAAAAAAATCACTGGAATGCTGGAAAAGGAAAACGCCGGATTTGATATAGCCTCCTACCGGGATGCCCCGGCGGGCTTACGCTTATGGGCAGGTGCAACCGTTGGGACTGCTGATCTGGAGAAGCTTTTCCCCTGGCTGGAATGGGCATGGCGGGAAATAAATCAGTCAGCGGCTAAAGCGGCGTAAAAAGTATGAGTATTTCAAAGATTATATTTGTAGCACTACTGCTATCCCCTGCCCTGTTTGCTTTTGCGCCGGGAGAGGATAAATCATATAAAACAGTCCAGCTATCTGATAATAAGTATATATTTGAAACAGTTATTCCTCATTCCTGGAAGTGGGATCTGGATGCAGGGACGGAACAGAACATAGAAGCGACGACCTACCCGGAAGGCTCTAATTTCAATAACAGCCAGGTTGTTATGTATATGAATATAGTTCCTAAGCGACATGGCAAAAGTCTAGATGAATTCGTCAGTCAGGATGTTGATGAATTTAGAAAACTGTATGAAGATTTGAGTATTGAGGAACTGCCCGCAAAGCAGATGCATAACGAAAAAGCCGCTGAAGTGCGCGTTTTTAAATCTGTAAAACACTCCGAATATGAGAAAGTTTTATACTCAGAAGAAGGCCAAGGCGCGATAGTTTTAGTACTGGCTGCTAAGAATGAGGAAGCTTTTAATAACAACCTGAAAAATTTCTCCAGGTTTACTGAGTTTAAAATATCTTCCCAGACTATTGAAAAGCAGAAAAAATAAGGCCATAACACGCCATTATAATTGATAAACCAACGAGTAATTAATGCCTAAAGTATTGATAAGCGATAAGCTTAGCCCAGCCGCCATTAGTATTTTCAAAGAGCGCAACATAGAAGTTGATATGAAAACCGGGCTGGATGCCGCGCAGCTTTCTGATATTATCGGTGAATATGATGGTCTCGCCATACGCTCCGCCACTAAGGTGACTGATGCTATACTGGCAAAAGCACCCAAATTAAAAGTAGTAGGCCGTGCCGGTATAGGTGTTGACAACGTGGATATTAAAGCCGCTACAGCGCGTGGTGTGGTAGTGATGAACACACCATTCGGTAATTCAGTCACTACGGCTGAACACGCAATATCGCTAATGCTGGCACTGGCGCGGGATATTACTGCTGCGAATAACTCCACTCATGCAGGAAAGTGGGAAAAAAACCGTTTTATGGGGGTGGAAATTACCGGTAAAACTCTGGGGCTTATCGGCTGCGGGAATATTGGCGGTATAGTTGCTGACCGCGCACAGGGGCTTAAAATGAAGGTTATAGCGTATGACCCTTTTTTATCGCCTGAGAAAGCGCGTGATATCAACGTTGAAAAAGTTGAACTGGATGAATTATTCAAGCGTGCTGACTTTATAACTCTCCACACCCCGCTGAATGAATCCACCCGTGGCATAATAAATGCCGAATCCATCGCAAAAATGAAAAAAGGCGTGCGTATTATCAACTGTGCCCGTGGCGGTTTGATAGATGAAGGCGCACTGGAACATGCCATTGCTTCCGGCCAGGTTGCGGGAGCCGCGCTGGATGTATTGGAAGTTGAGCCTGCTAAGGAGCACCCACTGTTTGGTAATGAGAAGGTCATACTCACCCCACACCTTGGCGCATCAACTAATGAAGCGCAGGAGAATGTCGCGCTTCAGGTGGCAGAACAGATGAGTGATTTCCTCAACACAGGAGCCATCACAAACGCGGTTAACATGCCTTCGGTTTCAGCGGAGGATGCCGCAAAGCTAAAGCCATATCTGGCACTTGCCGAACAACTGGGCAGCTTCGCCGGACAACTTGCTAAAATGAGCTTCAGCAAGGTGTCCATTGAGTTTGAGGGTCTGGTGACGGCTCTTAATGTTAAACCGCTTACCGCGGTGTTAATGAAGGGGCTTATGCAGCACCAGGATGAGAATGTTAACATGGTGAATGCATCCGCAATAGCGCGTGACAGGAATATTGAAATTTCAGAAATCAAACACGAGCGCGCCGGAAACTACCAGACTTTGATAAAAATAAAACTCTCAGGCAATGCCAATATTACGGTGGCTGGAACATTATCAGGCGGTTCTGCACCGCGAATTGTCAGTGTTGGTGATATGACACTGGAAGCCGCGCTGGGCGGTATTATGCTTTATGTGCGTAATGAGGATAAACCTGGGCTAATCGGCGCGCTGGGCAGGTTGCTTGGGGATAACAATATCAACATAGCAAATTTCCACTTAGGCCGGAATAAGGAACATACATCAGCCGTGGCTCTGCTGGAGGTGGACGATAAAATCAGCGATGATTTACTGAAAAGCATATCCGCCCTTCCCAGCGTAAAGGAAGCCGTGTTGCTTAATTTTTAGCCCCGTATGATAGGTATTAATGAACTGCCGCTAGTTCCGGATGCTATTGCTAATGCAGGTGATGTGTTTGGCATAAGCAATGCCAGTGAATTAGAGATCCCTGCTTTCTCAAAAGTTTGTGAATACGTACCGCAGGTTGACCCTGATTATATATTTGATTCGGCCACTACACTGGCAATACTGGCGGGAATAAAGTTTAATCGTAAAGTTCTGCTACAGGGTTTCCATGGCACTGGTAAATCCACGCACATTGAACAGGTATGCGCACGGCTTAACTGGCCATGTATACGCATTAATCTTGATAGTCATATCAGCCGGGTTGACCTTTTAGGGCGCGACGCGATAGTGCTGGAGGATGGCAAGCAGATCACAAAATTCAGGGAAGGCATTATTCCCTGGTCGCTACAGCATCCGGTTGCACTGGTGCTGGATGAATACGATGCCGGGCGGCCAGATGTTCTTTTTGTGATACAGCGCCTGCTGGAGGCGGAAGGCAAACTGACATTAGTTGAGCAGAACAGGGTTATCCACCCGCATCCATCTTTTCGCATTTTCGCAACTGCAAATACTATTGGTCTGGGCGACTCCACCGGGCTTTACCACGGTACTCAAGCCTTAAATCAGGGGCAATTGGATCGCTGGAGTATTATCGCATCACTAAACTATCTGCCTATGGAACGGGAAGTTGAAATAGTCTGCGCTAAAGTGAAATCGCTTCCCCCTACCCTCGCCCGGCAAATGGTAGCAATGGCGGATTTAACCAGAATGGGTTTTATGAGTGGTGATATATCGGTAGTTATGTCCCCCCGCACGGTGATTCACTGGGCGCAGAACCATGAAATATTCCCGGATTTAGCGGATAGTTTTAGACTGACATTCCTGAACCGGGTGGATGAAACAGAAAAGGTTATAGTGGCTGAGTATTATCAACGTTGCTTTAATTCTGATATTATTTTGTGAGGATTTTTAGCTGCTTCAATATCTCCTGCGCAACTGCATCGTTAAGTTTGCCTTTGCCCTCATAAAATACGGCGTAGATTGAATCTATCATCGTCTGCACAATTTTCTGGGATTTGCTGTTTAATTCATCATTTTTATCAAGATAATCAAACAGACATTTGGCTATTCCAGATGCTGCTTCATAACCGGCCTGACCGGACATAGCCTTGATGCCCAAGGCCATTTTCTTCAGTGAGTTTAGAAATTCCGTGTTAACAGTACCCTTGCTTAATGCGTCAGCATAGGTGAGTTTCATTTCTTTGGCTTTAGCTATGCTTTCCTCCAGCAGCAAGTCGCTGCTCGCTGCCACGACTTTTTTAGCCGCAGATATTCTATGCTCGGTAAAAACTTCCGTTAGAGGAACGCCAATTTCCTTCTGCAAGGTTTTATCAGGCTCTAAAAGGTACTCTTCTTCATTACTCACACGAATCCTATCCGGTAATTTTAAGATTCTTTTTTCGTCTCTCTGCTAAAGCATCCGCTTTTTTTCTGCGTCGATCAGGCCCTTTATATACTTTAGTTACCACAAAACCACGGGGATTATCAACTACCGATTGGATTCTTCTGCATATCTGCTGAATAGAAAACGGCTTGGCAAGATATTCCGTAACACCAGCATCCCTAGCTTTTTCTATATCGTCCCGCTCTGCCCTGCCGGATAGCATTATTATGGGCAATGTGCGTATTTTTGGATTATTATTATTCCTCAGTGCGATAGTAAAATCTATACCATTCATTGGTTCCATCAGCCAGTCACAGAATATTATATGCGGCTTGTGCCTGATGGTTTGGTTTATCCCCTCCTCCCCATCTGATGCTACTATAATATTACTGAATCCTAATGCAATAAGCGCATTACGGATAAGATTCCTAAGTATTGAATCATCATCCACAATTAAAATACGGACGTTAGCTAATTTAACAGAAGGCTGCATTATTTCCTGAAACTTGATTACCTTTGATGTGCACTATGTGTTATGTGCAACGCAGCATATACCCGGTAATCAACGCACAAGTCCACCACTCAATAATGAAATTACTATTACGGCTTGTATAAATTCTGGTGGTTAGAGACTGTAGCGATTTCGCTAGGGCGTGGCGAAAACTTTGGTTTTTGAGAGTCCAGCGTTTAGAAAACAGCGAAGCTGTTTTTAGCGCAGACGAAGTTCCAGTGTATTCTACATACACGAAAGCCGGAAGCGCAGGAAACAAATGTTTGCAGCAAGCCATAGTAGAAATCGCTACAGACTCTCTTAGGAGGCTTTAGCCATGGATGCTACTTCTGCGGCAAAATCGCCCTGCTCCTTCTCTATACCCTCGCCTACTGTAAAGCGCTTGAAGGCTGATATGGAAACTTCCGCGCCTACATCACCCGCTGCAGCCTTTAAAACATCGGCAATTTTGGTTTTATTGTCCATCACAAACACCTGCTCCAGAAGAACTACTTCCTCATAGTATTTACGAACGCGGCCTTCCACCATTTTATCTATAACATTAGCTGGCTTGCCGGATGCTGCCGCCTGCTCCCTGAAGATTTCCTTCTCACGCTCCAAAGCTTCCGGGTCAATTTCAGCTTGAGTCAATGCTTCAGGCCGTGCCGCTGCAATATGCATGGCAATCTGTTTGCCAAGAGCCGCCAGTTTAGCCTTATCGCCTTTGGATTCCATGGCTACTAATACGCCAATCTTGCCAAGGCCTGGGGTTATCTGATTATGGGTATAACTTACAACCACGCCATCAGTAGCGGAAACTTTCGCCATACGCCGCAGATTTATATTCTCACCGATAATAGCGATAAGCTCAACCACCGAGTCCTGTACGCTTTTGCCGGATTTCAAGCTGGCATTCTTCAAAGCCTCAATATCAGTCACACCTTTAGCGGCTATTACTATTTCAGCAGCAAGCGCCTGGAACTTGTCGTTCTTTGCCACAAAGTCAGTCTCACTGTTAAGCTCCACCATAACGCCGCTATTAGCATCAGCGGAAATGCCAACAGCTCCGTCAGCCGCCGTGCGGCCTGATTTTTTCTGTGCTGCCGCCATACCCTTCTTGCGCAGCCAGTCCAAAGCCTGCTCAATGTCACCGCCCATTTCTGTAAGGGCTTTTTTGCAATCCATCATACCTGCGCCGGATGTTTCACGCAGTTGTTTTACTTTCTCGCTGGTTATCTCGCTCATGACTATATTCTCCGCAGTGTTGCTTATGCTTCTTTTTTCGCTCTTGGTTTTCTGGCCGGCGTTTTTCTCTCTCGCTCCATTACCGCAGGCTCTTTCTCCCGAACCACCTTAGTTGCGGCAACATCCACCACTACAGCTTTCTTTTTGATCTGCTTAATTTCAGTATCAGTATTCTTAGGGGCATCAACTTCCACAAATTCCCCCGTGCCGGATATTTGCAGCAGTCGTTCCGGGCCTTTTACAAATTCAGCTTCACTGAACGGCAGAGCCATAGATTCACCCAGGTCAACCCCTGACTTCTGCAAGGATTCCTGAATCCCTGAGAGAACCGCATCAGAAATCATGCGGCAGTAAAATTTTATTGCACGGTTTGAGTCATCGTTACCAGGAACCGGATAGTTTATGCCAACCGGGTCAGAATTACTGTCAAGCACTGCTATCACCGGAATATCAAGCTGTTTTGCTTCCAGCACCGCGATTGATTCTTTATTGGTGTCCACAATAAAAAGAATATCTGGTACGCCGCCCATATCCTTAATGCCGCCCAGATTTTTCTCCAGCTTGTCGCGCTCGCGGGTCATCTGCACTATTTCGCTTTTGGTGTAACCTGCAGGATTAGCGATAATATCCTCCATCTTCCGTAGCTTTTTGATGGACTGTGAAACCGTGTTCCAGTTGGTAAGCATTCCGCCAAGCCAACGGCTGTTAACATAATACTGGCCGCAGCGTTTTGCATACTCAGCAATAATAGGTGATGCCTGTGGTTTAGTGCCAACAAACAACACACGGCCATTACCGGCTACAACTTCTTTCACCGTCTGCAATGCTCTTTTCAGCAAAGGCGTAGTCTGCTGCAAATCTATTATGTGAATATCGTTACGGATACCGAAAAGGTATGGAGCCATACGCGGGTTCCACCTTCTGGTTTTGTGACCGAAATGCACACCGCTTTCGATCATTTCACGCATACTGAATGCGGGTAGGCTCATAGAAAACTCCAATTGTTTACGGTTATACCTTGGCTGGACAGAGAAGCGCAAGCTTGAGCACCACCGAAACAAGCATCCAGCCTGTGAATTAAACGCGCTATTTAAAGGCATTACTTTAATTTGCAAGTTTTAATTGAAATGAAAATTTTCAGTTTTTCAAACGACAGGGCATAGAAGTTAAAGCAAACCACTGGCTTTGAAGGAATAAAAGTTATTCCCGGCGATGATGATATGATCATGCACTTTAATGCCTAAGCTTTCCGCCCCGGCGACTATCTGGCGGGTGGTATCAATATCTGCTTTGGATGGATTAGCATCTCCACTTGGGTGGTTATGCAGCAGGATTATAGCACTGGAGCCTGAGTCCAGCGCATGTTTCACCACTTCACGCGGGTAGGCCTGAGTCTGGTTGATTGTACCCTTTTGCAATATCTCATCCTTAATCAGCATATTGCGGCCATTAAGGTGGAGTAGGCGGAATTCCTCTATCTTACTGTCCTTCAGCGCCATTTTGCAGTAATCTATCAGTGCCAGCCAGCTATCTAGCACAGGCTGACGTTTGACTTCATCCCGCACCAGCCGCTCGGCCATGTTTTTTGCCACTTTTAATACGGCAATTGCGCTGGAGCCGCAGCCTGGAACTTTTTCCAGCTCCGCCTTTTCCGCACTCACTACTTTATTCAAGCTGCCGAACTTTTTTAAAAGGCTTTTCGCCAAAGGTTTTACATCACCCCTTGGGCGGGCGGCGAACAGCAGCATCTCCAGGATTTCATAATCAGCCAGCCCTTCCGCCCCGTGCTGCAACACCCGCTCCCGCAGCCGCTCCCGATGGCCAGAGTTTAGGTTATCAGGGTTTGCAACCTCCTGACTCATTTTTAAGTATACGGCGGTTTGGTGTGATTTAGGGGGGAGAGGGTAAAAATCTCACAGCCCTCAGCGGTTATGCCTATGGTATGCTCAAACTGGGCGGAGAGGCTGCGGTCGCGGGTGATAACCGTCCAGCCATCCTTTAATGTCAGAGTGTCCGGCTTGCCGATGTTTATCATTGGCTCAACGGTGAATATCATCCCCGCTTCCAGTTTTAAACCGGTGGCTGGCTGGCCGTAGTGCAGAACATTAGGCGCATCGTGGAAAATCTGGCCGATGCCGTGGCCGCAATAATCCCGCACTACTGAAAATCCATGGCTCTCAGCGTGGCTTTGAATAGCGTGGCCGATATCCCCCAGGGTGTTGCCGGGCTTAACCTTTGCAATGCCACGGGTGAAAGCCTCAAAGGTTACATCCACCAGCCGTCTGGCTTTAATGCTTGGCTCCCCGGCAAAAAACATCCGGCTGGTGTCACCATACCAGCCATCCACAATCACTGTAACGTCTATGTTTACGATATCGCCGCTTTTCAGCTTCTGATCCGGCGCGGGGATGCCGTGACAGATAACATGATTGATGGAAGTACAGATGGATTTCGGGAACCCCTTGTAATTCAGCGGTGCAGGTATAGCGCCGCGCTGGATGATAAAATCATGGCATAGCCTGTTCAGTTCTTCCGTATCTATTCCCGGTTGCACATATGGGGTGATATAATCCAGCGTTTCCGCCGCCAACCTGCCTGCCGCCCGCATTTTCTGGAATGCCTCAGGGGGATGTATTTTTACGCTTCTCTGGTGCTGTGTAACAGTCATATACCGTTACTGTTTAAAGAATTGAAATTTTCCATGTCACTCCGATGGTATATCTTTTGTTTGCTAGGCGCACGCACCCCTTTTGTGCCTTGCTATGCTATCGCTTTGCAACTGGTTCATAAATTGCCGAAGGCTTCGTCAGGACAAGAACATGTGAACTTACGGAGTGTCAGTACCACCATGACAGTTGTTTGACTTTTTATAAGAAATCACTTATCTTGCTGTATGCTCACAATAGATATAAACGACGCTAAAATCAACCTCCCTAAATATATAAGCGATATGAAGGAAGGGGAGGTTCTGCTTTTATACAAAAATAGTAAGCCTGTTGCGGAGGTTAAAAAAGTTTCAGCAAAAGAAAAAACTTCTAAAAGAAAATTAGGGCAGTATAAGGGTAAGGTTCGTTTTGATAAAAACTTCACTGATCCACTGCCTGACGAAATTCTGAAACATTTTACATAAATCCTGTGACAGAATATCTACTGGATACCTGCACTTTCCTGTGGCTTTCCAAGCATCCACTTAAACTTACCGCGAAGGTCAGAGAAATTATAGAAGAGCCGAGGAACACTTTGTATCTAAGCGCAGTATCAGCTTATGAAATTGCACTGAAGTATTCAATCGGTAAACTTGAGCTGAGTGAAAATCCTGAGCACTTTGTGGAAATAGCCTGCGCTCTTCATGATATAGACATTCTTCCTTTGCTTGCAAAAGCCGCTTTGCATGTATTCAGACTGCCTGCACTACACTCCGATCCCTTCGACCGTTTATTAATCTGCCAGTCGATCACCAGTGGCATACCAATCATAACAAACGATAGAAAGATTAAAGAATATAGTATTGTGAGAACAGTCTGGTAACAGTAAGGAATGGAAAATAATTCACAGTTCAACCTTAATCGCTTTATTTATAGTTATCTCTGTCAGGCTCATCTTGCATGTATACGCCATCACCGCAACCCCGGATTTTTGCGCACTCAGTAATGCCTGATGGTACGCCGGGTCAATATCCCCGGCTATGGTGAATATATCTGCATCATCCCGCTGGCACAAAAACAGCACCCCTGCCCTCTCCCCCTGCTGCACAGCCTCCGCCAGATCAAACATATGTTTTGCGCCCCTGGCTGTTACTGCATCAGGAAATAGCAGCGCCGCCCGGCCATCATCTAAAACCCGCCGCATGTGAACGTTTTTAATTTCCAGATAATAATCCGGATGGTCTTGCGCCGTTAAAAGAAAGTCCACGCGGCTGTTATGGCCGTAGGGAACCTCCCGCTTGATTAACCCGGTTGTATAGTCGGCAAATTCCTTTAACTGGCTTTGAGCTAAAGCTTCAGCCACTATTTGGTTAGGCCGCATGGTGTTAACACCAACCAGATTACCACCCCCTGTATCCACCAGTTCCATGCCGTATTTGAGCTTGCCGCCATCCGGCTTGCGCGATAACCACACGGTAAACCCAGGCTCATCCAGCCCGGTCATGCGGCCTGAATTTGGGCAGTGAACCGTAACCTCCTCCCCATTATCCAAAATGCAATCCGCCAGGAAGCGCTTGTAGCGCCGCACCAGCGTGGCTTTAATAAGAGGATCAGGGAATTTCATAGTGCTGTAGTACTGTGCCTGTGGGTATTTTCAGGCCGTTCAAAACCTCCATAGCAGTCAGCGGCTCCCTCCCGGAGCGTTGCAGCAGGCGCGGGCGGAGGGATTTTTTACTACAGGCTATTGTCAGCTTATCATCCAGCACCGTGCCGGGATACCCGGTTACATCCACAACTTCCGCCAGCAGCACCTTTATCCGCTCGCCGTTATATTCAAAGTACGCGCCCGGATAAGGATTCAGGCCACGGATAATGCACTCCAGTTCAACTGCTGTGTATACACAGAAATCCAGCTTCGCCTCAGCTTTTTCAATTTTTTTAGCATAAGTAATACCATTTTCGCTTTGCGGCGTATACTCAGCCGTAGCATTTTCGATTTTTGCCAGAGCATCCACCAGCAGACTTGCGCCAAGTAGAGACAAACGGTCATGCAATGTTTTTGATGTTTCCTCATCATCTATGGGGATTTTGCGCATTAATATTATAGACCCTGCATCCAGCCGTTCATCCATTTGCATGATGCACACTCCCGTTTCCGCATCCCCCGCCATTACCGTGCGCTGAATTGGCGCGGCTCCCCGCCAGCGTGGAAGCAGGGATGGGTGAATATTAATGCAGCCGTATCTTGGTATCTCCAGAATAGCTTTTGGCAGTAACAGCCCATAAGCCGCAACCACTGCAATATCAGCATTCAGCCCCTTAAATTCCGCAGCCGCTTCATCAGATTTAAGCGATGTTGGATTATAAACGGGAATACCATGTTTTTCAGCCGCTAGATGAATGTCAGACTTTCTAAGTTCCATTCCCCTGCCAGCAAACTTTGGCGGCATGGTGTATGCGGAGATAATTTTATGACCTGCCTTTATTATGGTCTCAAACGCCGCAACCGCAAAGGCTGGCGTACCCATGAATACTATGTTAAGAGCCATTTCCAGGCATCCCTTATTTTAAGCTGTTTCATCCAGCTTGCTGGATTTTTGCATCTTACGCAGTATCATATCGCGCTTCAAGCGGGATATGTGATCCACAAATACAATACCATCCAGATGGTCAATCTCGTGCTGCACGCAGGTGGAGAGCAATCCATCCGCCTCCAGCAACTTCTCATTCCCATTCTCGTCAATATATTTCACCTGCACCATTTTTGGTCTGGTGACATCTGAATAATGGCTTGGGAAAGAAAGGCAGCCTTCCTCGTATGTATTAAGCTCAGCCGATTTCCAGATAATCTCCGGGTTAACCATTTTGTATGGGTTCCCTTTCTCACCTGCTTTCCAGTCAATATCCATCACTAAAATACGGCTTGTAAGCCCAACCTGATTCGCTGCTAGGCCAACGCCATTGCCGGAATACATAGTCTCCAGCATATCATCCAGAATGCTCGCCACTTTGCCATCCACATTAGCAACAGGGCTGGACATGGTTTTTAATACCGAATGGGGGGCTTTCAGGATTTTAAGTATCATGATTAGTAATATATCATAAATTATACTCTCAATTCAATATTTCGCTTGCGCAAATAAGCCTTTTATTAAGTATGTGCTGCCAGAATCAAGGCATATAATAAGGATAATGCAGGTATAATGGCTAAAATACGTTCCCTTTGTGTGTTCTGCGGTGCCCGTAACGGCAGGGATGAGAAATATGTAAACACCGCCACGGCATTCGGTAAAATAATGGCTGAACAAGGAATTCGCCTGGTGTACGGCGGCGGGGACTGCGGCATAATGGGCGCAGTGGCCAACGCGGTTATGCACAATGGTGGCGCTGTTACCGGGGTTTTCCCGGTGGGGCTTAAAAGCCTGGAGAGTGAGCATAAATCCTTAAGTGAAATCATCATTGTAGATAGTATGCACGAGCGCAAGCACTTGATGTTCCAGAGGTCTGACGCTTTTATCACCTTCCCCGGCGGCTACGGCACTATGGATGAAACCTTTGAGATTCTCACCTGGCATCTGCTTAACTTCCACAGCCGCCCTATAGTAATATTCAATCAGGATGGTTATTACGATGCATTCTTAGGGCTGATTGACCAGATAATAAAGGAAGGCTTCGCCAGTAAGGAGTCCCTTAACAGCTTTACCGTAGTGACAGAAATGGAAGAGATAATCCCCACCATTCAAAAGCTGATGGAGGGGTAGAGTATACTGCCGTGAATTAGCGGCAATTAACTGCAAAAAATCCCCACATCATAGGCACGAGCAGAATATTTACTATCTGTAAGCGGCTTAAAACTTACCTCAATTTGGTATCTTGAGATATATAATCTACAGATGACAATAATAATTAATATCAGGGCACATCTAACAACTATTTTTATTAGACCTCTTTCGTAACTCTACTGCGCTGGCAAACTTGCTTGTCTCTGGCTGCGCTAAGCTACACAAATGAGGTTTACTCATCTGCAAGCTAAGCTTAGC
>CAYTOJ010000044.1:0-14752 GCA_964439415.1 uncultured Rickettsiales bacterium
GGAAGTTTTCAATGAGGCGCATACTTTTGTACTCCATATTGACCATGGAAACTATGTCACTGCCAGCGACTTTATTTTTATCTAAATTTATAAAGATATAATGTATAGCCGATAATGACTTGTTAAATCCCAACTTTAAGTTATCGGCTATAAAACCTCTTTAGGGACTTAATTTTAAACGGTACAACCCACGGCATGGAGTGGGTTCATATAGATTGCCGGGATCTACAATGGATTCAGTGCTGCCAAGAAAAAGGCAGCCATTCTCAATAAGTGCCCCGGCTAGCTTCTTAGCCACTTGCCCCCTGGTGGGTTCATCAAGATATATAAGCACGTTACGGCAGAAAATAATATCAAACTTTCCTAACGCCCTGTAATCATCAAGTAGATTATGTAACTGATAATTAATCATCTGCTTAAGATTTGTCTTTACCTGCCAGTTGTTGCCGGGAAGCTGGTCGAAATACTTTATCAGTAACTGGATGGGCAGGCCGCGCTGCACTTCAAATTGAGAATATATCCCTGCCCGTGCTTTATTCAACATTTTAGCTGCTATGTCAGTGGCGAGAATTGAATAATCCATTCCGGCTATATTTGCAGATTCCTCAAGCAGGCACATGGCAATTGAATAAGGCTCCTGCCCGCCGGAACATGCGGTGCTCCAGATTTTCAGTTTTCTGCCTTGTAATTTTTTATTGTATTCCGGCAGTATTTCCCTGCGCAGATACTCAAATGGCTTGGCATCTCTGAAGAAAAGCGATTCATTTGTTGTCATGGCCTCGGTGATTTCACGCTGGATGCTATCGTCCCTGAAATCCCTGGCTAATTGCAGAAGTTCAGCAATAGTGCCACATCCAAAAGCCCTTGCTACGGGCAGTAATCTGCTTTCAAGCAGGTATGTTTTATCGCTGGTTATAATGAGTCCTGAGCGTTTTCGCAGCAGGTCAGCACAGAATTTAAATTCATGTTCCTGCATAAATCTACCCGGGTATGTGGCGAAGCAGATAATCCGCAATGCCTGATGGCGGCAGCAGTGCCCGGCACAGGCCGTTAGTTGCCACAGCTTTTGGCATACTCCACACTGCGCTGCTTTCCTGATTTTGTGCTATTACTGCACCGCCTGCGGCAACAACCGCCTTGCAGCCTTCCAGTCCGTCCCGCCCCATTCCGGTCAGAACAACAGTCAGCAGATGCCTTCCGTATATGCTTGCAAGGCTTTGCAGCATGGGGTCAGCCGCAGGGCGGCAGAAGTTCACCTGCGCATCCTGACTTAGGCGTATTTTTACCACCCCATTATCAGAGCACGCCAGCATGTGATAATTACCTGGGGCAATGTAGGCTGATCCGGCTTTCACAATATCGCCATCCCTTCCCTCAATGCAGTTGCGATCCCCCGATCTGCCCAGGTTGGCAGCTAAAATAGCGGTAAATGATACCGGCATATGCTGCGTTATGAAAATCGGTATAGTGTTCAGCCTTCCCTTTAAACCTTCAAACAGTTGCTGCAGAATCTGGGGGCCACCAGTGGAGGCTATTACCGCTAGTGCCCGCACCGGCCAGTCCGGTGCTTCAGGTGTTATAATCCGCATATCTGGAATAACTGACGGGCTTTTTGTGGTGAGAGCAAATATCTTGCTTCTTAGTTCGCGGTGGAAATTCTCCAAACCGCCTGGTTCATTCGCCAGAGGTTTTGCTATATAGTCCGAAGCACCAGCAGCCAGAGCGCGCATGGTAATTTCCGCGCCGCCATGGGTTAATGAAGATGCCATTATCACTTTAACGCCAGCGACAGTTTTCAGAAGATGCGGCAGTGCTGTAAGACCGTCCATTTCCGGCATTTCAATATCCAGGATTATTACATCCGGCTTATGCTCCATCGCCAGTGGAATTGCCCTGGCTCCATTTGCGGCATTCGCTACTATTGTAATCCCCTCCTCCGCTGTGAGCGCCCGCGCCATCAATGCGCGCACTATCGCGGAATCATCAACCAGTATTACCTTTATTGTCATTGGCTAGTGCTCTCATCAACTACTGATTAAACCTATCTGCATCATCTTATCGCGCAGAATAGCCTCATCAAACGGCTTCATAATATACTCATCCGCCCCGGCTTCCATAGCCTTCAGAATTTGCGCCAGTTCTATTTCAGTTGTGCAGAAAATAATTTTAGTATTTTCGCCGTTATGAACATTCCTGAAAGTTTTTAGAAACTCCATGCCGTCCATCACCGGCATATTCCAATCCAGCAAAATAAAATCTGGCAACTCTGATGCACATTTATCCAAAGCCTCCTTGCCATCTCCGGCCTCAATAACCTTGTAGCCCATAGGCTCTATCATGCGTTTTGCAATGGTGCGCACCACCTTTGAATCATCCACCACCAGACACAGCGACATAGTAAAACCCATGTTGTTTAATCCACCGCAGATGCTCAGGCTTAACCCTTATTTTACGAATGCGGCTTAACTTGAAATAACATATAACGCTTTATGAAACCTTAACTACCGCTGGTTGTTTTTCGCTATGGATGAGATGATTGGGGAATTCGTTGTGGAAACGTTGGAAAGCCTGGCAATGCTGGATCATGAACTGGTCAAGCTGGAGCAGGATCCACAGGGCAAGGCGATATTAAGCAATATATTCCGGGTAATGCACACTATTAAAGGCACATGCGGGTTTCTTGGTTTGCATCGGCTGGAAAAAGTTGCTCATGCGGGTGAGAATATCCTGGGAAAATTCCGTGATGGCGAGATACAGGTGACTCCCAAAGCAATAACCCTGATTCTACGCTCAATAGACTGCATCAAAAATATAGTTGAAACTCTGGCAGAAGCAGGGGCGGAGCCGGAGGGTGACGATAGCACACTGATAACTGAACTTAACCGCTTTGCTGAAGGTGGAATGTCAGAAAATGCAGAGCCGCTGCCTGTTGCAGTGGATATTACCACTGATAGCGGGCAGGATTTATCCTGCTTTTTTAAAGGCGATGATGACCTGGAAGAACTTATGCGCCTGGAGGGGGTATCAGTTACCGATGTACACACTGGCACACCCGTTCATGAATCAACTATCAGTATATCCGTTGCGCATAAACCCAATGAAGAAGTAAAAAAGCCGCAGGAGACGGATAATAACCATGCTAGGGAAACTCATAAAGAAAATACCGCCCAGCAAAGCATCCGTGTGAATCTGGATATTCTGGAGAAAATGATGCAGATGGTGGGCGAACTGGTGCTCTCCCGCAATCAGTTGATGCAGCTTGCGCGGGATGAAGCTAATCAGCAGTTCCTGGCCCCCCTCCAGCAACTCAGCCATATAACTACTGAGCTACAGGAAAGCGTGATGAAAACGCGGATGCAGCCAATAGGCGCAGCGTGGCAGAAATTTCCGCGCCTGGTGCGGGATTTATCACTTGAGCTTGGAAAGAAAATTGACCTTAAAATGATCGGTGAGGATACCGAGCTTGATCGCCAGTTGCTGGAAGCGGTGAAGGATCCGCTGACCCATATGGTGAGAAATTCATGCGACCACGGCATTGAAACGCCGGAGCAGCGCCGCGCTACAGGCAAGGCGGAGAGCGGCACAGTCACGCTGAATGCTTATCATGACGGCGGCCATATCGTAATAGATATTTCCGATGACGGTAAAGGCATCAATGTAGAGCGCATTAAGGAGAAAGCCCTGGCAAACGGCCTGGCTACCCAGAATGAACTGGCTAACATGAGCCAGCGGCAGATTCTGCAATACATCTTCGCACCAGGTTTTTCGACTGCTGAGAAGGTTACATCAGTCTCCGGGCGCGGTGTGGGCATGGATGTAGTACGCACAAACATAGAGAAAATCGGCGGCACGATTGACCTGTTCTCCAATGAAGGCTCAGGCTCACGCATCAGCATAAAAATTCCGCTGACGCTGGCTATAATATCAGTGCTGATAGTTGAGAAAAACGGAGAGAGCTTTGCTATACCGCAAATCAACGTCCGCGAGCTAATCCAGGTTGGCGAAGGCTTCCCCATAAAAATTGAATACATTGATAACGCTGCGGTTATACGCCTGCGTGAGAATCTTCTGCCTGTAGCATCCCTGTCTAATATATTGCAGTTACCTGAACAGGAATACGCGAAACAATCCCGCCATAATTTTATTGTTGTATGTAATGTAGGCGGCGTGGACTTCGGCCTGATAGTTGACCGCGTGCATAACATTGAGGAAATTGTAGTAAAGCCAGTATCACAGGCGCTTAAATCCATCTCTATCTTTGGCGGCAATACAATTTTAGGTGATGGTAATGTTATAATGATTCTTGACCCTAACAGCCTGGCGCGGGAGGTAACGGAAATGAAGCGCAGTAGCCAGAATCATGAAGTTCAGGAACATATGAATTCCACCATGGACAAACAGGAAAAAACCACCAACTTCCTGCTTTTCCGGCTGGGCGATGGTGTGCCACGGGCAGTTCCGCTGGAACTGGTATGGAGGCTGGAGGAAATAGATGCCTCAGATATAGAATCGGCAGGCGGCCAGATGGCAGTGCAGTATCGCGGCGAGCTTATGCGGCTGCTTAGTCTGGATAGTGATTTTTCATCGCCGTCTGATGGCATAATTAACGTTATTGTATTTTCTTGCGATGGCAAAACCATAGGCCTGCCGGTGAGCGAGATTGTAGATATAGTGCAGTCACCTTTCAAGTTGCAGTTATCTTCCGAGAAGGCAGGTTATCTGGGCAGCATGATCATGAACGGGCAGACTGTTGACATGGTAGATGTTTCATACCTGCTTAATTCCGTGCAACTACCTGAATCAACTGACACCCAGCCTTGCAGCGGCAGGGTTCTATTGGTGGATGACAGCCCCTTTTATTTAAAACTCGCCGCGCCGTACTTAACATCAGTTGGTTATGAAGTTGCCACTGCGGAGAGTGCTCAGGAAGCACTTAATCTGCTGGAACGCTCAAACGGCGCATTTGATATTATCATAACCGACATACACATGCCGGAGATGGATGGTTACGCATTCGCGGAAAGCTGCCGCAATTCGCGTACCTTTAATAATATACCCATAATTGGCTGCACCGCTACGCTGGATCAGGAAACCATAGCTAGGTCAAGTCAGGCGGGAATGCTTACGTGCGTATCGAAAAACAACCGCCCGCGCCTGCTGGAAGCAATGTCCGGCACATGCGCCAGAATGGTGGCCTGATATGCAAAAATCCGCCGCTATTATAAAAATGACTGACCATCAACTGGTTACCATGCGCATAAATACCCAGTTACTTGGTATTCCTGTAGTGGAAGTCAGGGAAATTCTGCAAGGGCAGCGGATTACGAAAGTCCCCCTCGCCCCGCCGGAGATCGCCGGAGCTTTAAATTTAAGAGGCAGGATAGTTACAGTAATTGATATCCGCCCGAAATTAGGCCTGCCGCCACGCAGTAATAATATCAGCAGCACTTTCGTTGTGGTGGAGCACAAAGGCGAGTTATACAGCCTGCTGGTGGATTCAGTCGGTGATGTTCTGAATATTCCACCCGCACAGATTCAGGGAACGCCGCCGAACTTAAGCCCCCTATGGCGGGAATTATCCGCAGGCGTACACCGCCTTAAAGACGAGTTATTGATAATACTGGAGCCTAAAGCTTTATTTAATTTTGATTAGTAGGAGAACGCCATGAAGTTACAGACTAAATTCATCCTGATGGGTGTATCATTAATCGCCATAATGGCGGAAACGGAATGGCTGAGTTATCAGAACAGAAAGCTGCAAAGCTATCAGGAGACTGCTTTTAAGGTGAGCCAGCGCAATATGGATTCCGACATTAAGCATGATGCTATCAGGGGTAATATATATAGCTCCCTGTATGCAGCCAGGGGCGATGAGGAACTGAACAGAGAATTCAGGGAAGAGATAGCCACACTGCAAGAAGATTTTCTCAAAAGCATCGAGGAAAACCTGAAAGCCGATATCCCTCAGGATATAAGGCGGCAACTAGAGAAAATACAAAAGAAAGCCGAAGTATACGCCAATTACAGCCTTAAAATAAGCCAATCAATGGGCGATCCGGATAAGGCGGCTGATATGCTGCCCAAATTCTACGAACTTTTTAAAGAACTTGAAAATGATCAGGGCAAGGCCAGTGAAATGATACTTGCCTGGTCGGGCAGTATATTCAATTCAGCAAAATCCAATAATATGTACCTGGAGGTTATGCTCTACCTTCTGTTCATTATCTCCATCGCCCTGCCGGTTTACGCGGTATTATCAGTGTTCAAGCCTATGACGGCACTTACCAGAACAATGCGCGATTTATCATCCGGCAATCATCTGGTGGATGTTCCGTTCCTGAAGCGCAGGGATGAGATGGGGGAAATGGCCACCAGTGTGCAGGTGTTCAAGCAGAACTCCATTAAGATACAAACTATGATGGATGAGCGCGAAGCGGAAAAGCAGGAGCTTGAAAAACAGAAACGTCAGCATATGCAGCAGTTCGCAGGCAAGTTTGAATCATCGGTAAAGGGTATAGTATCGCAGGTTGCTGCATCCGCAGTGCAGATGCAAAGCGGGGCGGCTGATGTGACATACATAGCATCCGACACTAAGCAGCGCTCAAACACGGTTGTCAGCATCTCCAACGAGGCTGCTCAGATATCCTCCCACGTGGCAGCGGCGGCTGAAGAACTCACCGCCTCAATCAAGGAAATCAGCGCGCAAACGCAAAAGTCCAGCCAGATAGCCAGTGATGCCTCCACCAAGGCTGAATCGGCGCAACATGCCATTGAGCTTCTTTCTGAAAAATCCTCCCGCGTGAGTGAAATCATCGAAGTTATTACGGGAATTGCCGGGCAGATAAACCTGCTGGCGCTTAACGCTACAATAGAATCCGCACGGGCGGGGGATGCTGGGAAAGGCTTTGCAGTGGTTGCCAGTGAAGTCAAAAACCTGGCTATGCAGGTATCAAAGGCCACGGGTGAGATTACTCAGCAGATACATGAAATGCAGGGGGCAACTAAAACATCGGTTGATTCCGTGATGGAGATTTTAAGCATAATCGGCCAGGTTTCCGCCAGTACATCAGCCGTGGCAGCCGCGGTTGAGGAACAATCAGCCGTTACTAACGAGATTGCACAGAACATCTCACGCACCGCAGCGGGAACTCAGGAAATATCCAGCAATATGTTATCAGTGCAGGATGGTGCCCGCCAGACCGGGGACACCGCCAGCCAGGTTCTGGAGACAGCAAAAAGCCTGGGTTCACAATCCGACACACTAAAGCAGAAAGTGGATGAATTTCTGGATATGATCCGCGCCGCCTAATGTGTATTTACTTGGGTAAAAAAATGGCCAGCACTCAGGCTGACGGGTTTTTAAGTCCTGTCAAGCGCAAAAACGCTGGTTTTACGCTGGTGGAACTTTCAATTGTTCTGGTGATTATTGGTTTGCTGGTGGGCGGAATTCTCGCCGGGGCTGACCTTATCAAAGCCGCTAAAAATGGAAAAATAATCAGTGAGCGGGAACAGATAATGACCGCCATGAACACCTTTTACCTGAAATACAACTGCATCCCGGGTGATTGCTATAACATCTCCACCTACCTATCAGGCGAGACTAATGGTGATGGGGACGAGTTGATTGAAGCAGCTTCAGCGGCAAGTGGTCCAGCGGAGATTTTCGCTGCGTGGAAGCAACTTGCCGCTGCCGGGCTTTATCCGGGAACTTTTTCAGGGTTGAACGGAGCAGGAAATGCCAGCCATCATGCTACAATAGGTACTAATATTCCAGGCTCAAAGGCTATATCCAAAGCCGGATACTGTTTCCACCCAGGGCAAACACTTTCCGGTAACTCAACCTACTGGGATGGTACTTACAGCAATGGTGTTTATGCCGGAAAGGAAACCACTAATTTCATTAATGACGGCAACGCACTAAAACCAGCGGATGCGTTTAACATTGATAAAAAGATTGACGATGGCATCCCAGGCATCGGCAAAGTTCGCAGCATATATGCCAGCATTGGCAGTTGCGCCACATCAGGAAGCGCATATAACGCCCCATCTGCTTCCGCTTATTATATCACTAACGACAGCATAGCCTGCGGCCTCAGGTTCATGTTCGACTGGTAGAATAGAGGAAACTACCGCATTAATCCGGCCTGCTGATACAAAATAATGGCAAATTAACCACTTACTAGCCTTTCACCTTTATAAATTTAAGGTGATGTTTTCATATTTACGTTATTTCTCAGCGATTAGTCTGGCGGCGGTGGTGATCATCTCCGCCATGATGGGTTATTATTTCCGTTATACCGCCACTGACGACCTGCGCGCATACGTGGAAAAGGGCAACGTATCGCTCATTCATGCTTATGTGAACACGGTCTGGCGTAAACATGCACCGCTGTTTAAACGCCTAGAATGGATACAGATGGATGAATGGTATAAAGACCACGAATTTATAAGTTTCAGCCGTGAGACATTCAAGTTCTTCGAGAATATTCCTATAGGCAGAACCGCCATTTACACCAGGTCTGGCGGAAAGTTCATCTCCATAGATCAGTCCGAAATCAAAATTTATCAACCAGGTACTACTGAATCTGGATTTACTTCCGGAGCAGGACTAAGAAGTGCCCAGGGCGGGGAAGTTTACAGCCGGATCATTGAGGATGGATATTTCAAAGCCCCGGATGGCAGCACCAGGCAGGGTGCTATGGTGCAAACAATCATCCCCATACTGGCTCAGGATTATGTTCCGGTAATAGCAGGAACCGACAAGGACAGTAAAGTAGAAGCTATAATTGAAATATATTACGATATCACACCGCAGTGGGACAGGTTGTATCTGTTTCAATACCTTGGCACAGCGGGTATTCTGCTTGTATTTGTCTGCCTGATTGGGGCACTATATTTTACATCCATTAAAGCTGAATCAATTATAGCCCGCAAGCACGAAGAAAACGTTGAACTTGCTTCAGCTAAAGCGCAGGCGGAAGCGGCCAGCCGAGATAAATCGCAGTTTCTGGCCAATATCAGCCATGAGTTGCGAACACCGCTGAATGCCATAATCGGATTCTCAGAAATGATGAAGAATGAAATATTCGGTGCTATTTCAAACAAGCACTACGTTGATTATATTAAGGATATTCATAATTCAGGTGAGCATTTATTGTCGCTTATCAATGATATTCTTGATTTCTCAAAAGCGGAAGCCGGTAAACTGGATATTGAACTAACCACAACTGATGTTACAAGGGTTCTGAAATCATGCATCAGAGCCGTCACACCCCGGGCGGAACGGGCAGGAATTGAACTTAAAGAAAGCTACCCTGAAGAGCGGTTAGTAATTCAGAGCGATGCCAAACGCCTGAAGCAGATAATACTTAATCTACTTTCCAATGCGGTAAAGTTTACCAACCAGGGTGGTGAAGTACGCCTTACAACTATGTATGGTCTGGATGGCAAAAGCATTATGATAGTAGTAAAAGACACAGGAATTGGAATGGCAAAAAAAGATATTGCCAAGGCTCTGGCCGTGTTTGGACAGGTGGATAGCGAACTTTCCCGCAAATATGAAGGAACCGGACTTGGCCTGCCGCTGACAAAAAAACTGGTGAGCCTGCTGGGCGGCACTTTTGAAATTGAATCAGAGCCTGATGTTGGCACACAGATTACTCTAAGATTCCCTATTAACGGTCAGTCTTAAATGTTTGAGATTGGGGACAGAATAACTGTTCACGATAAAATGCAGAAAAGGTATTCCTACACACTGGAAGCCTCAATGGGGGAGGATTTCGCAGAAGGCTTCAGCCCCTTTTATTCCCCCAAACAAATGCTGGAAATGGGGGTTTTTGAGGGTAAATACTGTAATGACTGCCGCAAAGAATTCCCCGCAGACTGGTTTGAAAATGCCAGAATATCCAGCACCGCCAACCCGTCATTAAATTACTTCTGGGTTAAAAGCCGCCAGCCGTTATCAGTCTGGTTGGAGAAAGGCTGGATTATGGAGCCTGACCCTCGAGGCTGGTTTCAATGGTATTGCCGTTACTACCTTGGCCGCAGAATCGCCAAGCTAGACGAGGCTCAAATCAAACGCTGGCGCGCATTCAAACGCCACGCCGCGCAGGTTCGTAATAATTGCAGGCCTGGCGAACTAACCTGCCGCCCTGTGCAGCGCCAGGCGTTACTGCAATGGTCGTATGACCCGTTTATATAATAGACTTCTTTCGGAACTCTACTGCGTTGGCAAATTTGCTTGTCGCGGTGCTTCTCAAATCCGCATGTACCCAAAAGTACACTTACGTTTTTGCGATGCTCGCTTCGCGCACTTTGCTCACCGTAGCGAGTTACGAAAGAAGTCTAATGTGCCGCGCCCCTTTAGTTCTTCAGGACAGTCATCTGAATAGGCCCTGTAGCGCGGCCATGTATGAATTGCTGCACATATTCATTAGGGCTGCAATCCATCTCCTGGGCTGTGCCGTGCCATATGATTTTTCCGGCGTAAATCATGGCGATTCTATTGGCTATCTTACGGGCGCTTGCCATATCGTGCGTGATTGTCACCGCTGTTGCGCCAAGCTTGCGTGTACATTCTACGATAAGATCATTAATTACATCAGCCATTATTGGGTCTAAGCCCGTTGTAGGTTCGTCAAAAAAGATTATCTCAGGCTCCGCGCATATCGCCCTGGCTAATGCCACACGCTTTTGCATGCCGCCTGATAATTCGGATGGATAAAGCTCTGCCACGTCAGCTTTAAGCCCTACGGATGCTAATTTCTCCAGCGCGATTTCCTTAGCCTGCTTAGCTTGCATCCGCTCCACATTAATTAAATAAAAGGCCACGTTCTGCCATACTTTAAGGCTATCGAACAGCGCGCTGCCCTGGAACAGCATTCCGAATTTTTTCATCAGATCGCGTCTGTCAGCATGGCTAAAATTACCAACATCCTCACCATCAATTTTAACCGTGCCGGAATCAGGTTTATGCAGCCCCAGAATCACTTTCAGCAATACTGATTTTCCAGTGCCGGAGCCGCCTATTATCACTAACGATTCCCCTGCGGCTACTTCCATATCCACCCCGCACAACACGCGTTTATCCCCAAAGGATTTGGTAATGCCTGACAGTGATATTTTGGGACTCTGGGTCATCGCGCAAAAAACATTTCAGTGATAAGGTAATTGGCAAGCAGTATAAGTATTGAGGCTGAAACCACAGCGTTAGTAGTAGCCGCTCCTACGCCCTGCGCCCCGCCCTTTGAATTATAGCCATTATAACAACCCATCAGAGCGATTATAAAACCAAAAACCGAAGCTTTAACCAGGCCGGATACAACATCCCTTGTTTCCAGATATTCAAAAGTATTTTTTATATATGTGACTGGTGAGAATCCCAGCTTATGCACACTAACCGCATAGCCGCCGTATACACCTATAATATCCGCAACTATCACTAGCAGCGGCAGCATGGTAGCGCCAGCGATAAGCCTTGGCACAAACAGGTATTTCACCGGGTCGGTTGACAGGGTCTGGAGAGCGTCTATCTGTTCGGTAACGCGCATTGTTCCAATTTCCGCAGCTATAGCCGCGCCAATGCGCCCGGCCACCATAAGCCCGGCGAGAACTGGCCCCAGTTCCCGCGTGACTGAAAGCACCACCACAGTTGCTATTGATGATTCGGCATTAAAGCGGGAAAAACCGCTATAGCTCTGCAATGCCAGCACCGCCCCGGTGAATATCGCTGTAAGCCCTATGACAGGCAGGGAATAATAGCCTATATCTATCATTTGCTTACCAATAAGGCGGAAGTACCATGGCCGCCCCAGCATACCCTTCAGGCTTAGGGATGTAAAAATCGCCAGCCTGCCGGTTACACCAAGGAAATTCAGGAAAACTCTGCCTATTGCCGCTAACGGATTCATATCAACACCCCACTACCCACCAATGTATCACGGCTATTTTTTCCAAAGCTGCTGATACCATTTCTGCTCACCAGTTGCAGAAGGTTTGAAATTCTGACCGCTTGCATTCATTTTTGCGCGAATATCAGAAATCTCCCAGCCGGTTATACTGGCGAGATTTTCAGCTTCCCTGCTAAAACGGGCTGGCAGACTATCTAGATACTGCCCAGCCATCTGACATTGCTTGCGCTCCCCCTTCCAGGGATGCTGGATTATATACCTGCCCTGAAAATTGCTACGGTCATATGTCTGCTGAAACATTATATCCTCAGGGAAGCTCTTCGCATCATAACGCACATGCATACGGGTAATGAATACTGGTGGCTTTGGGGGATTTTGCGGCATTACAGCCCTGCCAGGCATGTTGGCTGGAGCCTGCAATCCGGCTTGCTCATTTTGCCAGAAAACACCAAGTTGCTTCAATTCTTCCTGAGTTAAAGGATCCGCAGCGCAGGGGTCACACCAGCCGATATCCCAGGCGTACTCCAGGAAAACTGCCTTCATACCGATTTTCTGCACCTGGCGATCAAACATGGCTTTATAAAACTCACCAAAATTATCCTTAACATAAACCGGAACATTAATATCACTGGGGATTTTTACCTGCCGGTAATTTACCGGTTCCACCCTGCCATTTTTTGTGAGTGTTATTATAAATAATTCCTGCGCGCCATTGGCATTTAGCGTACCCAGACGCAGCGGTAGCATGAACTTGTGGGATTCATAAGCTATCTGTATTGGCCTGAGATATGTATAGCCGAGTTTGGCCTGCTCTTTTAAATTCACTTTTGCCAGGAAAAATTTCATATCCTGCTTAATGTAACTGCCAAGCACTTCATCAGCCCCTGCTGGCATTTTATAACCGTTTCCAGTCAGCCACTTTACCAGACCATCGCTCTGCTCCGCTGATAGTATAACTATATCATACTCACCTATAGTATACTCAGCCTCAATTTTAACGCCTAGAGATTTTGCATCCATCTCTTTTGCTTTTTTCATCCGTGGAGCCATGGCAGTCTGCGCCCCACTCCCCATCATGTAGTCCATCTGCTGGCAAGGGTCGGCATCGAAATACTCCACAAGACGCGGGGCAGTGTAGGCATCCACATGCTCAACCAGTTTATTCTCGTTGATATTAATCTGCTCGCGCTCAATTTTAGTCGGCACTGGTATTACTATGGCGAAGTCCTTCATGTCTCCCTGATAATCGCTGGACATGGTGATGACATGACGATCATCATCACTCGCCAGCACCACCTTGGAAGCTTTGTTATAAAGCTTTGTATCCGCCTTAGCCACGTAGAAGCCGCAGAAACTCCAGGCAGGGGATGAATTAAATACAATCCATGTTAGTATCAAAGCACCAAGCAGACGTTTCATGAAGCCTCCCCTTATTTATTTCTAAGCTGGTTTCGCCCAGCTATATTTTTCTTTTACTCCAGGCAGTAGTTTATCAATCATCGGCACGGCCATGGAGCAGATAAAAAGTGCATAGAATAAAGCATCGTGCCAGTAAAACGAAAATTTCAGATACAAGGCAAATGTTGCAGTGATAGCTGCAAAAAGCGCACGCCCTGCCCTGCTATCAGGCGTTGTCATAGGGTCGGTAATCATGAAAAAAGTAAATATCAGAAGGGATGTGCTTTTCAGTTGGTGAATCATAATGGTTGCAGGGTCGCCAAGCCATAATCCCCTGCCTATAATGATAGTGGCATAAGCAGCAATGAAGAAAAAAGCAGTGTCGTAACGCGCCGCTTTCGTCACCACCAGCAGGCCAAAAATGGCCGCCAGCATACTGAACCACGCAAGGCCACCCCACTGCCCCGGCGAAACCCAGCCGGCATGTAACAGCAGCATTACCGTAATGCCAAAGTTGGTAGGGTTAAAAACATGCTTACCGTTAATGCGGAGCAGGAATTTTGAAGCTATGGAAAGAAAAGCCGCCAGCATTGGGATAATAATACTCTCCGCTCTGAATAGCAGGCATAGTGAGAGTGATGAAATCAGAGGGCTGCGAACATCCCACACAGGCACGCGGTATAAACGGCAGAATAAAAGTTGCGTGCCAAGAGCCATTATAATAACCGCCAGGCAGGATTTTATATTTATATCAAGTCTGAACCATATAAAAGCCAGCAATAGAAAACTGGATAGTGCCAAAATTTGAAAATGGCGGGGGTCAAACAAATTTTTGACCCTATACATTCCTGATTCCTTCCCTGAGGTATGCATAGCCTGTGATTAAAGTTAGAAGTGCGGCAATCCATATTGAAATATCAGCCAGTTGCAGGAAAAATTCCTGTAGTGGCATTGCCGGAGCCAGAAGAAGTGTAGATATAGCCGTAACCTGAATCGCGGTTTTCCACTTCGCCAGGCGGGTTACCGGTAGTTTTATTTTCATATCCGCAAGGTATTCCCTCAGGCCGGACACTAATATTTCACGGCAGATTATCGCCACCGCCGGGAGAGCATCCACCCGGTTTTGTTCCGCCAGTATCACCAGAGCAGTAGCAACTATCAACTTATCAGCCACCGGATCCATCATCCGGCCAAAGTCCGATTGAGCGTTCAGGCTACGCGCCAGGTATCCATCCAGCCAGTCAGTCACCCCTGCCGCAACAAAAATCAGGAAACTTATAATGTAGCCATAATCATTACTGAACGCCATAGCCACTATAAGCAGCGGTATCAGCGCAATCCTGGCCAAGGTTAAAATATTTGGCAGCGATTTATTCATTATTAGTATAACGCTTGCTTCTCAAGAATGGATACTACTTAACATCAGTATATCCATTGCACTTCAG